>JBFEKH010000103.1:0-7132 GCA_041552775.1 Allopontixanthobacter sp.
TCCTTGCCGGTGATTTCCACCAGCGGGACACGCTGCACCCAGGATCCATTATTGCCCGGCTGCAATCCGGCATCGGAAAACTTCTCTACCAGCAGCCCGACGGTTAATTCCTCGCCGATAGTGCCGGGCATCCGCCCTTCGAATTCGTCAGAGGACATCGTCCTGGTGACATCCTTCATCGTTTCTATCGAGATATCGCCCGCTGCAACACCGGGCATGGCAATTTCGGCGCTGTCAGCGCTGGCGCAGCCACACAGCGCGAGCGCCAGGGAGGAAAGAGCAAATTTGCGAAACATCAGGGAAATCCTTCTTGGTCATGCTCCCGCTCGCGGGAAGATAATGACGCCTTGTTGCAAAGCTGATCGGGCGCGGCAAGCACCATACTTGTGCCATACCCCGCCAACAGGCAAAGACGCATCCATGCAGCCCGACTGGCAAAATGCTCTGACGCGCGCCCGAGCGCATGCACCGTTCCTCGCTCGCGGCATGGAACGCATGCCCGAACTGGCGGAATTGCTGGCGGCTGGGCGCGGAGAAGACGCGCTGGCGTGGTCGCGGCAGGCGGGCGCAGATAGCTCAGATGTCAGAGTGGCCCTGCGGCGGGAGCGGCTGGCCTACGCGGTTGCACTAGCCGCTGGCGACCTGGCGGGAGCCTTTTCGGTTGGCCGTGTGATGAAAGAATTGTCCGATCTGGCTGACCGTGCGCTGGATGCGGCCATTGGCGCGGCGATTGCGCGGCGGGTGCCTGATACAGAGCCGGCCGGTATCATCGCGCTGGCGCTGGGCAAACACGGCGCGCAGGAACTCAATTACAGTTCCGACATCGATCCCATCCTGCTGTTCGATCCCGAAACTCTGCCGCGCCGTGACCGCGACGAGCCGGGCGAAGCGGCGCAGCGTTATGCCCGCGATATCGTGCAGATCCTGTCGGAAAATACCGCCGAGGGCTATGTCTTCCGGGTTGATCTGCGGCTGCGCCCGGCTTCGGAGGTCAGCCCGCTGGCGATTTCACTGAACGCGGCGCTGACACATTACGAATCCTCTGCCCTGACGTGGGAGCGGGCGGCATTCATTCGCTCGCGCGCGTGTTCGGGCGATGTCGCGGCGGGTGACGCGTTTCTGGCCGCGATCCGGCCCTTCGTCTGGCGGCGTAGCCTCGATTTCGGGGCAATCGAGGAAATCGGGCGGCTAACCGCGCGGATCAGGGACAATTACAGCGGACCGAAGATGCCCGGACCGGGCTTCAACCTGAAACACGGGCGAGGGGGCATTCGCGAAGTGGAATTCTTCGCCCAGACCCATCAGTTGATCCATGGCGGCCGCAATCCCTCCTTGCGCCAGCGCAGCACGCGCCCTGCGCTCGATGCTTTGGCAGCAGCGGGTTTGATTTCGGTCGAGGATGCGGCAGTGGTCGGCGGTGCCTATGATCGGTTGCGAACGCTGGAACATAGGCTCCAGATGGTCGACGACCAACAGACCCACGCGCTGCCTTCCGGCGCGGCGCTGGATAATGTCGCGCTGTTGGAGGGGCTGGCAGACGGTACAGCGCTGATTGCCGAAGTCACCGAATTGACCGAGGCTGTGGGGCAGCGGTTCGACCGCCTGATTGATGCGGAAAATCGCTCGCCTCAGGGCGCCGGCTCGGCATTGGGCGGCTTGACGGGGCGCCTTGAAAAGCTTGGCTTCGATGATCCCGAAACGCTCGCGATGCGGATCGACGGCTGGACAGATGGCCGTTTCCGCACCCTGCGCAGCTCAGCCGCCCGCGCTGCGTTCCATGCGATGTTGCCCGACTTGCTGGAAGCCCTGTCCGAAGCCCCCGATAAAGACCGCGCGATCCTGCGATGGGAAGCGCTGCTGGCCGGTGCATCGAGCGCGATCAATCTGTTCCGCCTGCTGGAAGCGCGGCCTGCGCTGATGGATCAGCTGGTCAAGATCCTCACGCTCGCACCGCCGCTGGCGGATGAATTGGGCCGCCGCCCAGAATTGCTCGATACGCTGATCGACCGCAGCGCGCTCGATTTGCCGGGCGATGTTGCGCAACTGGTTGGCACGATGCGGCTGGCCGAAGATGTCGATGATTACGAACGGCAATTGGACCGGATCAGGATCGTCACCGGCGAAAAGCGTTTTGCCCTCGGTGTGCAGTTGATCGAGGCCGCGCATGATCCGCTGGAAATCGGCGCTGCCCTGTCCCGGCTGGCCGAAGCCGCGATCGCTGTGGCGGTGGACGCTACCGATGCGGAATTCGCGCAAGTGCATGGCCGGGTTCCAGGCAGTGAGTTGGTGGTGCTCGGACTTGGAAGGCTGGGCGGCGGGGTCATGACCCATGCCTCTGATCTCGACATCATCTACCTGTTCAGCGGCACGCATGACGGGGAATCCGATTGCGCCGGGATCAAGGGTTGCCGCCCGTTGGGCGCGACGCTCTATTTCAACCGTCTGGCTAGCCGGGTCAGCGGCGCGCTGAGTGTTCCCACTGCCGAGGGCGCATTATACGAAGTGGACACCAGGCTTCGCCCGCAAGGCCAGCAGGGGCCGTTGGCGGTCAGTTTCGACAGCTTCGCGCGTTACCAGCGTGAAAGCGCGTGGACTTGGGAGCATATGGCGTTGACCCGGGCGCGAGTGCTGTGCGGCTCTCCCGTTGCGAGGCAGGAACTGGAAGCGGTGATTTCAGGCGTCCTCAATACCCCGCACGACAGTGCTAATCTGCGCGATAGTCTGCTGACCATGCGCGCTGAAATGGCGGCGCATAAATCGCCTAAAGGTCCGCTCGATGCAAAGCTGCTGCGCGGCGGCCTGGTCGATCTGGAATTCGTCGTGCATTATCTGCAATTGCGCGAGAACACTGCATTTCACCCTGATCTGCGCGCCGCCATCGGGCAATTGATCGCCGAAGGTCTGCTGCCGCAAGAGCTCGCTGCAGCGCATGATCTGATGATCCGGATGCTGGTGGCTGTGCGGTTGCTCGCCCCCGACCTACAATTGCCCGCGCCAGCTGCGACTACAGTACTCGCGCAGGCCTGCGGATGTGACAGCGGGACAAGCCTGTTGCATCGCTTCACCCAGGCACGGCAAAGCGTGGCGCAAAGCTGGAAAGCGATTCTCGAAACCAATCTGGAGATTAACCCATGACGACCATCAATCTTGGCGATGCGATCCCCGATATTGCGATGGAAACGCCCGAGGGCGGGACGGTCAAAATGTCCGAATTTGCGGGCCGGAAAGTGGTGCTGTTCTTCTATCCCAAGGACAACACGCCGGGCTGCACCAGTGAAGCGAAGGATTTTTCCGCGCTGAAGGATGATTTCGCTGCAGCAGGCACAGCGATTCTCGGCATCAGCAAGGATATGCCCAAGAAGCACCTCAATTTCATCGCCAAGCACGATCTGACAGTGGCGTTGGCAACTGACGCGGAGAATGACGGACTGTCCGATGCGCTGGGGATCTGGACGGAAAAGCAGATGTACGGAAAAACCTATCTGGGCATGGTCCGCACAACCATCCTGGTCGATGCCGCGGGTAAGATCGCGCAGGTCTGGAACAAGGTGAAGGTCAAGGGGCACGCCGCCGAGGTGCTGGAGGCGGCCAAGGCGCTCTGAGAGACTTCGTGACCACATCTGAATCATCGGCGCCCATTGGTTCGGCAATACGCGCTGCCTTGCTGACGCCCGACCCGCACGCCAAAGTCATGGCCACCCGCGACGTCGCGCGGGCATGGCGGCAGGAGCGGCTGCGCTTCCGCTTTGACGTCACGATGCCTGACCAGCCAGCATGGCCCGAACGGCCCGAATTGCTCAGCCCGGCCAGAATGCCCCGGCGCGGGGGCGGGTCGGAGCATGGACGAATCGCCTTATGGCATTCGCTGGCGCATATCGAATTTGTCGCGATCGACCTCGCGCTCGACATGGTGGGACGGTTTGGCGCCCAGATGAGCCGGGAATTCACCTCCGATTTCCTGTCTGTTGCGGCAGACGAAGCGATGCATTTCGCGCTGCTTGATCGCAAATTGCGGACGTTGGGCAGTTATTACGGCGCGCTGCCTGCGCACGGCGGCTTATGGGAAGCCGCAGCGAAAACCTCGCATGACGTCATGGCCAGGTTGGCCGTCGTCCCGATGGTGCTGGAGGCGAGGGGGCTGGACGTCACGCCGGCAACCTTGAACAAGGTGCGTTCGCAAGGCGATGTGAATGGCGCAAAAATCCTGAACCGAATCCTTGACGACGAAATCCGGCACGTGGGAATCGGCACAAAACACTTTATCGCACGCTGTGTGGAATGCGGCGAGCTGCCACAAAAACGTTGGAAATCCTTGGTGTCGGAGCATTTTGGAGGCGCAATAAAGGGCCCATTCAACGACTCGGCGCGTCTTGCAGCCGGTCTGTCGCGAGACTTCTACAGCGGTATTGCGCCGTTAGCAGTTTCACGGATAACCCCACAATCAACGAAGCGACGGTAAGTTCCGTAAAGCTTCAAAAAAGTTTCGTGACAGTCGGCGATCGGTTGGCTGGATGGGAAACGGGGTCTCGGCGGTGAAAAATCACCGCAGTAAAGGACGGGTTCGTGATTGCTATTTTCAAGCAAAGCCGGATTGCTGCAGCATTTGCAATTGCATTCGGCCTGATGACTATGGGTGCACATCCCGCTTTCGCAAACAGCAGTGCAGCATCAGCGGATATGGCCGCCGCAGCGCGCGACGCCCGCACTTCCCCGATCAGCGGCGGCGACGAACAGTTCCGTAATCTGTTCGCGAGCTGGCAGTCGCTAGATGGCGTAGATGCTTCTTCACCAACCCCGACAACTTCAATTGCCATCCCTTCCATCATGCCCCTCGCGTCGGCCAAGTTGACCAGCGATTACGGCATGCGCACCCACCCCGTTGTTGGCGGTCGCCGCAACCACAAGGGCGTCGATCTGGCCGCGCCAACCGGAACTCCGGTTTTCGCCACTGCCGATGGCGTAGTATCGCGCGCTGATGTGTTTAGCACTTACGGCCTGTATATCTCGCTCCAGCACGGCGCCGCTCTCGAAACCCGCTACGCCCATCTGTCCCGTCTGGCAGTTGCTGCCGGACAGCGCGTGAACAAGGGTGACATCATCGGTTATGTCGGCTCGACCGGCCGTTCGACCGGCCCACATCTCCATTACGAAGTCCGGATGGACGGCGTTGCTGTCAACCCGATCCCGTACATGGTCGAATCCGAAGCGCAGCAGGCTTTCGCATTGGTGATGGACGAAGGTGGCCAGGGTGGTCCTGAGTAAGAGCCGGCCCGCGTGTAACCAAAGATTATTGACATGATGCGGTATCTGCTGGCAGATGCGCTTTCAAGTTAATCATACCAGTTTCAGTTAGACATCGGAGAGGGTGTCTTCACGAAGGGCGGCAGGATCAATCCTGCCGCCTTTTTCTATGCCCGGCGCTGTCTTGGCCTGCGCGATCCGTTTTCCCTTGTCGCCCGGCCCAGTCCGGCTAGTCTGCTGCGCGGAAGAGGAAAAACATGCATCCGATACAGCACGCGCAAATGCGCCCCGACCATCCGGCAGTGATCATGGCCGGCAGCGGGGAGAAAATCACTTACGGCCAGATGGATGAGGCAGCCAACCGCATTGCCAACCTGTTGCGTGGCCGGGGGTTGGCGGCGGGCGATGCGATTGCCGTGCTGATGGAAAATTCCCCTCGCTATTACGAGATTTACTGGGCGGCCCAGCGCGCTGGCATCATATTGGTGCCAATTTCGACGCATCTGACTGCCAGCGAAGTGGCCTATATTCTTGACGACAGTGATGCGAAATTGCTGTTCACAACGCCCTTGTTCGCTCCGCTGGTCCAGCAGATGCAAGCCGCGGGCATGGACCTGCCATTGCTGGTCTATGGCGAGACCGGAGGGGGTTCTGCCGAAGAAGCTCTGGCCGAATATCCTGCCGCCCCAATTGCCGATCAGTCCGCCGGGCGGCTGATGCTCTATAGTTCCGGCACCACCGGTAGGCCGAAGGGCATCGTACCGGCGCCGCTGCCCGACACCAGTGTGCAGGCAGGCACCCCCCTGATGATGCTGGCGGTGCATGGCTTTCACTTCCCGACCGACGGCAGCAGCATGTATCTCTCGCCCGCGCCGCTTTATCACGCCGCGCCATTGGGCTGGAGCACCACCGTCCATCGCCTGGGCGGGACCGTGGTGGTGATGGAGAAATTCGATCCCGAGGGCGCGCTGGCGGCAATCGAGAAATACCGCATCACCGAAAGCCAGTGGGTGCCCACGCATTTCGTCCGGCTACTCAAGTTGCCGGAGGATGTGCGTAGCCGGTATGATCTGTCATCGCATAAGCATGCCATCCACGCTGCCGCGCCCTGTCCGGCAGCGGTAAAGCAGGCGATGCTCGAATGGTGGGGACCGATTATCTGGGAATATTACGCGGGCAGCGAAGGTAACGGGATGACCATGGTCGGGTCCGAGGAATGGCTGGCGCATCCCGGCACGGTCGGGCGCGCAATCCTGGGCACGGTGCACGTCTGTGACGATAGCGGGGCCGAAGTTCCCGCGGGCGATGAAGGGGTGATCTATTTCGAAAGCCCGCATCCTTTCGCCTATCACAAGGATGACGCAAAAACGGCAGAGGCGACCCATCCGAAAGGCTGGACTACCCTTGGCGATATCGGCCGGTTGGACGAGGACGGGTTCCTTTATCTGACTGACCGGCGCAGCAACATGATCATCTCCGGCGGGGTAAACATCTACCCGCAAGAGATCGAGAATCTGCTGGTCGGCCATCCCAAGGTGATGGATGCCGCCGTGATCGGCGCGCCGGATGCGGAAATGGGCGAATGTGTTGTGGCGGTGGTCCAGCCCGCAGATATGGCCGATGCGAACGATAATCTGGCCGATGAATTGCGCGACTTCCTGTCGGACAAACTGGCCAGGATGAAGCTGCCCCGCCTGTTCGATTTTCGCGCCGAATTGCCGCGCGAGGCGAATGGGAAACTCTACAAACGCAAGCTCAAAGAGGAATATCTGACCAAATTCACTACTGGATAGCTGGCCGCAGAATTCGGTCGACTTCGGTCAGATTTTTTCCGATTATCCTGTTCCGTTCCTGCCTGTCCTCCTAGGAATATCGCACGGGGTTTTTGGCA
>JBFEKH010000104.1:0-7008 GCA_041552775.1 Allopontixanthobacter sp.
GGCGGCTACATTTCAGGAGGCTTCTGCGGAAACCGCCAATTGGGGCGGCCCCGCGCCAGGCATGTCGACCTGGGGCGGCGGAGTTCCCTTCTTTGCCGAGGACGGCTCGCCGCTTGGCGGGGTTGGCACCTCCGGCGCTGAAACCGACGAAGACATCGCCTGCGGCAACTCGGGTATTGCAGCCGCCGGTATGAGGACAAAAGTCAAATGATCCCACGTGAATTACTCGGCACTGCGCAGGTCCCCGGCGGGGAGGAACTCAGCCTGTTCCGGCATGGCCGCGATTTCATCATCGTGCTCGACCGTAACGAGCTCATGAGCACCAGAATGCAGTTTTCGGAAGAGCAGCTGGCTGATCTCACCATCGACCGGCTGGATAATTCTGCGCCGCGCATCCTGATCGGGGGTTACGGGATGGGCTTCACCCTGCGTGCTGCCCTGGAGCGGATTGGCGTGAAGGGCCATGCGACCGTGGTCGAACTGGTGCCTGAGATCATCGAATGGGCACATGGGCCGATGGCGGAATTGACCGGCGATTGCCTGTCCGATCCGCGCGTCACCCTGCGGATGGCCGATGTGGGCGATGCCATCGAGCAGATTGCCGATGGCGGAGAGCCGGTGGATGCCATCCTACTGGATGTCGACAATGGCCCTGACGGACTGGTGCGCGAAGCGAACAACCGGCTGTATTCACGAGAAGGCCTGCGCTTTGCCCGTGCCGCGCTGACCAAGCGCGGCGTGCTGGCGATCTGGTCAGCCGCGCCGGATAACAAGTTCACGCAGAAACTGGAATCGGTTGGCTTCAATGTCGAAGTGCGTGAAGTGCGCGCGCGGCCCAATAACAAGGGGCCACGCCACACGATCTGGTTCGCTACGCCGCGCTAGGTGCTGTCAAAAGCCGTAGATCAGTGTGAAACGGCTCAGCGTATCTGTCTGGAGTGATCCGGCAGGAGGCTGGGTGTCGTGCTCGAACGAATATGACAGGCGGGCCGCCAATCCGTCGCTCAGGCCGGCTTCGAGCCCGGTCAGCGATATGAAGGTGCTGTTGGCGGACTGGACATAAGCGCTGGCGGACTGCGTCAGCTTCAAGGTGTCCGACAGGCTGAAATCGAAATCGAGCGCTGCCAGGCCAGCAACATTGCTGTCGGTCAGGGCAGTTACGAACTCCGTACGGCGATAGGCCGGGCCAGCCTTGACCGACAATAGCATGTTTTCTGCCTCAACCACTCGCAGTCCGGCGCCGCCCGAGACGGAATAACGCGCGGAATAGCCCTGGAACCGGTCGCTTTCGTATTGCGCCAGGCCGTACACAAAGAGCCCGTCGGACAAAGTGTAGTTCGGCTCGTAGGCGGCCAGGTATTGTTCGCGGCTGGTGACACCGTTGCTGCGCTGATAATCTGCGAGCGCGCGAAGTTTGTGGCGCCAATCGATGCCGGTCCGTTCCAGTTTCAGGCCCGCACTGATGCCCGTGTTCTTGCTGTTGCCCGTGGACCGAAACGCGCCGATTTCGCTTTTTCCGTCCCAATTGTCGAACAACCCTGCAAACCGGATTGCTTCCTCCTGCGCCTTGGTTTCAGCGTGCGCGCGTTCCTGCTGGGCGGTGGTGTAGTCCGCTTCGATCCGTTCAATTTCCGCGATGTCGCCGGGATTGGTCGCTTTCGCCAATTCGATCACGGTCGCGACTTTCTCAGCTTCGCCAGTGGCAATTGCTGCGTCGATTATTGCTCGAATCGGCGTGGGAAGTTCGGCGGCGGCCATCTGTGATGTGCACAGCAACGCGGCCGCCGCCGCTGAGGAATAAACCCGTACTCTCATTGCGGCGTCAGCCCTTGGTCCGCATTGTGCCGAGGAAATCGATCTTGCCAAGCGGGACGCCCTTCATGCGCAAAATGTCATATGCGGTGGCTGAGTGAAAATAGAAATTAGGCTGGGCAAAGCTCAGAAGGAAATCCTGCCCGGTAAAGTCGAGCTTGAATTTGCCCGGTATTTCAAACCGCATATCCTTGTCCGCCAGCTCTTCCAGTTCGGCTTCGGTGATGGCTTCCAGTTCGGACACGGTCTTGGCGAGTACGGCGCGCAAACCTTCGAACGTGTCAGGAAACGGGCTCATGTCCGGACTGACCACACCCTTGCGCACACCGGCGATCGACAGCGCCGAATGGCTCCAGCAACATTTGACCTGATAGGCGAAGGGCAACATGTCGTCGGCCAGTTTGGCGCCGATCATTTCATCATGAGGAATGGAATTCTTGTCACAATATGCCTCCGCTTTGTCGAGCATCTTCCCAACGGCTCCCACGACTTGTAGCATGCTGGGGATCAGTGCGGTGTGGAGTGAAAGTGCCATGGAATGTCCTCGATTGGAGTTGCTTGCGCGATCCCTAGCGGCCCGAGGTGCATCGCGGCAAGGGGGCTAGGCGGCGGGTTGACCCAGCTGGAGTACGGTATCAGTCAGCCGGGCGGTTTCCTGCGGTTGGTGGCTGACGTAAATCATCGGGATGGCAAGCGCGCTGCCAAGCCGTTCGATCATGGCCAGGATTTCCTCTGCACGGGCCTGGTCGAGCGAGGCGAGCGGTTCGTCCAGTAACAGGAACCGGGGATTTGCGAGCAAGGCGCGGGCAATTGCCACACGGCGGACCTCGCCGCCCGACAAGTTAGCGGGCCAGCGATCCATCATGGCTGCGATGCCTAGGGTTTCGATGATGGCGTCCCGATCGATCCCTGGTTGTCCTGCGCCGCGCAGCCGCTCGCCATAGGCTAGGTTCGCCGCGACCTTGAGGTGGGGGAACAGGCGGGCGTCCTGAAAGACATATCCGGCGCCGCGCTGTTCAACGGAGACCGAAATCCGCTGGGCGCTGTCATACAGCACCCTCCCGCTAATCACGATGCGTCCGCTATCCGGACTGACCAAACCCGCGATACAATTGAGCAGCGTGGTCTTGCCCGCGCCCGACGGCCCGGTGATTGCGATGCAGGCGGCGTCGCTGGCGAATTCCACCGATAATCCGCACTCGCCAATTTTGTGGTTCAGTGTGATTTCAAACGACATGCGCGCGCCCGTCCGTATTGCGGCGGATCAGCCATTCGCTGACCATCAGCGCGCCAAGCGATAGCAGTATGGAGATGACCGCCAGCCGGGTGACCGCCGCCTCCCCGCCCGGCACCTGCAGACCCGTGTAGATTGCCAGCGGCAGCGTGCGGGTCTCGCCGGGGATGTTGGCCGCAAAGGTTATTGTCGCGCCAAATTCCCCCAGCGACCGGGTAAACCCCAGCACTGCGCCCGCCAGAATGCCGGGCGTGGTTAGCGGCAAGGTAATCGTGCGAAATGCATGCCACTTGCTCGCCCCCAATGTCCGGCCCGCTGCGACCAGCCTGCGGTCGACTGCATCAATGGACAGGCGCATTGCACGAACCATCAGAGGCAGCGCCATGACCGCAGCCGCAAGTGCTGCCCCGGTCCAGTGGAATACCAGGGTGATGCCGAACCATTGGTAGAGGAACGCGCCAAGCGGCCCTGTGCGGCCCAGCAGGATCAGCAGGAGCCAGCCGGTTACCACAGGCGGCACAACCAGCGGCAGATGCACCAGCGCGTCCAGCAGGCTGCGCCCTGGAAATTCACGGCGTGCCAGCAGCCATGCAAGCGCATAGGCGACCGGCATGGTCAATATGACGGCCACCAGGCTAACCTTGAGCGACAGCAGGATGATCGACCATTCGAGCGCGCTGATCATTTTTCAGTCACCCTGAAAAATTGGTAGCGGGCGAATATCCTATCGGCACCGGGGGAGGCCAGATAGGCCAGAAAGCCGCGGGCCTCGGGTTGGGCGGAGATGGCCAGCATAGCGACCGGATAGCGGATCGGCGGCTGCGCGCCGTCAGGGATTTTCGCTGCCAGCACCACCTTGCCGGAGGCCGCCATGTCGCTGGCATAAACCAGACCGAAAGGTGCTTCGCCTCGTTCGACCAGGACCAATGCAGCGCGGACATTCTCGGTCGGCGCAATCCGGGTCGAAAGCTGGTCCCACAGGCCGAGTTCCTGCAGGGCCATTTTTCCGTATCGGCCCGCCGGAACACTGTCGGGATCGGCCATCGCCATCCGATCCGCCCCGAGCAGCGCGGGCAGATTATTCAGGTTTGTGGAGACTACCTCGCGCGGCTGGTCCGCTGGCGCGATCAGCACCAGCCTGTTGCCGAGCAATGTGCGCCGTGTGCCCGGCGCCAGCAGATTCTCGCCTTCCAGCTGGTCCATCCACTGTTCGTCGGCCAACAGCACGATGTCGGCTGGCGCGCCGCCCGCAATTTGCCGGGCAATCGTGGGGGACCCGGCAAAGGCCAGGACTGGGCGGGCATGTCCCTGCGCAGCCCAGCTATCGGATATTTCCCCCAATGCTTCCTGCAAGCTGGACGGGGCCAGCACGATCGGACCAGCCGGCGCGGGGCCTTCTGCGCTGCATGCTGCCAGTGCAGGTGGCATGGTCAGAATCAGCAATAGCCGGGCCATCAAGGTCATTGCACGTCGATGCGGCAGGCAGCCGCTTGAGGCAAGTGGCGGCCTTAATTCCGCCAGATAAAATGAAAACGACCCGCCGTTTTCGGGCGGGTCGTAATCTCGTTAGCTTTGAAGGCGCCTTAGCGGACCCGCGGGCCGCCAAATGGCAGCGGCGGGGGCGGACGGCGCGAACCGCGGGGCAGCTGTGCCTGGAAAGCCCGGCCGCAATGTTCGACACAGTAAGGGAAGCCTGGGTTCACATCCACACCGCAGAAGTGGAAATCCGGTTCGCCGGGATGACCCATCGGCCAACGGCAGACCTTGTCGCTAAGATCCAGCAGGCTAGTCTTGTCGGCGATTTGCGGGCTTGGCTTGGCAGGTACCAGCCGGCGAGGCGGGGCTGGCGGGATTGGAGGCTGTTGGTCACCGGGGCCCTGGCGCAGGAATCCGCCCGGACCGACCGATACGATCTTCGGCAAATTTGCCGAAGGGTTGGGCATCGGCTGCGAGGGAATGTCCTTGCCTTCAGGCGTGGCGTGCGATGCCGTTGGCGGAACCGGGCGCGGAGGATGCTTAGCTGCCTGGGTCCGAGGCGCAGGCCGCGCCACTGGTTTTGGCGCAACTTTTTTCGCCGCCGGTTTCGGGGCGGGCTTCGCTGTGTCGGCTTTCTTGTCGTTGGCCTTCACTGGGGACGGGCGCGATTTCAGGCCAAGGCGATGCGCCTTGCCAATCACGGCATTACGGCTCACGCCGCCCAATTCCTCGGCAATCTGGCTAGCGGTAGATCCGCCTTCCCACATCTTCTTCAGGATACCGATGCGTTCGTCAGTCCAGCTCATTCACAGCAATCCAATAATAAAACAGGTTCAGCCGGACTTGCCAGCGGAAGCTGTTGGCACTAGGCGCGCCCTCATGGCCGATCAAGCCCGCACCCAAGAAACTTCTGAAAAGCCCGGCACCGCAGTAAGTGGTGCCGGAAGCTTTACCGACGGAGGACGCCGGTTCAACCCGCGCGGCGTGCCGATCATTCACGGCATTAATCGCATCGGGCTGTGGAGTCTCTATATTAAGGAGGTTCGTCGATTTCTCAAGGTGCAGACGCAGACGATTTGGGCCCCGGCGGTCACAACCCTGCTATTTCTGGTGATTTTCACGGTTGCATTGGGCGGATCGAGCGGCAGATCGGGCCGTGAAGTGCTCGGCGTGCCGTTCGCTACTTTCGTTGCGCCGGGGCTGATCGTGATGGGCATGATGCAGAATGCCTTCGCAAATTCCAGCTTTTCGCTGCTTGCCGGCAAGATTCAAGGCACGATTATCGACTTGCTGATGCCGCCCCTTTCCGAAGGCGAATTGATGGCCGGGATTGTACTGGCTGCGGTCACCCGGGCAATTTTCGTTGGATTTGCGGTCGGATTGGCGATGTCTCTCTGGCCGGGCGTATCTTTGGCGATGGCGCATCCGTGGGCGGTTGTATGGTTCGGCCTGATGGGCGCAGTGATGCTGGCGCAGGTCGGCCTGCTGGCGTCAATCTGGGCCGAGAAATTCGATCATAACGCTGCGGTGACCAATTTTGTTGTCGCCCCGCTGTCGCTGTTGTCGGGCACATTTTACGTGATCGACAATCTGGCGCCGCTGTTCCAGACTATCAGCCGGTTCAACCCGTTTTTCTATGTTATTTCAGGCTTCCGCTTCGGATTCCTGGGGCAAAGCGATATCGGTGACACCAATTTGGCAGTTCTTGGCGCAGCAGGCGGGCTCGGCGTGTTCAACATCGTGCTGGCGGTGATCTGCTACAAAGTGCTTCGTTCGGGATGGAAGCTGAAAGACTGAGCCAGACAGGTTCCGACAGCAATCAATGGGTCAGCGAACGCCGCATCCGGTAACGGCCGTTCTCGAAATCGCCGAACAGCTCCGAAACATTGGGATGATCGACCGGGCCGCCTTCGGCATCGGCAAGCAGGTTCTGCTGGCTAACATAGGCGACGTAGGAAGATTCCTCGTTTTCAGCCAGCAAATGATAATATGGCTGTTCGCGCTCGGGGCGGATATGTTCGGGGATCGATTCGTACCATTCTTCGCTATTGGCAAAGACCGGGTCGATATCGAAGATGACCCCGCGGAAATCGAACATCCGGTGACGCACAACGTCGCCGATTCCGAAGCGTGCCTTGGCATGTCTGGGAACTTCGATCGTGCGCCCAGCTGCAGCAGAGAAGAACTGAATACGTTCCATACCGGGCGAATATAGGCTTTCGCAGGTGCGAAACAAGCGGCTTGCAGGGTTGATCCACAAAGATCGGCCGACTAAGTCCGGCAAGTCGAACTGTAAGGGCTTGGCAAGCCGCCGACCTTCAGCTAACCGGCGCGCTCCCAAATCGACCTGGGAGCGGGCCAACACAACGCTGTGAACCCGCAAGAATATGCGCCGCGGAGAGATGCCGGAGTGGTCGATCGGGGTAGTCTCGAAAACTACTGTGCGGGCAACCGTACCCAGGGTTCGAATCCCTGTCTCTCCGCCA
>JBFEKH010000105.1:0-6932 GCA_041552775.1 Allopontixanthobacter sp.
ATGCCTGAGACGGGGTATTTGACCGGCAAGCGAGCACGGTTTGTGGCGGCTATCCAATTCATCTCGCAGAATTTCAGTCCACCCGTCGCGGCATGCCCCGGTTGAGCCCGGAAGAGAAAAAATGAATGTGTCCTCGATCTGGCCGGCAAGCGCGCGTGATTGCAAAGTCGACAGGCCGACGGTTTTCTGGCTCGCCAGATGGAACAGGACGGCAAATCCATCCATTTCGCGCCGCATCAGCGGTCGGACCGCTTCCGGCGTGACGTCGCGAGGGCTGAACCCTGTGCCTCCTGTAGTGAGGATGACATCAATTTCGGGCACCTGAACCCAGTCCATAATTTGAGCGGCAATAGACACCGCATCGTCAGTTACGATCACATGTCCAGCGAGTTCGTGGCCTGCCTTCACCAAACTCTCTGCCAAATATGAACCCGAAGTATCGGTTTCCAAGGTGCGCGTATCCGACACCGTCAGGACAGCAATCTGCAGTGGATAGAATATCAGACTTTGATCAATTCCCGCCATTTTGGTCCGTCCAGTTTGCTGCCGAAGCGTAGTCATCAGAGGTCGGTTCGACCCAGCGTCCGCCCGATGCAGTGAACTCGCATTTCCAGAAAAATGCCTCGGTCTTAAGCCTATCCATGATGTAATCGGCCGCAGCCATGGATGCCTTGCGATGTGCTGAAGCTGCCGCTACAAATACGATCGGATCTCCTGCCGTGACCTCGCCGCACCGGTGCACCACGTGCACAGCGGTGAGCGTGAATCTCTGCGCCGCGGCTTGTGCGATTTCCCTCATCGAGTTTAGAGTTAGGCGGGGGTGGTGATCCAACCTTAGTGCGATGACAGTCTTTCCGCTTGCGTTTTTCTGGCGGGTTATTCCAGTGAGCGAAGCGATCGCGCCGGTTGCTCCAGTTTCATCGATGAGCTTTGCGAGCTCCACTTCGGGTTGGAGATTAATGTCCGCAATTCGGCAACAGGCGTCCATCACTAACCTCCCGAAACCGGAGGCAGAAATTCCACCACTTCGACACCATCCAACAGGGTCTCATCACCGACGAGCCTGTCCTCAACCACCGTTTTAAGGCGGCCGCTCAGCACATCATCGGCTGACTGAGGATATCGCTCTGAGAGAAGGTCACGGAGCATCCTTATGGTCATGCCAGGGGCGGGTTTGCCGAATTCCAGGCTGGGAGCGATCATGTCGCTTAATTTGCCAAAGAATATCAGTTTCATATGTTCTCAGCCCAATTGACTATTCTGCTGCCAATCGACTGCAAATGGTGCTGCATGATCCGCATGTTGAGTGGATTTGGGATAAACTTGCGGATCGTCCGAGATAAAATTGGAGATAATTTCAAAGTCGCCGGAGCTGCGTGACAGCGCCCTTAGCGTGCCGGTTCTGATGTCGAAATGAGCGCCGTGCAGCGCAAGGTCGCCATTGCGCATGCGCTCTACCACATGCGGAAATTGGGTGAGATTTATCAGCGATAGCCGGATCGCCTCTAGTTCAAGTTCAAGCTGCAATTTCTCCGAGTTCGCCGCTTGACCGCGCGCCATCAATCTATCACGCGCAGGGGCCACGATATCCATCCAGTGATGAATGAAACCGCCGTCTCCTTCGGGGCTTTCATCAAATTGATGAGATAGGCTGGCAGCGATACCGCCGCACCCGCCGTGGCCAAACACCAAGATCTGCTCGACTTCTAGCTGCGTAACAGCAAATTCAATGGCTGCGCTTGCGCTATGGTGGCGGCCGTCCTTCTCGCAGGGAGGAACCAGCGCAGCGATATGGCGCAGCACGAACATCTCCCCAGGTCCGGCATGGAAAACCATGGCAGGATCAACCCGGCTATCGCTGCACGCGATGACCATGACCGGTGGTTTTTGGCCTTTATCCGCAAGGTGCTGATAACGCGCGCGTTGGCGCTCAAAATCCTGTGCCTCGAATTTCCGGAACCCGTCCAGCAATTGCCTCGATAGGGGTTCCACATCGCACATGACTTACTCCTGAGTGATTTGTCACACTCCAATACGCGCGGCCCATCCCTTCGCGTTGATCTGGGTCAATTTCGTTTTATCATCCGCTTCTTACCCACATTTAGAATATCCGCAGTCGGTGCATGTGAGGCAGCCCTCCTGCTTCACGGTGGAATATGAACCGCATTGCGGGCACGTCTCAGACGGCGGTCTTCTCTTTTGATCAGGCGCGAATGCGGTGGCGGCGTCAACTTGATTGCTGGCGCCATCCGATCCCTTGATTCCCTCCAAATGCTGCATGACGATGTCGCCAATGGCCGCCAGCAGAGAGGGGACATAACGCCCTTTCATCCACGCACCGCCACGCGGATCGAACACGGCCTTCAGCTCTTCAGCAACAAACGACACGTCGCCGCCACGCCTGAAAACGGCAGAAATCATCCGCGTAAGCGCGAGGGTCCAAGCATAATGCTCCATGTTCTTGGAATTGACGAAAATCTCGAAGGGCCGACGGTTGGCTTCTTCGCCTAGATCGTTGATGGTAATATACAGCGCGTGCGGGCTATCAGGCCATTTTAGTTTGTAAGTCGTGCCCCCCAAAGAATCTTCGCGCGGGGTTAGCGTAAGCGTTTCCGGTTTGAACTGCTCTTTCTGCTCGGATGGTGCCGAAAGCACCGATCCGGTGATCGCGTTAGGCCGATAAGTCGTCAGGCCTTTACAACCCAAGTGATACCCTTCGACATAGATATCGGCGAACGCATCGAAGTCGATATCCTCGGGGCAGTTGACGGTCTTGGAGATCGAACTGTCGATCAATGCCTGCGCCGCCGCCTGCATGGCCAGATGATCGCTCGGTGTCAGTGTCTGCGCGGAGACGAACAGCTCTTCTGACACTGGGGCATCCCCGAACTTGTCGCGCCAGACCTTCATGGCAAAATCGACCACTGGCTCGAAGTGCGGTGTCCCATCGGGCTGGAGAATACGGCGGTCATAGCTGTAGGCGAAGACCGGTTCGATACCGGAGGAGACATTGCCGGCCAGCATCGACGTGGTGCCGGTCGGGGCAATCGAAGTGAGGCAGCCGTTGCGCAAACCATGCTTGCCGACCAGCTCGCGAACATCTTCATCGAGATCAATCAG
This sequence comes from Allopontixanthobacter sp., assembly GCA_041552775.1. Lineage (GTDB taxonomy): Bacteria > Pseudomonadota > Alphaproteobacteria > Sphingomonadales > Sphingomonadaceae > Allopontixanthobacter. The sequence continues at coordinate 3,121 of JBFEKH010000105.1, forward strand.
GTTGGGTTGATCGAGAATAACTTTATCGTAAGCGGGAAAGGCCCCTTTCTCTTGTGCAAGGAGTGCCGAAGCCCGGTAGGCTTCCTGCTTGATAGTGGTGAGCCAGCTGCGGGTTAGCTCGACCGCCGCAGAACTGCCGTAGGTTTTGCTGCAAAACAGCAGCGCATCTGCGAGACCAGTTATTCCGAGCCCGATCCGACGCTTATCTTTCGCCTCGGCCTCCTGCTCAGGCAGCGGATAGAGCGAGACATCAATTACGTTGTCCAACATGCGCACTGCCGTGTGCACAAGGCCCGCCAATTCCCCAGTTTCAATCGCAGCGCCCTGCTCGAAAGGATCGCGCACCAATCGCGCCAGATTTATCGAGCCCAACAAGCACGCTCCGTAAGGGGGCAGCATTTGTTCTCCGCATGGATTGGAGGCGCTGATAGCCTCGCAATAGGCGAGATTGTTGGCCCGATTCACCCGGTCAACAAAGATTACTCCAGGCTCTGCACAATCATAGGTCGCCTGCATCAGCTGGTCCCACAAGTCGCGCGCGCGGAGCGTTTTGAAAAGCGTTCCGTTGAAAGACAACGGCCAATCACCATCTGCTCCGAGCGCAGCCATGAACTCGTCCGTAACCAGCACAGAAACATTGAAATTGCGGAATCGACCTGGATCGCGTTTCGCATCAATAAAGCCCTCAATATCGGGATGATCAACTCTGAGGCATCCCATCATCGCGCCGCGGCGGGCACCCGCAGACTGTACGGTGCGGCACATCGAATCCCAGCAATCCATGAACGATAATGGACCAGATGCCTCGGCACCGACGCCACGGACTGCAGCTCCCTTTGGGCGGATAGTAGAGAAATCCATCCCCACTCCGCCGCCTTGCTGCATGGTCAGGGCAGCTTCCTGTAAATGGTCAAAAATGCCTTTTAGGGTGTCTGGAATCGTACCCATCACGAAGCAGTTGAACAGAGTAACGTCTCGGGCCGTCCCCGCTCCGGCAAGGACCCGTCCTGCGGGCATGAAGCGAAAATCACGCATCGCATCGGAAAAATCGTCGCGCCAGTGATCACGTCTTTCCGGTATTTCGGCCAGCGCCAAAGCCTGCGCTACTCTTCGCGTCGTCGATGCATAATCGGCGTCGCCTTCCGCTGGGCTGGCCTCGGCTGCAACGAAGCGATATTTGGAGTTCCAGATTTCCTCGGCAAGCGTGTCGTCAAACATGGCATGTCCCAATATGTTGATGGGTGCACATAGTTCGATGCACGATATGTTGAATTGATCTGAAGCAAAGTCGTCATTTTTTTAGCAAAATTCCGCTGGCTGATACGCAGTTAGGCTGGTCTAGAGCAGCTTCTTATTTGTCATCGGCAATCATCACGGTGCGCAAATTCGCGTACCGAGCTAATTTGACTCGAGAATTTGCAAATACCACACGCAAACAGGTTGGGTTAATTCGAAATTCCAATTTCAGGAGAAGGGTAGCACCGATGATAAGCAGCCAAAAACGCGATATTGGCATTTTAGTCCATCGGCGCAACACCGCGGCACGGGTCTTATTCCGGCAGGGGAAAGCAGGGGGTCACGTCACCTCTATTCAGAATAGTCCGTGACTGCCGCCAACCGCGCCGAATACCGTGACGATCGCGACAAGTGTCAGCAGTTGATGCAGGCGCATCATGCGTGCGAAGTCCGATTCGGGCGTGCCCGAGCTTGCCAGTCTCCGGTGCAGATGCAGCGGCTCGATCACGAACAGCATCATGGCAAACAGCGCCCACAGCGCCACCATCAGGTGCATCCACCAGAACTGCATATCGCTGAAGCGGCTCCACATATTACCGCGCATCACCAGCCACAGCCCGCTTGCGCCGGCGAGCAAAACCCACAGGCGGGCCTGCCACGCAAAGCGCCCCTCGATCTGCTGGAAACGGCGGAGCCGGTCTTCCGGCGCCTCGGTTGCCTTGATCGCCGGCATTACCACCCAGGTGACAAAACCGACCCCGCCAATCCAGAACAGGACCGCCAGGACATGCACTGCACGGGCAAGGATTAGGTCATCCATTGATCGGACGTTCTTCAACGACCGGTTGTTCGCGGTAGAATTCGACCTGCATGGTCATCGGGCCCACCAACCTTACATAGTGCGGTGCCTGAGGCGGAATTGGTGCTGGGTCTTCGGGCGTGACGCGTCTTTCCGCAGGCGGATCGATAAAGATCAGATCTACTTCGCCTGTAAGCACTCGCAGCAATCCCCAGGTGCCATCCTTCGTCCGATGGTCTTTGCGCAGTGCCTCTGGCAGGCTTTCTTCGTCAAAGACCGGGGATGCGGCATAGGGTGCCCGCTTCATTTCGCCGTGTGCCATCACGCCAGCGCCCGAATGATGGCAAAAGCGCAGGCAAAAACCGCAAGTGACACCGGGACAATTAGAATTTGCGCGTTGACCGCAGCGGTGCTCATCCAGCCCGTATTGGTCTGCATACCGGCATTTGCTACAAGGTCTGGCAGCGCCTCGCGTTCTGGCGCGCTCACTCGATTGAGGATTGAGGCCACTCCGAAATACACAAATGTGTAGCCAATGCTGACAATGAGCGCGAAGATCGCTGCGGTGCCGCGCCCTGTTGCCGCAAAGAGCGCGCTGAAGAAGACCGCATAGCAAGCAAACATTGCGCCCCACAGCGAGGCTGGGAGTTCGAAGGTTCGAACCTCGTGCGTCGGGAAATTCCGGCCGCGCACCAAATCGGGAAGATTTGCCATGATTTCCGCTGTCGCCGCATGATTGCTATCGATCTGAAAATCCATCAGCATGACTGCTTCTCCTTCTGCGCCAAGATTACGTCCGGTCCGCCGCGGTGAATCTGGATCCCTGTGAGAAGGCTGGTCGCTATACGCCCTGCGGCGCTTCGAAAAACCTCTGCCGCCCTCGCATCGCGTACGACGGCTTGTACCGCCTCGTTCCAGAGATGAAGCCAGCGATCAAAGTGACCTTGGTCCAGCCCACCAACGGCAATATGCTTGACCATAGGACTACCGCGAAAGCGCCCTGATTCCAGTGTGACCGACGCCCAAAAATCCTTCATCCGCGCCAGATGCGGGGTCCAGTCCGTAATATGTGCAGCGAAAATCGGACCGAGGAGAAAGTCAGTGCGAATGGCACCGTAAAAGCGCTCTACGAGTTTGGAGATCAGCGCATCATCGATACCAATGGCCAGCGCATCGGCCGTCTTTTTTGCTCGGGCTTGCTCAGCATAGCTCGTTGAATTCATGGCCTCGACTCGGTTAAGATGTATTTCATATACATTGTTTATGCCCTCTGGAGGCACAATGCAATATATGATATACCTCTTTTATGAGATTTTCCGTTCAAACCGATTATGCGCTTCGCACTCTGATGTTTCTGGCGGCCAAGGACGGCCATCATCCCATCGCCAAGATCGCTGAAACCTATGGAATTTCAAAAAACCATTTGATGAAGGTGGCGCAGCGTCTGGCAGCGGAGGGCTTCATTGAGAGCGTACGCGGGCGCAGTGGCGGCTTGAAACTGGCGCGGCCAGCCAAGGAGCTGAACGTCGGAATGATCGTCCGGGCACTTGAAGAAACTGGTAGTTTTGTCGAATGCTTCGACCCTGCAACGAATGCATGTATCGTTACCCCGGTTTGCGGTTTGCGGCATGCCCTACGCGGGTCGGTCGAAGCGTTCCTGCGTCATCTTGACGCCTTCACAGTCTCCGACCTTGTCGGAGATGTTGAGGCCTTCGAAAGGCAGTTGGAAAGCCAATAGGTTTGAGGGGGAAAGCTGACGGTAATGAAGCGCCGGCTA
>JBFEKH010000106.1:0-6907 GCA_041552775.1 Allopontixanthobacter sp.
CCAATAGCCTTTACCCACCGCGCTGGGCTGTGTGCCCTCGGTCACAATCATTCCTGCACCTGCGCGCTGGCGATAATATTCGACCATGATATCATTCGGTGCATCGCCCGGGCCCGCGCGGTCGCGGGTCATTGGAGACATAATAATCCGGTTACGTAGTGATAGTGCGCCGAGCTTGCATGGTGTGAATAACGGGTCTGACATACGAATCTCGCTAGTTGTTTTTTGATTGATGCTTTAAATGCGTTATATACAGGTCCACAAATTACGCAAAGATAGGATTGCCCATGAAATACCCCTTTGACGGAAAAGTGGCGCTGGTCACAGGCGCAAGCGGCGGAATTGGCCGCGCCACCGCGCTCGCATTTGCTGCTTCGGGCGCCCGAGTGATTGTTTCCGACGTCCAAGACGAAAAGGGAGCTGAAACGGTCGCAATGATTACCGAACGCGGCGGCAAGGCTGCTTTTCAGCACAGCGATGTTTCCAATGAGGGCCATGTGCGTGACCTGGTCGCAGCCGCCCTGAGCCAGTTTGGCGGACTTGATTTTGCCCATAACAATGCTGGCATCAACCGGCCCGGTAGCGATGAATGGGACACCGATGATTGGACGCTATCCATCAACATCAACCTCAGCGCGGTCATGTTTTGCATGCGTGAGGAGATCGCTGCCATGCTCGAAAGTGGCGGCGGCGCGATTGTAAACACAGCATCGGTAAACGGACTGGTAGGCAACCCAAGTCAGCCTGGCTACTGTGCGAGCAAGCATGGGGTCATCGGCCTGACTCGATCTGCGGCGCTACGTTATGCCAAGGAAGGCATTCGGGTAAACGCCGTATGCCCAGGAGTGGTCGACACTCCAATGGTCGAGCAGATCGCCAAGGTCCCGCAATATAAGGCCGCCATTGAAGCAATGACGCCTATGGGCCGGATGTCTCAACCAGAGGAAATTTCATCGGCGGTGCTCTGGCTCTGCTCTGATCAGGCCAGCTTTGTCACTGGGCACCCGCTGGTAATTGATGGCGGCGCGACAGCGATCTAGCCAAGGGATATCTTAAACAAAAAGGGGGCGGAGTGACTAGCGCTCCGCCCCCTTTTTTATCTTCAATTGGGAAGTTAGAACTTCAAGCCGAGGGTGGCACCGAAGGTACGTGGATTGTTGAAGTAGCCGCCGGCATAACCGAGAGGACCAAAATCGACCGCGCGGACCAAATTATGATCGTTCGTCAGGTTCTTGCCCCAAACCATGAAGCGCGCCTCAGCACCAGCCAGCGGGATCTTGTCGAGCACAATCTGTGCATCGATTTGATCGGAATCGTCGCCCTTCACGCTCTCGTTGAATGGCGACGAGATTGAACTGATGAAGCTGTATTTTCCATCTTCGTGGGTGTAACCCACACGTGCACGCAGCTCCATTCCATCATCGCCCAGCGGATAAGTCGCGTTCAGCGCCAAGTTGGCGGTTAAAGGCGAAGTGTAGCTGGGTGTTGTAAAGTCGGAGATGTCCGCGACTGGATTAGCCGGGTTAACCGGCTGACCGGCTAGCAGTTCCTCGACGTTAACATCGACATAACCGATCGAACCGTCGACCGAGAAATACTGACCGAGGAAGGCTACGAAGTCGGCCTCGATGCCCGTGAACTTTACACTGCCCGCATTGACGATCCTGCTGGCAAAAGTACCCCCTGTTTGCAGAACCGGTTGGATAGAAGCAAAATCGGAAAAATCGGCACGATAGGCGGCAATATTCAACCGCAGATTGCGGTTGAACAATTCCGATTTCAGACCGATTTCATAAGAGATTACCGTTTCCTCGTTGAACGAAGGAATAGTGCTTGTACCGGCGAGAACCGGATCTGGAGCATTGAATCCACCTGAGCGGTATCCCGTCGCCACACGGCCGTAAACGCTTACATCCGGGGTGAATTCGTAGCGACCCATCACGTTCCAGGTAAATTTGCTGAAGTCCGCTTGGCCGCGTTGAACAGTGGAGAATGGTGCAACACCGTTCTGTTGGCGCGCAATCGATTTGTTATCCCATGTATAGCGACCACCCGCAGTCAAACTAAGTCCGCTATCGCGTCCACCAGGATAAAAAGTAGTCTGGCCATAAACCGCGGTCGAATCTGACGTCACGGAATATTGTAACTTGGCCGGGGTCGTGACCAGTCGGTATCGTGCGGGGTTTGAAGCCTGGAACACCGGCGAGAGGGCTCCAAAATTGCTAAATACGACCGTATTTGTGTCCAGTACGAAGCCGCTGTTCTGAGGGTTGTTTTCGGACCCCTTTTCCCAGAAGTAGAAGCCGCCGACTACCCAGTCGAAGGAGTCGGTGTCGCCCGAGATTTCGAGTTCGGTGCTGAACTGGTCATGTTCACGCACGTTATTCGTGTCGAAGAACCCCTGAGTAGTCGTAGGCACTGGCGAATTTGCTACGAAATTTATGGTTGATTGCGGGGTGCCGGCCGGGAAAACGAACGGCAGAAATCCTTGAGCTGGAGTGCCGGCAAATCCGTTGAAGAGCGTTGCCTGAGAGAATGCAGGCCCCTGGATCGTGCCAAGCCCATCAAGGTCAGTGCCGAAGTCGGTACTGTTCCAGCTGCGATATCCAGCTGTAAACTTCACTCCGAAAGCGCCAAAATCATTCCCGGCCTGTAAATTGTGGCCCCACATCTTGTCCGTCGCTCCGCCTCTGATGTTGTGGCAGAGGGTATCGCGATATTCCCGGGTCGGCACACCGACAGCAGCGCATTCAGGCTCAAGGAAAGTGGCGGCCGCGAGATATTGTGCAACCGGCGCTTGCTGGGTCTGCGTGACAAGGGTTCCATTGACATCAATTGGAGGCCGCGGCGAGCCATCGGCAATATTAGTCAGCTGGAAGGTGTTCGGGTTGCCGCGCACTTTAGACCAGTCGAAGATATACTGGAAATAACCACTATCCGTTGGCTCGAGCCGCAACGCAACACGGAACGAATCTGATTCGCGTGCGCCTGGATCGCGAGAATCATCCGGCTCCAGGAGGTTATCTACGACACCGTCGCGCTGACGATGGGCGTATGAAAGGGTCGAGGTGAAGCCTTCAAAGATTTCGCCAGTGTCGACTGCAATCTTGCCATGCCAGGCATTGAAATTGCCGTATCCGGCTTCCGCGCGAACACCGAATTCATCATCCGGCTTTTTTGTAATAAAGGAAATTGCGCCGCCGGTTGAGTTCCTGCCGAACAGGGTGCCCTGCGGGCCGCGCAATACTTCGACGCGCTCGATCTCAGCAACATCAAGCCCTGCGGCGCCATTGCGCGCAATGTAAATTCCGTCGAGGTAAAGCGCATTAGTAGCATCAAGGCCGAAGCTTTCGCTGCCACCCGAGGTTAGTCCACGGATCGATATAATCGCTGCGCTGTTGCTGGTGGTACCCTGGACCGCTGTCACGTTTGGTGCGAGGCCGCTGATGTCAAGTGTATCGACAACCTGCAGCTGCTCGAGCTTCTCAGCGCCAATGGCCGAGATCGCAATGGGAACCTCCTGTAGGTTCTGTTCGCGCTTTTGAGCTGTTACGACGATTTCGTTGAGCTTTTGGGCTCCCGCAGCCTCGGCACTACTCTGGTCCTGTGCGAACGCCGGTGCCGAACTCAATATCAGTGCGGTAGTCGTCAGAAGCGCACCCTTTGCGAGTCTATTCATCTGCATATTTTCCTCCCAAGAATCCTAAAACGGAATTTCTAACGTCTAAAATTCAGGAAATCGCAGAAAAAGTCAATAATAATTACGCACCTTGGCGATAATTTTGCGATAAAGGCGTATTTTGCGTAACATATATATCTCGTACATCTGTATCTAAGCAACATCTTCCCATGGGTGCGCGCTAGTTCCGCGCGTTATGATCTTGCCATTAACTCGGGCCTGAAACTCTGCAGCCCGGGCGCGGGGATTGAAGAACTGCTTGTACCAGATTCGCACCTTGTCGAAGGGGCCGTCTCCCTGGACCATCAATGGCGCTGTGCATGGACGTTTATTGCCCCAAATCTCGAAGTCCTGCGCAAAGGCCTCAACCCCGGCTTCTTCGTATGCCAGCGCCATTTCCACATCTTCCTTGGTCGGCTCTGCATTTGCGACTTTGACCATCAAGCCGTACCACACCATCACCTTGCCATCATCGATCGGGGTATGGGTAATGATCATGAGCGAAGGGTATTCGCCCACCATGATCGACTGCAGAATGCCAGGGCCGGTGTACCAGGTATCATTTGTCATCGCCGCGCCGCCCTCGGCTGCGAGGGTTTTGTGGCCAGCAGTCAAAATTTGCCGGCATGTATGCCCGTCGAATTCATTCTCGAACAATTCAATTTCGATTGACCCATGAACAGGTTCCAAGTGGCCCTTGTCGGCGATATTATCGACGATCTCTTGCGGATGGGATTCCAGTTCACCCAAGCAACGCATGTTCCAATTCACCCAATTCGGAGCATCGTAACCTTCAAAATCGGGCAGATCATAATCGGGTTCGCCGCCCTCTGCGTCGTACCAAGTCCACAAGCAGCCTGCTTTTTCGACCATCGTGTATGTCTTAAGGCAGGCGCGTTTCGGGATCGCCTGGGGTGAATAGGGTATTTCATTGCATTCCCCGCCCGGACCAAATCGCCATCCGTGATAAGGGCAGCGGATGTTGTCACCTTCAACGTGCTTGCTGTCCTTGATTACGTAGGACGTCGTGTTCTCAGCCATGTGGGTGCCCATATGTGGGCAATAGGCCTCGACCATGAAGGCATGGCCCGAATCCCCGCGATATACGACTCTGTCATCGCCAAAAAAGCGGACACCCTTTGGCGTTGAGGTCGCATCCTCGGACATGCCGACCATGAACCACCCGCGGGGATAGGTGAATTCGCCCAGCCTATAATCTGCAGTTGTCGCCATGATCCAAAATCCTTCCGAAACTTCGCCGCTATTTCTGCGTTGTTCGTGAAGGATGCCACCGCAAAGGACGGTTTGCAAGAGGATTCATCATTGCATTGCGTAGAAGAGCCGCGCAATCGTTACGCAAATAGTGGTTTTATCCATCATTACCAATATGCACGATACGGGCATTATATTTCAAGGTTCGCACAGCAATTGATGTTTCAACATGGTGCACGCCTTCTAGCGCCAAAATGTTGTCGGAAGAAATTTCGTGCAATTGGTCCAGTTCGCTGAACAGGCAGAAAGCCATGATATTGAACCGACCCATCGTAATCATAACTGCGTTGATCGAAGCTATCTCCGAGATCTTTTTCGATATCTCGCGAACTTGGCCTACATCTGCCTGAACGCCGATAATCGCCATTCGAGTATTATTGGCCAGCTCAAAGCTGGTGATTGCTGTGAAGGCAATCAGCCGTTCCTTTTGTAAACGCTTTATCCTTCCGCGCACTGTGCCTTCGGTCACTCCCAACTCTCCTGCGATCTTGCGGTTGGAAATGCGTGCATCTTTGGCAAGGATGTCGATTAATTGCTTATCAAGTTCATCGATTTGTGGCTGGCTCACGACACGTCTCTCGCTTCAATTGGCGCTACGTCAAATTTGTATTTAACAATATCGACGGCGATGGCGGGCAGCATTGAGCGGATACCCTTCACTCTGCCAAAGCGAGTCATCAGCAGATCTGGTAGGTCTTCAAAATCATGCAGCGCAACAAGCAGGTCGATATCGTACCGGCCCGTTACCAGGTGGGCTGCGAAGACCTCAGGAAATTCAATAAGTTCTTTAACTACCTCGGAAGCGGCGCGGCCATCAACCTCGATCGCGATCTCCATCAGCACGTTGTATCCGTGTGCGGAAAAGTCCGACACAGCGACGACACGCAGCTTGTTTGCATCTTCCATACGCTTGATGCGGGCTGACACAGTCGCTGCCGTTAAGTCGAGCTTGCTGGCAATCTGCTGATTGGTCGCGCGCCCATCAGCGCGCAGTTCTGCGATAATCGAATGATCGACTGCATCGATCAGAAAGGCGTCACTCATATGATTTTTTCTCGCGCATCAGTCGAACATGGCCAAAAGCAATAGAAATGTCACCGTCACCGAGAAGGTTTCCCGTATAAATCTTCACGATCCTGTTCCAATTTTAGAGAGCCGCGCCACAGCATGAATGCTCCGATCAGTCCGATTGGCACAATGACCGTCAACGCTTGCTGCAGCCCCGTCGCGCCCTCGCCGAAAACAACGCTCAATTCACCGGCCGACCATGGACCAATTACATAGCCCAACATGTTGACAGCGAGCATCGCGAGCGCGGTACCGGTGGCACGTAAACTATCGGGCAGAACATATTGGAGGCCAGCATAGATACCAACTGCCCAGCCGCCGCCGAATAGTCCGGCAGGGATGGCCCACATCAGCGCCTCGTCAAGACTATCGGCCCAGGTTGCCCCTAAAACTGAGACAGTCGCGATCAGGAGCGCAATCCCGGACAAGGCTAGGCACCGGCCATATCCATTCTTGGCAATGCGATCAAACAGGAAGCCGAACCCAATTGTGCCCGCCAATGCCGGAATGATGAAAGCGCCGCCGAACGCAGCACCAGCTTCGGTCATGGTCATGCCGTAATTGCGCGAAAACAAGGTCGGTCCCCAATTCCCGAACGCTATTCCAGACATGACACCCAAACCCATACCAAATGCCATGTTCCGATAGCTGACCAATTTGATCAATCGAATAAAGACGGTTGCGAGATATTTGACCTGTATCTTGAACCGTTCGAGCAGAGCTAGTGACGGATTGCCTGCTGGTATCCCATTCTCGCGAGGCGGCTCCTTGATGAACAGCCAAGCCAAAGCAATCACTCCTAATCCGACTAGACCGAAAATCTTGAAGGGGAGACGCCAGTCGGCCGTTTCCGCGATGGCGGGCCCTACACCCAGCCCAAGCATTTGC
>JBFEKH010000107.1:0-6902 GCA_041552775.1 Allopontixanthobacter sp.
GGACGAACCGGAAAGTCCGCTCTTAGGGCCGCGCTGACGATTAGCTGCCATTCCTTCACATGATGTAAAAGAGGGCCATTGCGACCGTTCCAGTATTCGGGCTGACTTGACCGAAAATAAAATCAGGCAGTCAGCAATCGATCCTGTTGTGAACGTTCCGCGATCGAACGGTGCTTGCTTGAAACAGTCTTTCAAATTGCCAGTTTGTCAGGTCAGGGTTGCAATCCAGATCTCGGAGCCACCCCCTTCGTGCGGATTAATGTCATTTTGCAAATATCTGGCTCAGGTTCCGCGCATGCGCCCGACTTTCCAGAAGCCGGCTAGCGATAATGTACCGGTTTAGCGCCGCCTCTGACGCCTCAAGGGCTTATGCAACGAGCGCATAACGGGCTGCTCCGGGGGACCGGCACATCCTTTTATTTGCAGTGGTCTCCTCGCCCCTCACGATAATAACATCAGTCACCGTGATGCATTCAACCCCGGCGGCTTCGTCATTATTGCGGGCGACGACGGTGGAACTGCCGGAAACTTCGGCGCGCGTAGCTGAAGTCCAACTCGCGCTGGAGCCAACTTCTGCATCTAGGCCTGTGTCATCCCCGCGGGTTGCTGCGAGGGTGGCTTCGGCGGCTTGCTTCTGTTCCTGCGGATCGAGCCGGCAGGCGATTGCATTGGTCAATTGGTCTGAAACTTCGGACATTGGTAGCCAGCGAGACATTCCCGCATCGCTGGCAACGTTTCTGGCAACCTTGCCGAATATATTGCCGAGCATTGAGGACCCTAAGCTCTTCTTCTTCCCCTTCGGACAGCCGTCCGCCGATTCTTGGCTGGTTTGAGAGGATTGCGATGGAAGTTTCAGTCCGCTGAATTGTGCATTGGCTGGACTTGCAGCCAGCGAAAACAATACCGCAAACGCCGAGAATCGCGCTCTATAACTCATTGACCGATTGATCATTAAAATCCCTTAATTGTGTTCACCAGCGATCAGGTGCTGGGCAACCCAGACGCCACTCAGACCCCGGAACCCGTCATTAGGTGCAATCCTCTGGGCAGGTTTCTGTCATTGGCGACTGCGGCGCGGCTGTATCAAAGCGATGCCTGGACTGGATCGCGGCGCGCTACGTACCGCAAGAACCGCGTTTCCAGACGGCGAGGCCATAAGCCATTTTGAGGACCATCTGGTCCGGCTCGATTGATTCAACAGTGAAATCGAAGAAACGCAAGGTGGGCATGATCTTCAGGTGCCCGTTTTCGATGGTGTAGCTGCCGGGATTGTCGACTTCAGTGGTCGGATTGTTCTGATAGAGCAGAGTGCCGTCATCCGAGAAAATATAGGACATCATTTCCTCGTTATCTTCATTTTGAATGACGTTGTGCGAATAGCACCATTCGCCCTTGAGATAGGAAGGCGTGAGTTTCGCCGACAGGGCACTCTCAGGTCCCGAAGCAGGCGCCGCCGCCGGATTGCCTTCTGCCCCGCTTTGGCCGCAGGCTGCAAGCAGCAGCACGGCGTGTACTATGATCGTGTGTGATAACATGGCTGTTTTCCTGAATGTTCGAGAATGCCGAATTGGACTGCGGGAACCTTATTGCCCCGATGCATTTTCGACGCTGACGACCAGTTCGCGGCCAGTGTCCGCTTCGCTGATCGTAATCACGACCGTGCCATGGCCGTTGCCGCGAAACAGCAGCCTGCCCGGCTTCGGCTTGGACATTTCATAGGGTTCATAATTTGCCGCGGCCATCTTGGCAGAAATTGTCTCGCCCAATTCGGCGGCGGCCACCTGGGTGATCCCGCGCAGCACATATGTTTCAGCAACAGGGGATATTTTCTGGCTCTGGCGCGGCTGGAAATCATCGGGCAGCCAGATGTCCGCTGGCATCCAAGACATATCCTTCGGGACGAAATCGGGAGTATCGTCCTTCACTACCGGTAATTGCATTGCCGGGTTTGGGGATGCCGCTGCGGCAGCACTCGCGCCATCGTCAGCGGCATTATCGCCACAAGCCGGCAGCAGACACATTGCTGCCAAGGGCGTCAGGATCAGTTTCTTCACAATCGAATTCCTCTTTTATTCAAACGAAGCTGCCTGGCTGCGCCAACGGGCAGATCACTGCCTGACAAGCATCACGCGCCGGTTCATGGCCCGGCCATCGGCAGTGCCGTTGGTGGCGATTGGCTGATCGCTGCCCATTCCGACAGCGCTAAGGCGTTCAGGCGTAATCCCGCGGCTGATCAAAGCATTACGAACACTTGTGGCCCGGTCCCGAGACAGCTGCCGGTTACGGGGCGCATCGCCCGTGCTGTCTGTGTGCCCGATAATTGTGAGGCGTAGCTGCGGCTGGGCCGCCATCAGCGCCTGAACAGTATCCAGCGCAGGATCGGAATTTGATTTCAGGGCATATTTTCCGGTATCGAAATACAGGCCCTGCAAATTCACCTGTCCGTCACGCTCCAGATCCGCAGCCATCGCCGAAGGATCGACGCCAACCATGCCGACATCCATCTCGGACGTTTCCACCACATGGATGTTAGTGCGGCCAAAGCCTGACCCCTCGCGGTAAATTAGGATGGAAACGTAGGCCGTGCCGTCATTATACTTCAGCTTGCCGGTGAAATACCTGACATCATTTCCATACACGGTCATGCCGTTGTCTTGACGCAAGTTGATGATCCAGTCCGGACTGCTGCCCTTTTCGTAATCAACCCGGAAACCTTGCGCTGCCAATGCCGACTGATAATTGCGCACCAGTTCCAGCGTAGAGCGGCCCTTGGGATTGGCGTAGAGCAATTGTGTGAGATTGCCTTCGACGCTCTGGGTCACAGCCTGTCTCTTCTGGTCCATGCCGATCACGCGGTTGTATTCCGTGAAATCCTGCCGATCCTGCCGTTCCAGAACCGAACCCTGATACGGCGTGATCAGCGGATGGTCACCGGTGACGCCTTGTGTGGAATTGGGGCCCTGTGTAGAATTGGAGTTCTGCCGGCTGTTGGCATTCTGACTGCAGTTCTTGCTGCCGATCACGCAACGCGTTGCATCACGTGCTTCTTGCTGGACTTTTTGTTCAACTTCATCCCTGACGGCATTCTTGACGCGGCCAAGCAAACCTTGGGCCGAAGCATCCGCAGGCATCAGTAGGGTCAAAGACGCAGCGGCAACAACTGCACTCGCCAGCCCGCGCAAAATTTGGGTGAGGGGTTTTTGCATCAGTTCAACTTTCCTACCGTTTGTTGGGCCGCCTCAGGCCCGTCAGTAGGATAACGCGGTCCGGCGGCAGAACCCGCCACTCAGCTATCGCGAAAGCGTCAGATCGGCTTTCTTGCAGGGCTTTAGATATCTCGGCAGGACCGGTGTTCTTGACGCGGCGAGGGTCCGGTAGGCCGTGTGCACATAGGGACGGGCCTCGTCCCTCTTGCCCAGTCCGATCAGTGCTATACCGATCCGACAGCGCGCTACCTCGGTCGCGAAATGACCCTCAGGCAAGGCTGCAGACAGGATCGACAAGGCACGGGCTGCATCTCGCAGAGCCTCTGCAAAACGCGACTGTGCTATGCGCATTTCCGAACGGGTCAGCGACGGAAAGGCGCGCCGCGGATGGCCGGCAGGCAGATGTTCGGCGAAGATTTCATCTGCTCGTGCCAACGCATCGTCGGCACCCTGGAACTGGCCTGCCCTGACCTGCGCCGCACCCAGATTTTGCAGCACTTCCCCTGCATCAAGCGAGCCTGGGCCTTCTTCCGTCGATTTTTGATCAAGCACCTGGCGAAATTGCTCGATCGCTTCTTCGATCCTGTTCGTTTCAGCCAATGCAGTGGCGAGATTATTCCTGTGCGAAATATTGCTCGAAAAATCCGGTCCAAATGCTGCGATCGAGAGTTCAAGTGCCTTGCGGTGGTGCTGAATAGCAATATCAGCTTTGCCCTGCTGGCTCGCCAGACGGCCAAGATCGGAATAGACCAAGGCCAATCGTGGATGGCCCGCACCGTATTTTTCCGTCGCCAGCGCCAGCGTCCCATCCAGCTGGAGCTGCGACGCTTCATATTCGCCAATTCCCGTCAGGCTGCGGCCAAGCCCGGCACCAGCTTCCACCTGAGCCGGCACCTGACCCAATAGTTTCGCTAGCGACATCGCCCGGGTGAACAGGCCGCGCTGCAGCATCCATTCGCCCTCATGGCTCCATGCAGCGACCAACAGCGCGTCGAGCACGTTAGAGTCCGGTGGTTCGATAGTGCCAAGCAAGGACATTGCCTGTTCCATCGTCTTTCGCCCGCCCGCCTTGTCATCACCCAGGGTCTGCAGATAGCCCAGATACGCAAGCGCCGAGACATAGCTGCTGCTTTGCAAGCCGGACTTGCGGCGAAGCATCTCTGCCGCTTCCTGCGCCAATACTTGTGCGCCGGGCAAATCGTCAGCCCTCTGGTGCGCGCGCGCCGTCCAGCCGATGAGATCGGCGACCAGCTCGGGATCTTGCGACAAATTCTCTCGTGCATCCGCCAGCGCTGTATCCAGCAGTTTGAGCGTTCCAGGCGGCTGCGGTCCGGCTGCATCCAGTTCCAGCGGATCGGTCCGGCGGAACAGATTGAGCAGCATTGCGCGGCCTCGTTCAGTACGGTCCATTGCCGCCAAAGCGACATTGCGCTGTTTTTCGATCTCGCTGGCGTAAATCGAAGCTGATACGCCCCAGCCAACCAGACCAAGCACGACCGTCAAAGCCAAAGTCGCAGCTATCCGATTGTGCCGGATGAGCCGGACAACGGAACCGGCGCGGCTATCGGGCATGGCGCGTATGGCCTGATCCGCCGCCAGGGCGCGCAGGTCCGCCTCCAATTCGGCCGCTGAAGAATATTGGTCTGACCCGTTGCTGGCCAAAGCCATCTCGATGATCGCAGTGTGCCGGGGCCCGTTTGGGCAAGGCGCCAGCACCTGCTGAACGATCAAGCCCAACTGATAGATATCGCTGGCGGTGGTCATGGGCGAACCCGCGCGCTGTTCCGGCGATGCAATGGAGGGGGTGACGGCTGCGGCCATGGCGCCGATCCCGTCATCGTCAAGCATCTGGGCGATCCCGAAATCGAGCAATTTGATCCCGGTGCCATTCGCCACCACCACCACATGATCCGGTTTGATATCGCCGTGCAGGATCAATCTGCTGTGGGCTGCTTGCAACGCGTCAGCCGCCTGTGCCAGCAAATCCAGCCGGGCCGGAACGGTCAGATCATTGTCATTGCACCAGTCATTTATCGGAACGCCGTCGACATGTTCCATGACCAGCCACGGCGCGCCGGTCGCGGTCTCCCCTCCGTCGATGATCCTGACCAAGCCAGGGTAGTCGAGACTGGCGAGGACCCGCCGCTCCCGGTTGAACATCGCCAGTGCATCTGCACTGAGGATGGAGGCACGCATAATCTTGAGCGCCGCCTTTTGATGATAACGGTCATCGTCACGCTCAACTTCGTAAACCTCGGCCAGTCCGCCGGTGCCGATCCGCCGGATCACTTTCCAGGGCCCGTAATGGACACCGATCCGCAGATCCCCGGTGTCCTCTGACCCGATCCGGGTTTCGGGCAGCACGTCTCCCAGAATACTGTCGCGCCGCCGCCCGAGGTCTTCGAACAGCGCATCAGCCTGTATCGCCCGGTCCAGCAACAGGCGGGTGCGCATCCGCAGTTCTGGTTGCTTAGAAAAATGCCGGTCGATCCACGGAAATTGGTCGCTTTCAGGCAGGGAAAGCGCAAAATCGAAGGCGGAATCCACCTTCGCCCAATTGGAAATGTTCGCTTCCTGCGTCATTGTATCGGTTCGGTTTTTCTCGTTATGTATTGCGTCCAACTATCCTAACGTGACTCCTGCCCATCTTCCGCCACGAAATGTTCTACCAGATAGGCCCGTGCGCGGGTCCACTGGCGTTCCACAGTGCGGACCGACCGGTCTAGCGCCTGGGCGGTTTCTTCCACCGTCAATCCTGCGAAAAAACGGCATTCCACCACTGGTTCCAGCTCTGCGGCCTGCACCGAGAGCAGGGACAGGGCTTCATTGATCGTAACGATGGAATCGTAGCTTGCGGTGTCGGCCACCAGATTCTCGTCCATCTGGACATGGACCGCACCGCCGCCGCGCTTGTCGGCCAGCTTTCGCCGTGCGTGATCGACCAGGATCTGCCGCATCGCCCGCGATGCCGTGGCCAGATAGTGATTGCGGTCGGCGTAGTGGGAACCCTTGGACGCGGACAATTTCAGCCAAGCTTCGTGCACGATCATGGTGGTGTTAAGCGAAGGTGTGGAGGTTTGCCGGCTCAGCTGACGTGACGCAATTCGTCGCAATGCGTCGTAGGTTTCGGCCAGCAATTCCTCAGACAAGCTTAGCTGGCGGCTGTTCGCACCTGTATCTGTCCCGGCTTCCGCCATATACGCTGCCCCCATACGAAAACCCGATGCGACCCAGCTTTCCAGATCGGCATCAGTCCCCGTATGCTACCATTATGGCAAGCTTTTTCGTCTCGAAGCAGTCGCCGAAACGGCTGATGTTGCTTCAGTCCTCCTTCTCGATCATGAATATCTGGATGGCTACTTCGCCTTCGGTGCGGCCATCGCCAACCAGCACCGAACCGTCGTCGACTGCCGGTCCGCCAAAGCGCAGCAGCCAGACATTCCCCTGCTCCTCTCCGATGACTGGATATCCCAGTTCTGGAAGTGCGCAGCGGTAAAAGCGTCGGATAGTTTCAATGTCCGCTGCCGCATAGGCGACGACCTGGTAATTATCGCTCGCAAATTCCGGCGGAAAGCCGCTGGACTGGCTATCGATAATTGCCCCGGCCGGCAGCACGGCGGCAGCCGGAAATCCTTCAACCTGAATACTCGGGCCCGCATCGCAAACCGTGTGGGCAGCAACATTGTTCACCGCGCA
>JBFEKH010000108.1:0-6890 GCA_041552775.1 Allopontixanthobacter sp.
CGGCTTTGGCGGTACGTTCGCACTGCTGATCGGGTCCATCGCGGTGTCGAGCGCAGTTCAGTTCGCCACCATACCGGTCATTCTGGCATTTGCGGTCCTGATGATGCGTTCCGACAGGCAGCGCCTTGGTGTATTTATCAATGGATATCGCAGGGGTGCAACGCTGCCGGTGACGTTCTTGTTCGTGGGCCTCATGATTGCGATGGTCTTCTTCGCGATGCAAATGCGGGTGGAAGGTTTCAGCGACTGGAGCAAGGAAGGGCTTGCGGCCATCGCCTTTGTCATGGCCATTCTGTTCAGCCTCAAATGGCAAAGTGTGTTTAACCGAGAACTGACCGGAGCCTGACAGTGGACATTTCAGGCATTAATAACGCCCTGCACGCGCCCGCCCGGCTGCAGATTGCCGCCGTGCTGGCGCGCGTCAGCGATGCAGAATTTGCAACCCTCAAGGACATCACCGGCGTTGCGGATTCGGTCCTGTCGAAACATCTCGCCGCGCTGGGTGATGCCGGTTACGTTAAATTGCGCAAGGCGGCCAGGGATGGCCGCCAGCGTACCTGGGCGTCCCTGACCGGAAAAGGCCGAAAAGCCTTTGCCGCGCATATGGCAGCATTGAAGCAATTGGCGGCAATTGCCGAAGAAGCCGCCATCGCCGCCGAATAGGTGTGCGGTTCGCAGGGGATCGCTAGAACGTATAGCCGATCCCGACCGCGCCCAAGAACTGGTCCGCGCTGCCGCGAACACTCGTGTATGGCGTGTTCTTCGCATCAGCGAGTAGCCGCGAATATCCGCCAATAACGACAGCGGAAAAGCCGCCGTTTTGCAGGTCACCGTCGAAGTCGGCCACCAGCAGCAGATTTGTGCCGACCGAATTCAGGCCGCCATCCGCCTGATATGTCGAAAGCCCGCTGGCTGCGCTCTGGGCGGCGTCGACCGAGAAATAATAATCGTTGAAATCATCATCGGCGAATTGTGCGCTAAAGGACAATGATGCGGCCATCCCGCGATTGAGCGGGGTGAAATAGGTAATGGTGGGCTCTACCACCATCCCGTCATGCGCCCCGGCCACGTCCCACCGCGTATCGACGCTCAGGCTGAGGCTGTCATAGGGGTTGAGCAGCGCAGGTTTGCTGATTCCGGCAGAAACACCGACTTCGAATGCGCGGTCGAGCTTGCCCGCCAATTTGACCACGTCATCCTTGATCTGGTCCGCGCGGTCATTGCGCAGGCGGAATGTTGGACCAACCGCGAGATTCACCCCGCTGCTGACGGGATCGTCAATCAGGTCAAGCGCGAGACCGGCGGGGCGCGGCGTGATGCCAATGCCGCCCACTTTACCCTGGATCAAGGGTGCCGGAAACAAAACATAATCGTCCGATCCGGAATAGCTGGGACCAAGTCCAGCGCCCACCCCGATGCTGATCCATGTGTCGTCATACACGTTTTCTTCCTGCGAACCGGCGACCACATCAGCGGGCGGCAAATTGACGGTGGCGGTATCGTTCGTCTGCGCGTGTGCGGGGGCAAAGGCGGGCAATGCTGCGCAGATCGCAGCCGCCCCGATCAGGGAGGCGTTGCGGCGATAAGTCATAAAATTTCCTTGTTGTTTTCCAGATCAACGCCCGATGACGCCAGCCGTTCCAACTCAGCCCATCCCCTGCCATTGCTTGATCGCGTCCAGCGGCCAGGCCAGCATGATGACGTTGAGCGCCAGATTATCGCGGATCATCCATGCGGTGAGCGCTTCGAACACGAGCGCTAGCGCTGCGCTGACTTTCCACGGCACCCGGGTGGCAAACGGGAAACCAATCATCATCCAGCCGATATCGGCCAGCAAATTGATCATGCTGTCCCCCACATAGCCCCAACTGATTGTCACCTCGCGGTAGCTGTTGATGATGAAGGGCGTGTTTTCGAAAATCTCCCACGCGGATTCGATCACTACCGCGATCGGCAGCGCCCAGCGCTGAGGCTTTCCACCGAATACCCCCCATTTTGTCCACAGCAGCGAGCCGAACGCGTAAAAAACCAGCCCGTGGATGAAGTGACTGGGCGAGTACCAGTCGGTCAGATGCTGGCTCTTCTCCGACGATTGGGGGAGCCCACGCCTTTGCGAGTGCGAATACCTGCCTTTCGAAGGTAAAACGCACTTCTAGCAGAAAAAAGCTGACCGTCTGTTTTTGATGAAATGGAAAACGCTGCTGAACGGCAAAAACTGGGTGGGAAGTAGACATTCAAGGGATTTGATCTCAGCGGCAGCTATTTAGCCGATTGCGCACAGTGAACATCGCGCTGCGCAGCACCGTTTACGATCTTCCACAAATCATAGTGTCTCGACTTGGGTTGTTAGGATCAATCTCGAAACGCAGTCTCGCTCAGTCGGGTGATCGGCGTAAAAATGTAGGATAAAATGGAACGTTTATCACCAAGGAGGTTCACATTTGCGACCATGCCTGGACCGATTTTCAGAGGCTTGCCCTCTTCGTCGAAGAGCCTGTCCTGCGTTTGGATCTCGACTGTATAGAATGTTTCGCCGGTCTGATCATCTTTGAGCGCATCGGGCGAAATCGAGGTCACCGTGCCCTTGAGTGTGCCAAATATTGTGCGGCTATATGCGGTGATCTCGACCAGCGCGTTCTGGCCCAAGCTCACATTCGCGATGTCGGACGGTTTGATCAAAGCCTCCACGTAAAGTGCATCTTTCGAAGGCACGATTTCTACGATAGGGTCTCCTGCAGAAACGGAGCCGCCAACTGTGGTGACCAGCACGCGATTGACCTTTCCAGTCACCGGGGTACGTATGGTGGTGCGGTCGACCCTGTCGGAAAGCGCTGGCAGTTGCTGCTGTTTTGAACTTAGTTCCGCCTGTGCCATCGACAGGTCCGAGGCGCTCTGCGCCAGCCAATCGCTACGTAGCCGAGCCGTTTGCGCCTGCGCTTCCGCGACACCGGACCGCGCCCGTGCCAGCGCGGCCGACGCAGCATCGATTTCTTTTTGTCCAACGCGCACTTCATTTTCGAGCTTGATTAGATCAAGCTGGGGGATGATTTTCGATTCCACCATGGGGCGGATCATGGACAACTCTTCTTCGCGAGCGACGAGCGTTGATCGTCGGGCTTCAAGCATCGACTGGGCTTCAACTACCGCCCGCTGGGCTTGATTAATGCGCGCCGAACCCGCTGCCTGTGCGCTCCGCAATTCGTCCAGCCGCGCTGCATGCAGTGACTTTTCAATCGCCACTTGGTTCGTCGAAACACTCCCGTAGCTGGGAGATACTCCGCGCACTTCCGCACTTAGCCGCGCAATCCTCGCTTGAAGGGCCATAACTTCGGCAGTTGAACTTCCAAACGCTGCGCCGGTCATGGTCGGGGAGAGCCGAACGAGAATATCGCCTTTTTTTACGGACTGACCGGTCTTGACCATGATCTGTTCAACGACCCCGCCCTCCAGGTTCGAGACGATCTGGAGCTTGGAACTCGGGATAACGCTACCCTGACCGCGAACACTGCGATCGATTTCCGTGAAGGCGGCCCAAATTACGGCTAGGACGACAAAAATCGCAATTGCCCAAAGCACTAGATTTGCCGATTTGCGTGCTTGGAACTCTTGGTCTTCCACTGACGCCTGAGCACCATTCATATATTCAAGCAGCTTGGCCATCTCTGGCTCCTGATGCGCTTCGGATATTGGCGACCTGGTTCCTGATCGCGTCCGGCGTGCCGTCCATTACGATCCGTCCATTCGCCATCATGATTATCCGGTCAACCAACCTCAGCAGGGATGGACGGTGAGTGATGAGAACAAGCGTACGCCCGTTGAATTCTTCTCGCAGGTTTTCTATCAGCCTTCGCTCGGTCTCCGCATCGACCGATGAGGTAGGCTCGTCCATGATCATGATCGGCGGCCTGCCGACAAGCGCGCGCGTCATGGCAATCGACTGCTTCTGACCTCCCGACAAACCGTCGCCGCGATCGGCCAATACGAGATCATAGCCAAGAGGAAAGCGGGTGATGAATTCGTGTGCCAGGCTGACCTGCGCAACCCGGACCATTTCTTCCTCGTCGAACCCTTCGCGCCCCAACAATACGTTCTCGCGGATCGAGCCGGTAAGCAACACATTGTCCTGCAACAGCGCACCCAACTTTGCCCTCAGTTCGGATGGCGACAGCTGCCGAATATCGGAGCCGTCGACAAGGATAAGGCCGCTGGTGGGCGGGTATAGCCCGATCATGAGCCTCGCTATCGTCGATTTGCCTGATCCGATCGGACCGATCAGGCCGATATGTTCACCTTTCTTGATCCGAAAACTGACATTTGAAAGCGCAAGTTCTGGAGCGTCTGGATAGCGGAAATCGACGTCGCGGAATTCAATTGCGCCGTCCAGCTTCGGCACACTGAGTCCAGTTGCGGTCGGCCCTTCCATCGGCTGCGCCATGAACTTGTTGATTTGATGGTAGGCTGTCCGCGTCGCATTCACCCGCGTAAGCAGATGTGCAATCGTGCCCAATGGCGCGACCACCCTGCCTGCAAGGATGGAACACGCTATCAACCCGCCTAGCGTCAAGCTCTGATCGGCGATTGCGAACACGCCGAAAATCACGACGCCAGTATAAGCCATGGTTTGTGCCGAACCGGCAATCGTAATCGATATGTTTGAAACCAGTCTCTGGCGTAATGACGCGCCTGCATGGCCGCTCACCGCAGCATCCCAACGATGCGTCAGAATACTACCCGCATTGGCCGATTTGACCGTTTCGAGACTTCCGATTGTTTCGACCAAGACCGACTGCTTGCCCAGAGCTTGGTCAAGGGATTCTGCTGACAGCTTGCGCATAATTGGCTGCGTCGCAAGTGCTGCAAACACGACAAGCGGGATCATCGCCATCGGGACAAGCACAATCGAGCCGCCGATCAATGCGATGACCCCAAGAGTAATAAGAATGAACGGTAAATCGACAATCGCTGTGATCGTGGCTGATGCAAAAAAGTCTCGTAGCGTTTCGATTTCTCTTACTAAACCAGACAGCCCTCCGGTTGAGTGCCTCCCCAGATCCATGCGCATGTTGAGAATGTGGTCGAAAATCGATTTTCCGATATCGCGATCAATACGCGCACCAGCCACGTCAACGAAATACGCCCGCAGTAACTTAAGCACGAAATCGAAAACCAGAATGAGCGCGAGGCCGAGCGTCAGCGCAATCAGTGAGTCGGTTGCATTATTGGGTACAACGCGATCGTAGACGGTCATCGTAAACAATGCCGTTACCAGCGCGAAGATGTTGATCAGCGCCGCGGCCAAGGCGACTTTGAGATAAATCGATCGATTTGCCCGGAGCGGTTCAGAAAGCCATTCGGCGATTCTGCCCTTGGGTTTATCTATGTTTGTCGCCGAATCCACTTATCCGCCCCCATGCTAGCAGCTAATCCCGCGACCATGTAATTGCCAATCAAGCTGCCATCGTCGCTTGAGCATATACCATGAGGTCATCTTGCAGCTGAGGCATCATATGAAGTTCAAGAATGTTGCTTGAACTGGCACTGCTTTGCGTTTCCACGGCAAGATAATCCTGAACGAACAAGCTCGAATAATCGTCGCCATCCATCACGGTTTGAGTGAGCGTGCCAGCCATCATGACTTCACCGCTTTCGTTGAATGCGCCCAGTTCAGTATGCGCGGAACTTCCGCCGCCATCCCAATCACCTTTTTGCGCCTTCTTGCTACCGGAAGCCACGCCGTTGAAATCGGCATCATACTTAAGGACGAAGTCGATCGCCACTTCGTATGAATCTGCGATTCCGCCGTCTAGCGCACTCATACCTGTAAGCGGATCTGCGGTCGTTTCGCCGGGCGTGGTCAGCGAATGATTGTTGAGCGTATTGAGGAATGCTGCGCCCACGTCCCGCTCGAGAATCTGCAGATAGTCACGACCGCCTTCTCTGGGCCCGCCGGAAACCCAGCTCGCCAATTCGTCAACGGTCAGGACGACATCCCCGTCGTCGATTATGCCATCGTTGTTAAAGTCCCAATCTCCGTTTCCGTCGCCGTCCCACAGGAAGAAGGAATCATTGTCGCCATCATTATCCGTGTCGATGCCATATTTCGAAAGGAGGTCGGTAGTCGACCAGCCTTCGGCTTCGAAGTCCTTGTCGCCATCGGGAACGCCATCGCCATTAGCATCGCCATTGTTGGCGTCGTTGCCATCATAGAGCGATCTACCGAGCGTGGATTGCCAGAAGCCTGGCGTACGGTTGGCACCTGCCATCATGTTGTTGCCGAAATTGCCTTGCTCGGTCTCACCTAGGTCGCCCGCGATTATGGTTCCGCTGGCAATGTCAAAGCTGAAATTGCCGTAGGTTTGAGTGAAACCGGATTCCTGCAATTCGTAGACATGTAGCACGCCGTCCGTATCGTCGCCCAGTTCGCCGCCCGCATCCGCGACCGTGAATGGATTGAGCCCGACAAATTCGTAATAACCGTTCGCATCCGTCACCGTCGAGGTGATGAAACCATTGGTTGGATCGTTGTCGAAATCAAGTACGATGGTCCAGCCCGAAAGCACGGCTGTATTAGCCTCATTCCAGCTGCCGTCAGCATTGAGATCGGCCCACTTGTAGCCCGAGATGCTCATGTTCTCGAAGTTGGCAAAGTCGAGGCCCGCCTGGTCCGCGCCGGACGTCCCGGTGATCGCGTAGCCCGCCGCACCCAGCGTCTGGACATAACCGGTTGGCGTAACCTCGAAGACGGTCTTACCGGCCACCGCTGCGGTGAGACCGGTGAACTGCCAATAGCCGGTGTCGGCATCGTTGATGACACCGTCGCCATTGTTATCGACACCGGCAAGGCCGGTTGTGGTCGAGTAACCGTCGTCGTCCACGCCGTCGCCATCGAC
>JBFEKH010000109.1:0-6811 GCA_041552775.1 Allopontixanthobacter sp.
AGCAATGTCTCGATCACTCCGCGGGTGATTTACCAGAAGGTAACGGCGGACGGCTTCAATCGTCAGGAAGTTTTCAACCTCTACGCCAATCCTTTCACGACCACACGCCCCGCCGTCACGTTCAATGAACGCGAACAATTCTTGCTCCTTCCCGAGGCGTTCGAAGACGAGACCCTGATCGCCGATGCAGTTATCAAGTTAGGACTTGGCGGGGTCGATCTGACCTCGGTCTCGACCTATACCAACCGCGATATCCTGGTAAGCCGCGATGCGAGCGCGCTTACGGGAAGTGTCTCAGTCGATCTGGGATTCCCCGATGCAGGCGTCCTGCTTCCGTCAAACCTGCGGGATTCGACCAAGGTCAAATCCTTCACGCAGGAACTGCGGCTCAGCTCCAATGATGACGGGCCATTTCAGTGGGTACTCGGCGGCTTCTATTCAGATACCCGCCGCGATTATGCCCAGCGCCTGCCGACGCCGGGCTATGATGCCTTCACCGATGCGCGCTTTGGGGATGGTACTTCCGTGGCGGTGGCTAACGGCTTCCCGCTCAATTCGCCCTATAATGCCGACATCAATTATGACATTGAACAAAAGGCCGTGTTTGGCGAAGCAAGCTACCAGTTTGGCGAAGCTCTGACAGCTACGGTTGGCGGTCGTTATTACGATTTTAGCGAGGACCGAAGGTTCGTCTCCGGTGGGCTGTTCGCCAATGGCGACGACCAGACCGGCACAACCTCTTCCGATGGCTTCAACCCACGGTTCCTGCTCAGCTACGAAGCTGCAAGCAGCATTACCATCAATGCGCAGGTCGCACAGGGTTTCCGCCTTGGCGGTATCAATGACCCGCTCAATATTCCGCTTTGCACGGGCGGCGCAAACGGCGTGGATGCCCTGACCTATGGCAATCGTCCGACGTATGAAGACGAATCGCTGTGGAACTATGAATTGGGCATCAAGACCCAGGGCCGCATTTTCACGTTCAATGCCGCGGCATTCTATTCCGACATCAGCAATCTGCAGGTAACCGCCGATGCTGGCAGTTGCTCGTCACGGGTCGTGTTCAACGTACCCAAGGCGCATTCGCAAGGTGTCGAATTCGAACTGACCGCAACTCCTGCGACCGGCCTCGACCTTGGGCTCTCGGGAAGCGTGCTGAATTCCAAATTTGATTCTTCTGTAACCACCACCGACGGTGTCGTGATTGCCGGGATCCGCGATGGCAACCGGTTGCCGACAGTGCCGAAATTCCAGATTTCAGCCAATGCATCTTACACCTTCCCTGTAGGCGAGGGCATGGAAGCCTATGTCGCGGCTTCCGCTCAGCACATCGGTAACCGCATCACCCAGCCGAGCGATCAGGAAGGTAACCCCCGCAGTTTCGTTTCGGGGCTGCCGTTCGGTGGGGCAAGCGGCACAGATGCGACTGTGCTGAACCTGATTCTGCCATCCTATGAAGTGATCAACCTCAGCGCGGGGGTCGATTTCGACAATGGACTGTCGGTCACTGCCTATATCAACAATCTGTTTGACGAGAATGCGCTGCTGTCTTTCGATCGCGAACGCGGCGGACGGGCAAGGTTGGGATTTGCAACCAACCAGCCGCGTACGTTCGGGATGACTGTCCGCAAGTCATTCTGAACCAGGCCTAAGAATAAGATGGACCCGGGCTAAGCGCCCCGGTCCCTCCCTTATGCCCGATATAGGTAAAACATCCATACGGTTGCGACCAACCAAAACAGGGCGATCACAATTCCCGTTCTCAGCGCCGAAGTGCGCGGCTTGGCGAGCATTTCGCTAGCTGTCTCTCGAAATTCGGCCAACAATGTAGCTGGTATCAGCCGGATGACCAGCCACACACCCGCTGGAACCAGGATCAAATCGTCCAGCACTCCCAGCACCGGAATGAAATCCGGGATCAGATCAATCGGGCTGAACGCAGGGGCCGCCGTGATGCCAGCTACCAGACTGGCAGCCACAGGCGTCCGCCGGTCGCGCGCGGCAACCCACAGCGCCAGCACATCGCGGGTCAGCGATGCTGCCCATTGCCGCAAGTTCAGGCTGACAGCTCCGACTTCACAAAATCGGCGCAACGCTCTCCGATCATGATGCTGGGTGCATTGGTATTGCCGGAAACGAGCCGAGGCATGATGCTGGCGTCGGCGATCCACAGACCGTCCACTTCCCGGACCTTCAGCATGGGATCGACGACGCTTTCTGCGTCATTACCCATGCGGCAGGTGCCAACCGGGTGGTACACCGTATCGGCGCGGTCGCGAATGAGCTCGTCCAGTGCTGCGTCATCGTTCAGATCGACTGGGTGGCGGTCTTCCGGAGCATAATCGGCCAGGGGCGAGGCACCGGCGATACGATGCGACAAGCGGACTCCGGCGCGCAACACCGCGATATCGCGGTCATCGTCCAGGAAATTGGGATCGATGCGGGGCGGTGCTGCGGGATCGCTGCTGTTCAGCCCAACGGTTCCGCGGCTTTCCGGGCGCAGCACGCAGGCATGGAGGGAGAAGCCGTGGCCTTTGACCTTTGTCCGTCCGTGATCTTCAAGCATCGCCGGGACAAAATGCCACTGAACGTCGGGCACGGGGGCATCGGGCATCACGCGCCAGAAACCGCCAGCTTCGGCATAGGGTGTGGTCATGATGCCGGTGCGTTTGCGGCGATGCTCGATCATCGCCTTTACCATTCGGGCTGTCCCGGCAAGGCTGTCGCCGATGGGCACTTTGGACTGCGTTTCCCAGCTTGAGACATAATCGACATGATCCTGCAGATCACTGCCCACAGCCGGCTTGTCCGCTTGCACCTGGATATTGTGGTCGCGTAAATGAGCCGCTGGCCCAATGCCTGACAGCATCAGGATTTGCGGGCTGTTGAACGCGCCGGCCGACAATATCACGCCGCCCCGTGCGACTATCGTCTCGCGCTTGTTGCCCCGTTTGATGGCAACGCCCGTTACCCGCCCATTCTCGATCACCAGTTTCTCGACCAGTGTTCCAGTCAGTATGCGCAGGTTTTCCTTCTCGCGTATCGGCTCGATATAGGCCCGGGCTGCGGACCAGCGCTCGCCGTCCTTCTGGGTTACCTGATAGATGCCGAACCCGTCCTGGCGTTCTGCATTGAAATCCTCGTTCCGGCGCAGCTGGAGCGATTCCGCGCTGCTGACGAAGGCGGCACTGGTCGGGTTGACGCAGCTTTGGTCGGAAACGAACAAAGGTCCATCACCGCCGTGAAATTCGTCGGCACCGCGCACATTGTGCTCGGCGCGTTTGAAATAGGGCAGGACGTCGTCATAGGCCCATCCGCTAGAGCCAAGGTCCGCCCAGCGGTCATAGTCCCAGCGATTTCCGCGAATATAGACCATCGCATTGATCGCGCTCGAACCGCCCAGCCCCTTGCCGCGGGGCTGGTAGCCAATGCGGCCGTTCAACCCCTTCTGCGGGACGGTATCGAAGCGGTAGTTGGTGTTCTTCAGCAGGAAAGGCATGAACCCCGGCGTCTTGACGAGGATATTGTTGTTCCGGCCGCCTGCCTCGATCAAGCAAACGCTTCTTGTGCCGTCCTGCGCCATGCGGCCCGCAGCCGCACTGCCTGCACTGCCCCCGCCGATGACGATGATGTCGAACTGATCCATGCTCTCTCCAGTTTTTCTTTGGAGATTAGGCAGGCTTTTCGTGTCCGGCAATCGAGTTGTCATTCGGGACTGGTTTTTCTGCCCCGTTATTGCTGTCTGAGCCCTGACGTTCGAGCCAGCGCGCACGGATCATGTCCGATGTCTCGCGGCTGCCATCGTGGGTCCAGCCCGGCGGTCGCCAGACATAGGACAGCTTGTGGCGCCACGGTGCGCGCCAGACGTCCTGTGCAATCCCGATCCATTCATGGAAGACCGCCCATAGCAGGTTGAAACTGCCCAATTGGCGCACAATCCCATAACGAATGCGCTCGTTACCCTCCTGCTGGAAAGTGCCGAACAGCTTGTCCCACACAATGAAGGTCCCTGCGTAATTCCGGTCCAGATAAAGCGGGTTGGTCGCATGATGGACCCGGTGATGGCTGGGGGTGTTCATCACCGCTTCGAACCAGCGGGGCATCCGGCCGATCGCCTCGGTATGGATCCAGAATTGGTAGATCAGGTTGAATGCGCCCACGAACAGGATCATCGCCGGATGGAAGCCCAGCAGTGTCAGCGGAATGCGGAAGATGAAGGACATGGCGAAGAAACCGGTCCAGCTCTGCCGCAGCGCGGTGGACAGATTGTAATGCTGGCTCGAATGGTGGTTTACATGGCTGGCCCAGAACCAGCGGACGCGATGGGCGCAGCGGTGGAACCAGTAATAGCCGAGATCATCCAACACGAAGCATAGTGGCCATGCCCACCACACCATCCACCACTCACCGCCAAAGTCGAACAGCCGGAATTGATATAGCCACAGCGACAGTGCCAGAACTGCGCCGCCGGTGAGCAAGCCCGCCACCGAACTACCGAGGCCGAAAGCGAGCGAGGTCAATGTGTCACGAGGTTCGTAAGCCTCGGGGCGTATGCGCCACGCCCAGATCATTTCGATCAGCACCAGGGCGACGAAAAACGGGACCGCAAAATCGATTGGCGAAAAGTCAGGCATCGGTTGGTATCTTAGCAGCGTTGATGGCATTCACCCAATCTTCTGGATCACCAACATCGAGAAATGCCTTGCCGAACACGCGCTCGCCGCTGTCTATCGTGAGCGACTTTGATCCCACGCTGTCCAAAATTGCCGCACTTGATCCAGGGCCAAGCAGCCTCCCGGCAAACTGAGCACCGTGCACCTTGACCAAGATGATCCTGCCAGCGGCATCGCGCAGCAGGGCTGCCCGGCCGGTTTGGTCGAGGGCAATATCCTGCGCTTTGAACCCGCAGATAACTTCGTCCGAAAGCAATTTGGCGTGGTCCTCGTCCACAATCCGGATCTGGCTGCCGAGCCTGAGGCGCCGGGCAATCCAGGCGAGCATCAGGATAGCTGCCAGGGAGGCAATGAATTGCCCCAGGAAGGCCATCACCCGCGCTTTACGGCCAGCATTTCCATGCCCTGCCGAA
This sequence comes from Allopontixanthobacter sp., assembly GCA_041552775.1. Classification (GTDB taxonomy): domain Bacteria; phylum Pseudomonadota; class Alphaproteobacteria; order Sphingomonadales; family Sphingomonadaceae; genus Allopontixanthobacter. The sequence continues at coordinate 5,087 of JBFEKH010000109.1, forward strand.
CCGGCGATAGATCATATCCAGCCATGTTTGCCTGGCGCGCCAATTGATCGGGATCACCTCCCATGCTCGCTTCGGCTAAAGCCCACAGCAAGGTGGAGCGCGTGCCGGAACGGCAATAGGCCAGTACCTTCCCCTCGTTCGCGGCCAGTGCATCAGCCATTTCCCTGACCTGGGATTCACCGAAATTCCCGCCTGAAATAGGGACCCAAAGGTATTCGATGCCTTTTTCCGCGGCCGCGAGCCGAATTTCCGTACTGTTCAGCTGACCGGGGTCTTCGTCATCGGGCCTGTTGCAAATTATCAACGTGACGCCCTGCTCGTGCGCAGCGGCGATATCGTCCAACGATATTTGCGGGCTGGCCATGACCGAATCGGAAAGGTGGCGGAATTGGCTCATGGGTTTGGTCCTGTACAATTACGAAGCCGTTCCTGCGCCCGAGCGGCAATTCACGCAACCCAAACACAGCGAGACTATGCGAAAATGTCACAAATTCAGACTACGCCAGCGGCGTTACTTAAATTGTTCGCGCAAGTCCGGAATTTGCGCTATGATTGGAGTCTGTTTGGTGGGAATTGAGACAAGGATCTACTCCTACTGCAAATGTCAGGTGCGCTTTCCGCCCGCGTATCGACATGGTGATTACCGGGCGGCGTGACGAAGGTACGAATTTTATTATGGGTTACGACAAAGGGCGCCGAGGCCGGGGCCGCGACAAGCGCGATGGTTTTGGTGAAGAGAGCTTTTCCCCATTCGGCGGCGAATCTCAAGGTGGTTTTGGTGGCGATAGCTATGGCGGCGGCGGTGATCGTTTCGGCGGCGGTGGCGGTGGCGACCGGTTTGGCGGCGGCGGCGGGGGTGATCGCTTCGGCGGCGGCGGCGGCAGTCGCGGCCCCAGTAGCGGCGCTCCGCGTGGCGGCGCAGGCGGCGGTGCAGGCGGCGGCGGTTTCAGCCGCATGCCCGCGCAGGTTGTCGGTACCGGCAAGGGCACAGTAAAGTTCTTCAATTCGCAAAAAGGCTTCGGTTTCATCCAGCAGGATGATGGCGGCGAAGATGCGTTCGTGCACATCAGTGCGGTTGAGCGTGCCGGTCTGGCTGGCCTTGCGGAAGGGCAGACCCTTGAATTCAACCTGGTCGATCGCGGCGGCAAGATTTCCGCGCAGGATCTCCAGATTGTCGGCGATATCATTCCAGTGACGGATGGCGGCGGCGGCGGCGATCGCCCTGAACGCGCTGAACGTCCTGCAAGCGGCGCTCCGCAGCGCGAGCTGACTGGCGAGAAAGCTACCGGCACGGTCAAATTCTTCAACGCAATGAAGGGCTTCGGTTTCCTTGTGCGTGACGATGGCCAACCTGACGCTTTCGTGCATATCAGCGCGGTAGAGCGGTCGGGCCTGCAAGCCATTAACGAAGGTGAACGGTTTGAGTTCGACCTCGAAGTTGACCGACGAGGCAAGCACTCGGCGGTTAATCTTGTGCCCGTTCAAGAATAACACGCCTGCATGAAGTCCGGCAGTCTGTCGGATTATTGCCAGCTTATAAACGACGCAAATGGCGGCCCCTCAAGGGTCGCCATTTGTCGTTCAGACGTCTAATCGATCATTTCAAATACCCGAAAGCAAGGAACTCCCGATGGCAATTTCTCCGCTAATGCCCGTCTATCCAAGGTGCGGCGTGCGCCCTGTCCGAGGCGAGCACTGCCATCTGATCGACGAGGACGGCACCCG
>JBFEKH010000110.1:0-6717 GCA_041552775.1 Allopontixanthobacter sp.
CGCTGCGGCGTGAAGGTGGAAATCCTCGGCTTTACCACGCGCACGTGGAAGGGCGGACAAAGCCGCGAGGCATGGCTGGCGGAGGGTAAGCCCCCGCATCCCGGACGCCTCAACGATTTGCGCCATATCATCTACAAAAAAGCGGATGAACCGCTCCGCCGCGCGCGCCGCAATCTCGGCTTGATGATGCGCGAAGGGCTGCTGAAGGAAAACATCGACGGCGAGGCGCTGCAATGGGCGCATTCCCGCCTGCTCGCCCGCCGGGAAGACCGCCGCATCCTGATGGTGATTTCCGACGGCGCGCCGGTGGACGACAGCACGCTGAGCGTTAACAGCGCAGGCTATCTGGAAACCCATCTGCGCAAGACGATCGAATGGATCGAGAAAATGTCCCCGGTCCAGCTGGTCGCCATCGGCATCGGCCATGATGTGACGCGGTACTATAAGCGCGCCGTGACGATCATGGATGTGGAACAGCTGGGCGGCACGATCATCGAGCAATTGGCCGGATTATTCGAGGTAGACGGCAAGTGAATGTTTCCGAAGCCGTCGCCACCCGCCGGTCCGTCCGTGCCTTTACCGATCAGCCGGTCGATCAGGCGGTCCTGAAACGCGTGCTTGAAAAGGCGCAGCGTAGCCCCTCGGGCGGCAATACCCAGCCGTGGCATGCAGCAGTCCTGACCGGAGAACCGATGCAGGCATTGTTCCGATCAGTGGCCGATGTACTGTCCCAGGGCCGCGCGGCGTATTCGCCTGAATACGACATCTATCCCAAGGGGCTGGACGGCGACTATGAACAGCGCCGCCGCGGTGTGGGCGAAGATTTGTACGGCGCGCTCGAGATTACCCGCGAAAACAAGGCCGGGCGGATGATGTGGTTCGCCAACAATTTCCGTGCCTTTGGTGCTCCGGTCCTCATGCTGGTCCATACGCCCAAATATATGGGGCCGCCGCAATGGTCCGATATCGGCATGTGGCTGCAAACGGTGATGCTGCTGCTGCGCGAGGAAGGGCTCGACAGCTGCGCGCAGGAAGCCTGGGCGATGTATTCCGCACAAGTGCGCAGCGCGGTGAAAATTCCGGACGATCACATCTTCTTCTGCGGTATGGCAATTGGCTACCGCGATCCCGAAGCGCCGGTCAACCAGTTCGGAGTTGCGCGGGCAAAGTTGGACGAATGCGTCACCTGGCAGGGGTTCGATTGAAGGCAATCGAGACCCGGTTCCGCGAATTCGCGACTAATCCGGATTTAATCGAAGCTTTGCCTGCTTTTGGCTGGCCTTCCTGCGTCCAACAGGTCTATGCCAGCACCATAATATAACGGGGTCGCAGTGACGGTTGTTCCGCTATCTACGGCGGAACACAATCCTTGAGGGGGGATACCGGTCTTGCGGACGCACCATCTTTCGACTTCGATTTTCGCTGCGTTTTGCGCGGCAATTGTGGCGCTATCCAGTGTGCCGGTCCAGGCGCAGGAGCGCCCCGTATTGCTGCGGGAAAGCTTCCCGATTGGCGATGGCGGCGGCATCTTGTGCCAGGTGCAGGATCGCAGTGTCGAGAACCCCGTAAAACAAAGCATATTCGACCGTAGCTGGGCAATTGTTTGCCGCGACAGCGCGCAGGCGGTGGCAAACATCTATGCGTTTCGTGGTCTCGACGCGGATGCCTCGGGTGTGGTTGCCCCGCTGCGGCGTGAAGGTGTGGATTGCCGCGCGGCTACCTCCGCCGCATTCTCCGGCCTTTCCGGCGCGCAGCGTTCGGTCTGCAGCATCACCGGAACGGGTCTGGAATGGTCCAGTATCAGTGCGAAGCGCGGCCAGACGATGTATGTCGCCGAAGGTTTCGCCGCATATGACGCGGCCACGGTGCTGGCGCTACGATCGGTGATCGACAATTCCATTGCCAACGGCACGATCGACGTGGCCTCCACTTCGGTTTCGGACCCGCTTTCCTTCGCTAGGGCGCAGGCGGAATCGCTTAAGCCGGAAGCCGCGCTGGCAGAAGGGTATCGGCGCAATCTCGGCGGCGAATATGCGGAAGCTGCGGCCTATTTCGAAACGCTGCAGCAACGGCTGGAAGGCGAGCAGGACAATACGCTCAACATCGGCGAATTCATCGTCAACCGCGCCCTGCAAAAATCCAATCTGGGCGAATTCAGCGTGGCTGACCGGCTGTTTGCGGAAGCTGCACCGGAAACAACTGGCGACCAGGTGGCGGAACGGTTGCAGCGCAACTTTGAGGCAATCCACCTGATCAATCAGGGTTATCTCGGCGAAGCTCTGGAACGGCTTGACCAGCCGCTCAGTCTTGGTCTGGCCGGCGTGACGCAGCTCGACAGCGGACTGGCGATTACTGTCCCGCTGGCAGAGCGCCTTAACGACGGCGAAGGTGCCGGCAGCCTGCTGGGCTTTGTCGATGAATTGAAGCTTTCGCCGGAAGAGCGAGCGATCCTGATCGATGCGCAGGCGCTGCAATTACGCGGCACCGTGCTTCGGATCAGCGGCGATCTGGCCGGTGCGCAGGATGCCATGCTGGGCTCCTATTCCAAAGCGATTGCCGTGCGTGACGGGCGGGTCACATCCATCGCGCGGCTGCGGTCCCAGATACTCGGCGAACTTGCCCTGGTGTCTGAAGGACGCGGCAATGACGGGCAGGCGGAAACCTATTTGCGCAATGCCCTGACCCTGATCGAGGCCCAATATCCCGAACGCCAGGCAGTTAGCGCAGCCAAGGCGCGGCTGGGTGCATTCCTGCTGCGGCACGGGCGCGACGAGGAAGCGATCACGCTGTACCGCGCGGTCATCAACCAATCGGTTGGCAAGCGTAATGCGATCACCGGATTTTCCAACCAGTTGCGGCCCTATTTCCGGCTGATTGCGGAGCGGGTCGAGAGCGATCCCGCCTTTGCCGAGGATTTTTTCAAGGCAACCCAGATATTGGTCCGCCCCGGCGTGGCCGAAACGCAGGCAGTGCTGTCGCGCGAACTCAGCTCCAGTTCGAGCGAAGGCTCCCGACTGTTTCGCCAATCGCTCGATCTCGGCCGCGATATCGAACGACTGCGGATCCGCTTCCTATCGCTGGGCAAGATGGACCAGAGCGCTACGGTGGCCGCCGAACAGAAGGAACTGGCGACCCGGATCGACCAGCTGGAAAGCGACCAACTGCGCACCCAGGCGCTGCTCAATGATTATCCGCAATACCGGGTGGTTGCGCCCCGGTCTCTGTCGCTGGCCGATTTCCGCGCCTCGCTGAAACCCGGCGAAGGCTATGCGAAAATGTCGGTCGTCGGCGGTGATGCGTTCATGTTCTACACCGACCGGGATTTTGCCAAAGCCTACCGGATATCTTCGTCGGAGGAGGATCTGGATTTCGAGGTCGATATGCTGCGTGCCTCCATCTCGGCGCTGGAGGGCGGGCGCTATGTCACCTATCCATTCGAAGTCGCGCTAGCGCGTGATTTGCACAAGGCGCTGTTCGGGCCGGTTGCAGACCGGGTCGCGGCTGCCGGGCATCTGGTGTTCGAACCCGATGGGGCGTTGCTGCGCCTGCCGGTTGATATCCTGGTGGCAGATGATGCTTCGGTGACCAAATATCTCGCGCGGGCAAATGACTCGGACGGCGATCCATTCGATTTCACCGGCATAAGTTGGCTGGGCCGGGGCAAGATGGTCAGCACCGCAGTGTCTGCGCAATCCTTCGTTGATGCGCGCAAGGCACCCAGGTCTTCCGCGGGCCGCGAATATCTGGGCATGGGCCGCAACATACCGATTGGCGACGTCCGCCCATCTTCGACCCGCGCCGGAATTGGCGGGAACGATTGCAGCTGGAGTGCGGCGGCGTGGAATTCGCCGATTGACGACAAGGAATTGCTGACCGCGCAAAGGCTGATTGGCGGCGGCGGATCACAATTGCTGACCGGGGCTGCTTTTACCGATGCAGCGATCATGGGCAGGACGGATTTGAGCCAGTACCGGATTCTGCATTTCGCCACCCACGGCCTGGTCACGCCGCCCAATCCCGCCTGCCCGGCGAAGCCAGCCTTGCTGACATCCTTCGGTAGCGAAGGTTCGGACGGGCTGCTGTCGTTCGACGAGATTTTCGAACTCAGTCTGGACGCGGACATCGTGATCCTGTCCGCCTGTGATACCGCAGGCGGGGCTAGCATCGAGGCAACCCGCGCTGCCGGGATCGGCAGCGGCGGGGGCACTTCGCTCGACGGTTTGGTGCGCAGCTTCATCGGTGCTGGCGGACGCACGATCATGGCCAGCCACTGGCCGGCCCCGGATGATTTCGGCGCGACCGAGCGGCTCATCAGCGAGATGTTCAAGGTCGGGCGCAGCCAGAGCGTGGGGCTCGCCCTGCGGACATCGCAGCAATTGCTGATGGATGATCCGGAAACTTCGCATCCGTTTTACTGGGGCGGCTTTGCCATCATTGGCGATTCAACCCGGCCGCTGCTGTCTGAAGCACCGGCTGCGGCAACACAGGTCGCGTCCGCTGCCGCGGTGATGGCACAATGAACAGGGTACCAGCACAGATGATCGGTAAATTCGGTACAACGGTTTTGGCTTTGCTGGGCAGCACGGTACTAGCCGGCGGAGCACTCGCTCAGGTTGCACCGCCAACCAGCGCCGCGCCGCCTACCCGCGAAGAAATCCAGCGTGACCAATTGGAAGAACGCCTGCGTACCGAAGGGCAATCGGTCGCGGTGGACGGAGCGCTGGAACGCGCGCCCTGTCCGCTGGCAGCGCCTGAATTTGCGGATCTCAAATTCACATTCACCAGCGCGCAGTTCACCGGGCTCGAGGCGGTAGATCCGGCGATTGTCGAGCCTGCCTATGCCGGGCTGGCGGGACAGGAACTTTCTGTCGCTTCGATTTGCGACATTCGTGACCGCGCTGGGACCTTGCTGCGCCAGCAAGGTTATCTGGCGGCAGTGCAGGTGCCAGTGCAGAAAATCGAAGGCGGCGTGGTTCGTTTCGATGTGGTGCTGGCGCGGCTGAGCGCTGTACAAATTCGCGGTGAGCCGGGCCCTTCCGGCGGACAGCTGCAAAAATATCTCGACAAATTGATCGGGCAGCCGGTTTTCAACATCAACGAGGCCGAACGCTACCTGTTGTTGGCGCGCGATATTCCCGGTCTGGATGTGCGGCTGGTCCTGCAGCCCGTTCCGGTCGAAGCAGGCACCTTACCGGGCGATGTGGTCGGCGTGTTCAACGTCCGCCGCACGCCCATTTTTGCCGATGTCTCGGTCCAGAATTTCGGCAGCAAGGAAGTTGGCCGGTTCGGCGGCCTGGCGCGGGTCCGGGTCAACGGGCTGACCGGCATGGGCGATGAAACAACGGCCAGTTTCTACGTGACCGAGGATTTTGACGAGCAGCGCGTGCTGCAGTTGGGCCATGAATTCCGCGTTGGCGGCGAAGGGCTGTCATTTGGCGTAAACGGAACCTTTGCCTGGGGTCAGCCGGATATTGTCGGGCCGGACCTGTTCGAATCCGAGACCAGGATTATCAGCGGCTACGCAATTTACCCGCTGCTCCGATCGCAATCGCGCAACGTGATTGCATCGGGCGGGCTGGATGTGATCGACCAGGACATCACGTTCTCCGGCCTGCCGCTGACGAAGGACCGCTTGCGGGTTGCCTATGCCCGGGTCGATTTCAACAAGATCGACCGGCCAAGCCTATCCGGCGCCGGCGGTTACAGCGCGTCGGAGCCCCGGTTCGCCATGGCCGGCGGGTTGGAAGTGCGGCAGGGCCTCGACATGTTGGGCGCCAGCCAGGGCTGCGGCCCGGCATTCGTGCTATGCACCCCCGCCGGTGCAGACGTGCCCAGCAGGCTGGACGGCGATCCCACCGCGCTGGTGGTGCGTGCAAACGGCCAGTTCGATTTCCGGCCCATGCCCAGGATCAAGTTCTCGCTCGCACCGCGCGCACAATATTCGCCTGATGCGCTGCTCAGCTATGAACAGATTTCCGGGGGCAGTTACACCGCCGGGCGCGGATATGATCCCGGATCGGTCCTCGGGGATAGCGGTATCGGCGCGCAGGTAGAGGCGGCCTATGGATCGCTGGTGCCGAGCAGTTTCGGCGGCATCGCGTGGCAGCCCTATGTCTTCTTCGATTTCATGGCAGTCGATACCAATAATCTTCCCGGCGGCTTCGACACGATCAGTTCAGCCGGGGGCGGTGTCCGCGCGGCATGGGGCAACCGGGTCAGGCTGGATGTGTTTGGCGCGGCACCGCTGGAACCAACCCCATTCCAGACGCAGCGCGGGGATTTCCGTTTGCTGGTCAACCTTTCCATCCAATTGGTTCCGTGGAGATGAGCATGGCCGGGGCAAGTGGGACGACAGCAGGAAGTAGCGGACAGATGAGCGGGAACATGAGCAACAACGGCTGGCCTCACAGAAAAAGTCATCGCCGCAATCGATGGATGAGCGGCAGCTCCGCGCTGGCCGCAGCCACCGCGCTTGCGTTGCTGCCGGGTCACGCCTTGGCGAAAACCGGTGCGGAATTGCTGCCGATGGCACCGCCGGTCCTGTCCGCGCTGCCGCCGATAGGCCAATTGCCGCAGGATATGCGGATGCCGGCAGAGAGCCGGAGCATACCCGCCGCCACAATCGCGTCGCGCGCCTATGTTGACGGCGCAGGTATCACCTTGAATGCGCCCACCGCACCCACCGCACCCACCGCACCCACCGCACCCACCGCACCC
>JBFEKH010000111.1:0-6597 GCA_041552775.1 Allopontixanthobacter sp.
GAGGCTATAGAGCAGAGCTCAAGTCAATTGCAAGATCTTCCGTAGCAAAGATCGGTACTCTAGCACCTAATTCCGCAAAGGCAGCGCCGCCAGATCGCCGGTAAAATTTTCGGTCCATTGCTGGACATTGTCATCCCGCACGGTCTTGATCAGCGCATCCCAGCGCCGCTTGCGTTCGGGCAGTTTCATGTCGAGCGCCTGCTTGATTGCATGGCTCAAATCATCCGGGCTATGGGGATTGACCAGCACAGCTTCGGGCATCTGCTGGGCCGCTCCGGCGAAGCGGGACAGGATCAGCACACCGGGATCTTCCGGGTCCTGGGCCGCGATATATTCCTTCGCCACCAGATTCATCCCGTCACGCAGCGGTGTGACCAGGGCGATTTTCGCCGCGCGGTAAAATCCGCATAATTCCGCCAGCGAATGACCCTTGTTCACATAGCGAATGGGCACCAGGTCCACTTCCGACCGTGCGCCGTTGATCTGCCCGGTCTTCTGTTCCAGCTGTGTCCTGATCTTCTGATAGGATGCCACATCCTCGCGGCTGGGCGGCGCAATCTGGATATAGACCAGGTCCCGGACATGCTGCGGATGCTGGTCGAAGAAGCGCGAAATACCGTCTATGCGTTCCGGCAAGCCCTTGGAATAATCCAGCCGGTCCACCCCGAGCATTGCAATACGGCGCCGGGTACTTGCCAGCAGGCGCTGGCCGGCCTGCCGCGCCTCGCCGGTTGCGGCCTGCTCCATCAGATGATCGTAATCGATCCCAATCGGATAGGCGCGCGCATGGGCGGTTTTCCCGTCCAACGTGATGCGGCCATCACTCTCGTCAACTTCGGCGCCGAGTTCCTTGTGGCAGTAATGCAGGAAGCTCTCGAGCCATTCCTTAGTCTGGAATCCGATCAGGTCATATTCCAGCATCGTGCGGACCAGCCGCTCGTGATATGGCAATGACACGAATAACCGGGTCGGCGGCCACGGGATATGAAGAAAAAATCCGATCCGGTTTTTCAGCCCGCGCGACCGTAATCGCTCGCCCAGCGGCAGCAGGTGATAATCATGCACCCAGACCATGTCATCGGGTTCGATCAGTGGCGTGACACTTTCTGCAAAGTGTTCGTTAACCCGTTCATATCCCCTGCCAAATTCGCGCTCGTACTCGGTCAGGTCGATCCTGTAATGGAACAGCGGCCACAGCGTCGAATTGGCATAGCCATTGTAATATTCCTCAACATCATGCGCAGCCAGGTCGATGGTGGCGGTGGTGACGCCCTCGGCCCGCTGGATGGAGATATTCCCGGTGAATTTCTCTACTTCGCTGCCCGACCAACCAAACCAGATGCCACCGTTTTTCTGAAGCGCGGAATTGAGAGCCCCGGCAAGCCCGCCTTGTGCCCCGGCCACGCCCCGGGCCTTCGGCACGGCGACGCGGTTCGAAATCACGACAAGGCGGCTCATCTGACGGTGCTCCACGGTTTTGACAGCAGTCCGGCGCAATTGATCACGCCGACCAGCGAATAGGTCTGGGGGAAATTACCCCACAATTCGCCGCTGTCGTAATCGAGGTCTTCGGACAGCAGGCCCGATTTGGTCCGGTGACTCAGCATCGCACCGAACAAAGTGCGGGCCTCATCATCGCGGCCGACCATGTGCAGTGCCTCGATCAGCCAGAATGTGCAGACGTTGAACGCGGTTTCCGGCGCGCCGAAATCATCCTCTGCGGCGTAACGCAGCATATGCTCGCCCCGGCGCAGGGTTTTCTCGATCGCGGCGAAAGTCGACTGGAATCGGGCATTGTCCGGCGCCAAAAATCGCAGTTCAACCATCTGCAGCAGGCTGGCATCGAGATAATCGCTCTGGAATGATGCGCCGTAATGGCCGCCGCCCTCACCGTTATCTTTCCATGCTTCTCTTTCAATCTTGGCCCGGATCGCCTCCGCACGCGCTGTCCAGAATTCCTTGCGGTCTTCCTTGCCGATGGCGCCCGCGACATTGGCCAGCCGGTCGCACGCTGCCCAGCACATTACCGCCGAATAGGTGTGCACTTCCTGCCGGGTGCGAAATTCCCACAGGCCGGCATCGGGCTGGTCGTGCATGGCCCAAGCGCTCTCGCCCACTTCCTCCAACGCGGCGAAATCCTGATCGTCCGCCATGCGTAGCAAGCGCCGGTCGAAGAATGCCTGCGCGGTCGGAAGCACGATCTGGCCGTAACAATCATACTGGACCTGCTTGTAGGCCGCATTCCCGCGCCTGACGGGCCCCATGCCGCGATATCCGGCCAGATGGGCGGCAGTGGTCTCGTCCAGCTCGCTTTCGCCCATGACGGAATAGAGCGGCTGGATCTGCCCGCCCCGCGCGCCGTCGACGATGTTGCGCAAATAACCGAGATATTTCTCCAGCACATCCAATGCGCCAATGCGGTTGAGTGCCTGCACAGTGTAATAGGAATCGCGGATCCAGCAGTAGCGGTAATCCCAATTGCGCTCGCTATGGGCAGCTTCGGGAATCGACGTGGTCAGGGCGGCCACGATCGCGCCGGTTTCCTCGTGCTGGCACAATTTCAGGGCAATCGCGCAGCGGATGACTTCGTCCTGCCACTCCAGCGGAATATGCAGGCCGCGCACCCACAATTTCCAGTATTTCGTCGTTAGCTGGTCCATGCGGCGCAATTCGGAGCGGACATTGCCGTCAAAAGGCTCGTCCGGCCCGAGGAAGAAATGCTGGTCTTCTTCCAACCGGTAAAACCGCGCTTCGAGGATATAGCCGACCGACGCATCGGTGCTGAGCCGCATGGCCTGGCTGCCAACCATGAAGCGGATGTGATTGGTGCCGCTGGTGGTTTCAGCCACCTTGGCACCGTAATTGCTCATCGGGCGAAGGACCACCCGGATACGCGGTGTTCCTGACACCGGGCGAACGATACGGGCAAATGCAACTGGCCGGTACATTCTGCCGGAACGCTCAAATCGCGGGCAGAAATCCCTGATTTCCGCAGCGGAGCCATCGGCGGCCTCCAACCTTGTTACCAAGGTGGCGGTGTTCCGGTCATATTGCTGGGTTTCGGACACCTGACCTTCCAGTTCAAAGCGCCACAGCCCGGCCTCGCGGCTGTCCCCGTTCAGCAGCGCACAGAATACCGGATCGCCGTCCACCCGCGGGATACAGCCCCAGACCAAGGCGCCATACCGGTCAATCAAGCCGCTAACCTGGCAATTGCCAATCGGCCACAATTCCAGGCTCGACTGGTGCTGGGTATTCTTTTGACGCAACTCCGCGGCAGTCACAGCTTCAGCCATTCATGAACATCCTTCACATCTTCAAGGTGATAGCGCGCATTACTCGAAATCCTTTCGCCCACAGCAATTCCGAACCCGCCTAGATCGGTCGCGGCGAGAAATCCGTCTTCATCGGTCACATCGTCGCCGAGGAATATTGGCGTTGCACCGGCAAAGGCCGCCTCCGCCATGAACACTCTTACCGCGAGATCCTTGCCGGCGCCCGGCCGCACAAGTTCGACGACGCACTTGCCTTGCTTGATCTGCAAACCATGGTCCCCGGCCAGTTCCTGCGCAAATCCGAGAGCCTGTCCGGCAAGTTCGGGCCGCGCGCGAAAATGCAGCGCTGCTCCGTGCGACTTCGGCTCGAAATGAATGTCCTGCAGCGTTGCGAATTCCTGAATTGCATTGATCGCAGCGGACGGCAGCCCCTTGGGCGGTTCCCCCAGCCACGTTCCGCCGGGTTTCTGCCGCGCCGCACCGTGCGATCCTGCGCGGTAAATTGCCGGGTCCCCGACATGTCTCGACAGATCTTCCAGGGAACGCCCGCTGACCAGCGCCAACCGCCCGGACAACAAAAGTGCCAAAGCTTCGAGACGTCCAGCCAGCCCGCCTGGAACTTCGATAGCGTCAGGTCCGCTGGCAATCGGCACCAAAGTGCCGTCGAAATCCAGAAACAAGGCGACTGACGCCTGAGCCGCAAGTTCGGCCAGTGGTGGCGGCGGGAGGAGTTTTGTCTGATGGCCCATTTACCGCGACCTTACGGACAACTCGCCTCCATTCAAACAGGAATACGTCTTCCTCCACACACGGTGGACCGCGTCAGGCAGATGTTGCTTTCGAAAAGGGCGCGTTGAGCTTGACGATGCGGGCGTTCAGGAATGCCGCGAAAGTGACCCACAGCAAGTATGGCGCGATCAGCCAGGCAGCGAAAGTCGACCATTGGGACAGGCCAATGCACAGCGCAACGATGGAGCCCCACAGGAATGGAACCTCTACCAACGCCCAGTTGGGCCGCTTCACGGCAAAGAACAGCGGCGACCACAGGAAGTGGAAGACGAAATTTACCGCATACAGGATGATCAGGGCCGTATGGCCAGCCTCAGCACTGGTACTACGCCACGCAATCACAAATGCCCACGCCGCAAGCCCAAGGATAATCGTCCATGCCGGACCGAAAACCCAGTTGGGCGGCTGCAAGGCAGGCTTCTTGAGGTTGTAGTACCAATCATCGATTTTGGTCAGCAGCCCGCCCCCGCCTGCAAGAACCACAGCCCAACCGATGGCAAAAACGACCTCAAAGCTCATTTGCCCAGCCTAGAAACCTCGCGAAATATTAGCAATAACTCATCTGCCTGACGCGCAAAGGAGCGATTGAGCGATAGCGGCTTTAATTCAACCACCGCACCACCATATTGGGCCTTATGCAGAGGGCGGTCACAGTTTGGTTTGATGGAAATTGCCCCCTTTGCCAGAGAGAGATCGCTATGATGCGGCGTCTTGATCGGCGCATGGCAATCGAATTTATCGACGTTGCCGATGATGCGCCAGCCGATTGCCCCATCGAACAGGCTGAACTCCTCGCTCGGTTTCACGCAAAAGAAGGCGGAAAGATTCTCTCGGGGGCGGAAGCCTTTGCTGCGATGTGGCGCGTTATTCCGATCTTGCGCCCACTTGGTCTGATTGCGCGTATACCAGCAATCCTATGGATCCTTGAGCGTGCTTACAGGGTATTCCTGCGCCACCGCCCCAAGCTGCAAAGGCTGCTAGCGCGTTAGAACGGATTTCCGGCGGGAAATATTGGTAGCGGAGGAGGGACTGGAACCCCCGACACGCGGATTATGAATCAACGGAACCGGTTGGTAGGCGCGTCTACGTAAGCGAGTTCTAAGCACAGTCAGCTCGCCCGCGGGGTCAACGCCGCGCTGTCGATGATGAACGTGCGACGCTGAACTTCAGCAGGCCCGTCGCTTCAGCTTACGACAATAGTGCCCTTCATACCGAGCAGCGCATGGCCGGCGTGGGTGCACACGAGACTGTAGGTTCCGGCAGACGGCAACAGGCGGATCGTGGCCGACTGTCCGCCGCCAAGTTCGACTTGCCCGTCGCGCACGCTGGCCACGTCCTCCGGCGCCACCTTCGAGGCCGCGAAGAACTCCGGGGCCGTAAAGTCGTGCCCGCCCGAAGCGGTATTCTCGATGTGCAGTGCGTAGGCTTTTCCGGCCTCCATGCGAATGGTCGATGGCCTAAAATCGAAGTTGTTTAGCTTCACCTCTATGATCTGCGCATCGGCCAAGCTCGTTGAGGCCAGCTGTGGATCGATCGCGTGGGTTGTCGCGCAAGCAGTGAGCAAAAACGCGAGCGGAACATAGAACACGGGTCGCATCATACGTCTCCTCAAGGCGTGCGCTTTAAATACTCCTCCGCCGCCAGCAGCGCAAGCTCGGCCCTTCGCTGGGCTCCTTTCACCTCATTTGCAAAGGCGGCTCGCGATCTGCGCCGCCGCGCCCCTGCTGCAGGTCTAGCCCCGTCGGTGAGTTGCTGTGATGGGTGCTACAGACCTTCCCTAGGGAGTAGGAAAAGTCCTTGGATCGAAGACCTTATCAGGCGAAAAGTCGGTGAGGAAACAATGCACGTCATTGGTCGGAGCGTAGCGTAAGAACGACACGAGCATGCGGCTTCCACCAGGCAATAGGATCGCGTGCTGGTCAACCCAAGCGACCAAGAAATTCAGCGCGATTCGGATCTCCTCTGAATCATACGTCCTGCCGTCATCGCGTAAAATAGATCGGAGCGCTCCAGTATGAAGGCATTCGCCGCACCTGCTATAAAGCTTCAATACCTGAGTTCGGTGCCTATCGTGCTCATGTAAATATAGGTCTGCAACACCGTCAGGCCCCGGATCGGTGACTGTAATGGGTTTGGGAAACGCATCATCGCTCATATGCTTCAATCGATTTATCAGGCTTTCCGCGTTCCATGTCTTAACCAACGACGCAGTTCGAAACTCCTCTATTTCATTGTGCGCGCAAAGGGTCTCTACAGCGAGAAGTTCGATCAACAGTCGTATCTGCAAGAAGCAATGCTCAAGCTCGATAGCGGCTTGTAGCCTATCAGTGTTGGAAACCGCTGAATTGTATCCAGTCCTAACCGCTCCCAAACGTCTCTTCATCTGTCTCATCAGCTGAGCGTAAAGCCGCGGAAGTTCGTCAGTTAGGATTTTTGCCATAGCAGATGGCTACAGCGCCAGTAGTCGTCTCGCAATCGAGCCACCGCATCTTCCGAAAAATAATTACTGGAAATATTGGTAGCGGAGGAGGGA
>JBFEKH010000112.1:0-6591 GCA_041552775.1 Allopontixanthobacter sp.
CACTCGCGGTGCCATCTCTGCGCGCCCTTCGGCCAAGTGGACCCCGGGAACAGGTGGCATCTATCATAGCGAGGTGTTCGCGGGTGGCCGGGATACCAGCGGGGCGGCGGCGGCGCTGGCATTGGCGCTGGATATGCTGGCTTCGGCTAAGCCGGGTCCGCTGGCGGAAACTGCCGACCAGCGTCCGATATTATGGGTGCAGGACCGCGCCTCGGTTAAATTGACCGGGCGACCCTATCGCCCCGGATTGCCTGCCGATTTGCGCCACCGCATCATCCATGTGGTCGCGGAAAAGGTGGAAGATGTGTTGTTCGCGCTGGAAGAAGGCGTGCGGTGCCGCGATCTCGCCTGCGTGATAGGTGAAGTTGTCGGCAATCCCAAGGCGCTCAATTTCACCGCCTCGCGCCGGCTAAGTCTGGCGGCAGAGCGGCATGGGGTCCCGCTATGGCTGGTGAGGCTGGATGCAGCCCATGATCTGTCCTCTGCCCGGATGCGCTGGGATGTGCGCGCCGCGCCGTCCGCCAGGCCTCGCTGGAATGCCGATGCGCCCGGTGCGCCTGCATGGCACGTTGAATTGTTCCGCGCGCGGATGCACCCGCCGGGGGAGTGGATATTGCGCCATGCTTCAAGCCGCAATTCCACCGGACTTTCCGCCGAAAAACCAACCGAAACAGCTCCAAATGATATAGCAAATGACATCACCGCCCCCACAACCGCTAACGAAAACGACAACAAGCCAGCGCCGCATCCTGTCGATCTGGCTCGCCCGACTGTCGGCCGATCGATGGCGGCTTTGTGAAGGGATCGCGCCGGGCGAGGGGGCCGACGGTGCGCCGCTCGCGCTGATTACCGGAACCGCGCATGGCCCGCGGATAGATACCGCGAACGAGGCCGGCCTTGCCGCCGGGGCGAGGTCCGGGATGATGCTGGCCGATGCGCGGACGCTATGCCCCGATCTGGCGGTCAGGATATCCGATCCGGCGGGCGATCTCGATTTTCTGGAGAAGCTGGCAATCTGGGCGCAGCGCTGGGGGCCGTGGAGCGCGCTGGACCCGCCCGACGGCCTGCTGGTCGATATCAGCGCCGTGGCGCATCTGTTCGGCGGAGAAGCAAAGCTGCTGGCCGATGTGGAGGCGTGTTTCGCCCGGCGCGGGCTGGCCGTGCGGGTTGCGGCTGCGCCCACCGCTGGTGCGGCCTGGGCTTTAGCGCATTATGGGCCGCGATCAGCGATCCTGACTGGCGATGATGACGCCGCCGCGCGCCTTTCCACTCTGCCGGTGGCGGCGCTGAGGCTGGATGATGATGTGCTGACGGTGTTGCGGCGGCTTGGTCTCAAGCGGCTTGGCGATATGACGGGCAGGTTTGATGATACCATGGGCCGCGATGCGATCATGCGGCGGTTCCGCAATCGCCGCTCGCCCGCCGCCAACCCGCTGGTGCGGATGGACCAATTGCTTGGGGCTGTGCCAGAACCGCTTCTGCCGGTCGTCCCGCAGCACATGCCGCTGGTCCAGCGCCGTCTGGCCGAACCGATCCGCCACCGCGATCTGCTCGACCAGGTGCTACGCGATCTCGCCGCGGACATGGCGCGAGTATTGGAAGGGAGCGCGCAGGGCGCCCGCCGCCTTGAACTGGGCTTGTGGCGAGTGGATGGCGAAGTGGTGATCCGGCCACTGGAACTCAGCGCCGCCACCCTCGATCCGGCGCATATCTGCCGTTTGTTCGCGGCCAAGCTGGACGATGTCGACGCCGGCTTCGGGATCGAGACCATCCGCCTGCGTGTCAGTTGGGCAGAGCCATTGTCACTGGAGCAATCTCGTTTCATGGCGGGCGATATCCAGGTTGCTGCCGAAACCCACGGCACCTCGCTATCCGCCTGTATCGACCGCCTGAGCGTGCGCCTTGGCGCAGGCGCGGTCCAGCGCCCGGTGCCTTATGCCAGCCACATCCCCGAACGCGCCCAACGCTGGCAGCCGCCCCTGGAACCGGAACCCGCATCGCAAGGCGAGCTGGCATTCCACGCGCGTCCGCTGAAATTGCTCGACAAGGCCGAGTATATCACCGTCCTCTACGCCACCCCGGACGGTTTTCCCCGTAGCTTCCGCTGGCGCGGCAAGGTGCATGAAGTCGCCCGGGTGGAAGGCCCCGAACGCCTCGCCCCGGAATGGTGGCGCGAACGCTCGACCGTCCGCCTGCGCGATTACTACCGGATCGAAGACTGCGAAGGCCGCCGCTACTGGATCTACCGCCACGGGCTGATCGGTGACGGGCGGGGCAATGACAAGCAGGGCAGGCTGCCGGACTGGTATCTGCAGGGGCTGTGCGGGTGATTTTGCGGGTACCCTTTGTTCTTGCTGAAATCGGAGTAAGAACATATAAGGAACAAATGTCCCAACTCACCACTATCGAGAAGCTCGAAATCCTGGCCGATGCGGCGAAGTATGATGCGTCTTGCGCCTCGTCCGGCACGGCCAAGAAGAACAGCATCGGCGGGAAAGGAATCGGCTCGACCGAGGGGATGGGGATCTGCCATGCCTATGCGCCCGATGGCCGGTGTATCTCGCTGCTCAAGGTGCTGCTGACCAATCACTGCATTTTCGACTGCCATTATTGCATCAACCGCAAGAGCTCGGACGTCCGCCGTGCGCGGTTTACGCCGCAGGAAGTCGCGGACCTGACGCTCAGTTTCTATCGCCGCAATTATATCGAGGGGCTGTTCCTGTCTTCCGGCATCATCAAAAGCTCCAATCACACGATGGAGCAATTGGTAGAAACCGCCCGTATCCTGCGGGAAGAACACGATTTTCGCGGCTATATCCACCTCAAGACCATTCCCGAGGCCGATCCGCAGCTGGTGCATCAGGCGGGCCTGCTTGCCGACCGGGTATCGATCAATGTCGAACTGCCGACCGATGCCGGGCTGACCCGCCTCGCTCCGGACAAGAATGCCCGCCAGATCGAAGGCGCGATGAAAGGGGTCAAGAACTCCATTATCGAGGCGAAGGATGCGAAGAAGCATTTCAAGCACGCGCCGCGCTTTGCCCCTGCGGGCCAATCCACCCAGATGATCGTGGGCGCAGACAGTGCCAATGATGCCGATATCGTGGGCAAGGCGAGCACGTTGTACGGCAGTTTCGGCCTGCGCCGCGTTTATTATTCCGCCTTCAGCCCGATCCCCGATGCCAGCGCGGTACTGCCGCTGAAACGCCCGCCGCTAATCCGGGAACACCGGTTGTACCAGTCCGACTGGTTGATGCGGTTCTACGGATATTCCTCGGGCGAGGTGATGGCGGCGACCGGGGCGGACGGGATGCTGCCGCTGGATATCGACCCCAAGCTGGCCTGGGCGCTGAAATTCCGCGAGACTTTCCCGCTCGATGTCAACCGCGCCCCGCGCGAGATGTTGCTGCGCGTGCCGGGGCTGGGGGTCACGGCGGTGAACCGGATCATTACCGCGCGCCGTCACCGGACTTTGAGGCTGGAAGATGTGGGCAAGCTGACCGTCTCGATCGCCAAGGTGCGGCCTTTCATCTGCGCGCTGGACTGGCGGCCGACCACGCTGACCGACCGCGCCGATCTGCGCAAATTGCTCGCGCCCAAGCAGGAGCAATTGGAGCTGTTTGCCGCATGACCCCGCTCCGTAATCTCGAACAGGGCGATTATTACACCGTCACCATGCCCGCGCCGGATGATTTTGCGTTCTGGCGCGAGAAAGCGCGGGTGTTGGTGCAATGCGGGGTGCCGCCGGAGCGGGTAGCATGGGGCGAACCGGGCGGTTCGGGCGATCTGTTTTCAGGCGGCGGGCAGGCCTGTCCCCTACTATCACCGGATGGGTCGCCGCCCGACGCGCCGCAGCCGCGCGCCAGCAAACGCTTCCTGCAACTCGCCAAAAATGCCGCCCTGCATTCCGACACCGAACGGTTTGCGCTGCTCTACCGCCTGCTGTGGCGGCATCAGACAGCCTCCAGGATCATGGAGGACAAGACCGACGACGACGTCCGCCGGATCGAGGAACTGGACAAGAATGTCCGGCGCGACAGCCACAAGATGCACGCCTTCGTCCGGTTCCGCCTGATCGAGGTCAATGAGCAGGAGGACCATTACATCGCTTGGTTCGAACCCGATCACCACATTGTCCGCGCCAATGCAGGGTTCTTCAAACGCCGCTTTGCCAATATGAAATGGTCGATCCTGACGCCGCGTGGATGCCTGCATTGGGACGGTGAGACCATGCGGGAAGGGCCGCCTGCGGAACGCTCCGACGCACCCAGCGGCGATCCGACAGAGGATCTCTGGCGCAAATATTACGCCTCCACCTTCAATCCCTCGCGGCTGAAAGTGGGCGCCATGATGAGCGAGATGCCAAAGAAATATTGGAAGAACCTGCCCGAAGCCTCTCTGATACCTGAATTAATTGCCGGGGCGCAGGCGCGCGAACGTGCGATGGTGACAGCCGGTGAACGGGCGGATGAGGCACGTCCTGATACGCTGGCAACGATCAGCAAGGGGATTGCCGCCTGTCAGCGCTGCCCGATTGGCGGGCTCGATAATCACGCAGTCATGGGCGAAGGGCCGCTTGGTGCCGCCTTGATGATCGTGGGCGAGCAGCCGGGCGATCAGGAGGATGTGGCTGGCCGTCCCTTTGTCGGTCCTGCCGGGCAATTGCTGGACGTTCACTTGCAGCAGGTTGGAATTGACCGAACTGCCGCCTATGTCACCAACACCGTCAAGCATTTCAAATATGTGATGCGCGGCAAGCACCGGCTGCACCAATCGCCCACGGCGAAGGAAATCGACATCTGCCGCTGGTGGGTCGAAAGCGAGCGCGCCCTGGTGAAACCGAAACTGGTGCTCGCCCTGGGTGCCAGCGCGGCGCGCGGGATATTGGGCAAGACCGTCAGCATTTCGCGTGCACGCGGCAGGCCGCACGTGCTCGATGATGGCAGCGAGCTGTGGATCACCGCGCACCCGTCTTATCTGTTGCGGCTTGAAGGCGAGGCACAGGAGGAACAGGTCCGCCTGTTCCAGGCCGATCTCGCCGCCGTGCACGCCCGGTTGGCGGAATTGGCCGGATGACATGCCCGAAGGCCCGCTTACCCCTGACAAACGCCGGATCGAGCTTGACCCGGACCTGATCGCGCCGCCGCGGCGGGCGGATTTTGTCGAACTCGGGCTGGTGAGCTGTTTCAGTTTTTTGCGCGGCGCGTCCGATGCGGTCGATCTGGTGATGGCAGCGCGGGGTCTTGGCTATGATGCGCTGGGGATTGCAGACGTCAACAGCATGGCGGGCGTGGTGCGGGTGCATGTGGAGGCGCAGACGCTGAAATTGCGGCCCGTGATCGGGTGCCGGATCGAAACGGCAGAGGGGTTAGCCTTCCTCGCTTATCCGCAGGACCGCGCCGCTTACGGGCGGCTCTGCGCGCTGATTTCGGCCGGGCGGATGGCCACGCTGGAGGGCGAATGGCAGGTGAAGGGGGAATGCGACATTTCCTTGCGGATGCTGGCCGAGCATGCCGCCAGCAAGGGCGAGGGGGATGTGCAGCTGATCCTGCTGCCACCGTGCGATCTGGCGCAGGAATTCACGATAGAGGTCGAGAGCAATGTTATCCCGCTGCATTCCGCAGAAGCGGCCAAAGTGCCGGAAACCCTGCCTTTCGAGGCGATCCTTCCACATCTCGCCCGGCACTTACCCACCCTGCGCCATCTCGCCGCCAGCTATCTCTATTCTGGTGACGATATTGCCCGGATCGACCGGCTCGATGCCTTGGCCAGGGCGCATGGCCTGACACTGCTCGCCACCAATGATGTGCACTACGCCGCGCCGGACAAACGCCCGCTGCAGGATGTGATGACCGCAATCCGGCATAAGACCACCGTCGACCGCGCGGGGCATCATTTGCACGGCAATGGCGAACGCTACCTCAAATCCCCCGGCCAGATGTCGGCGCTGTTCGCCCGCTGGCCGCATGCCATCGCCGCAGCGCGGCAGGTGGCGGACAGGTGCAACTTCAGTCTGGATGAATTGCGCTACGAATATCCTGAAGAGATTTATCCAGACGGCAAGAACCCGCAGGAATATCTGGAAGAACAGACATGGATTGGCGCAAAATGGCGTTATCCCAGTGGGTTGCCGGAAAGTGTTGAGGCGACATTGAGGCGCGAGTTGGCGCTGATCGAGAAGCTGAACCTGGCGCGATATTTCCTCACCATCAAGGATATCGTCGATTTCGCCCGCAAGAAGGTCGATCCGCCGATCCTGTGTCAGGGGCGGGGCAGTGCGGCCAATTCGGCGGTCTGTTACTGCCTCGAGATTACCTCGGTCGATCCGGCAAAGCACGCCCTGTTGTTCGACCGGTTCATTTCCGAAGAACGGAAGGAACCGCCCGATATTGACGTCGATTTCGAGCATGAGCGGCGCGAGGAAGTGATCCAGTATATTTACGAGCGTTATGGCCGCCACCGGGCCGGCCTGTGCGCCACCGTGGTTCATTACCGCCCCCGCATGGCCATTCGCGAAGTGGGCAAGGCGATGGGGCTGAGCGAGGATGTCACCTCGGCGCTCGCCCGCACTGTGTGGGGCGGGCATGGACG
>JBFEKH010000113.1:0-6549 GCA_041552775.1 Allopontixanthobacter sp.
CAGGCGTGCTGGCGGAAGCGCTGGCGGGCGACAAAGTTGTGATCGCGCTGCTGGGGAATACCGGGGCGACCGGGGCAATCCTGTTCGTCCTGATTACCATGCTCGGAGAGATATCAGGGGCCCATGCCAACCCGGCGTTGACATGAACATTTGCCCTGTGCCGCCAATTTGCCTGGCGCGAAGTGGCGCCCTACATCGGGGTGAAGATCATCGCAGGCGCATTGGGCGCGTTTGCTGCACATTTGATGTTCGATCCGGATATCCTGCAATTCTCGACGAAGGCCCGCGCCGGGATCGGCCAATGGACGGGTGAGCTGATCGCAACATTCGGACTGGCTCTGACTATGTTGGGCACACTGCGCTATCGCCCGCAAGCAGTCCCGGCCAGCGTCGAACTTTACATCTCGGCTGCATATTGGTTCACTTCCTCCACCAGCTTTGCAAATTCAGCGATCACCATCGTGCGTAGCTCCTCGAACAGCTTTGCAGGTATTGCGCCCGGCGATGTGTCGGCCTTTGTACTCGCGCAGCTGGGCGGGGCGGCGCTGGCGGTGATCATCGCGAGCTGGCTGTTCGTCAGCGGCAATGAGGAAAGCTCCGAAACCTAGGTGCTGGCAGCCAACCGTAAGCCCGCCGGGTCGATGATTTCGACCATCCCGTAACCGCGCCGCAATACCCTGCCTTGCTCCAGTTCGCGCAAGACCTTGTTGACGGTCGCACGGGTCACTCCGGCCAATTCGGCAATTTCTTCCTGTCCGATAATGATTTCCGAAGGCAAAATATCGCTTCCAGTCAGGTTGATCAGCATGGCGGATATGCGGCGCTTTGCACTGCCCCGCCTCAGCCCGGTGATGATGCCGAGCATTTCCTGCAACTCCTCCGCTAACGCACCAAGCATCCGCCGCATGGATGCGGGATCGTCCGCAAGTGCGGCCTCGAAGCGGGCGCCGTCGATCCAGCGCAAATCCGCCGCTCCCCGCGCAACAGCATCGACGACCCGGCGTTTGCCGGAAAAGAGCGCTAGCTCACCGTAAGAATCGGCGGGCCCAAGCACAGCCAATGCGCGAAATTGACCTTCTGCTAGAAATTGTCCGACCGTGACGCTGCCGGTCTCGATCAGCCAGAAGCCTGATGGAGTATCGCCGCGCTGCTGAATGATAGCACCATCGGTGAAGCTACGCAGCGGGGCCGCCTTGCGTAAACGCTCTTGCAGGTTCGGGTCGAGGCGGCCGAACAGGGTTGGGGCGACCATCGACCTGCCCGCCGTCATTTTTCTGGTTTCTAAATGTAAACTATCTGACATTTCAGCATTGATCTATCGGTTAGCAGGATGGCTCGCAAGCAGAGAGAATGCCATGCCCACCTCGACCATCGCCATCCTGTCCATCTATTTCGGCTTTGCATTGCTGGAACTGTGGCGCTCTAATTTGTTCGGCAAGAACGAGCAGACCCGCGATGACGGGATTGTTGAGGTGGTCAGCACGGTTTTCCTGCTTGGAGTGACGCAGCCAGCGATCTTGCTGACGTCAGGCGCCATCGCAGGGTACGTCGTGCCGCAATGGGCAGGGGCGCTGGCAAATATCAACATTTTTGCAGCGATTGCATTGCTGCTGGTGCTGGATGACATGACCCAATATTGGTGGCACCGCGCTTCGCACAGCTTTGCCTGGCTCTACAATCTTCACCGCGCACACCACAACGCGCGGTATATGAGCATCCGTCTCGTCTACCGGAACAATCTGTTTTATTACATGATGATGCCGGGTCTGTGGCTATCAGGTTTGCTGATCTATCTCGGCTTGGGCTGGGTCTATGCGGGCTATATCGTGGTGAAACTGCTGGTGATTATCGGCGCGCATAGCGATGTTGCCTGGGACAAGCCGCTCTACGCCAAAAAGTGGCTATCTCCCCTGATGTGGGTAGTTGAACGGACGATCTCGACCCCCGCGACGCACCATGCCCATCATGGCCGCCACGCGCATGATCCGGCGGTGCAATACAAGGGCAATTTCGGCAATCTGCTGTTCTTCTGGGACGTCCTGTTCGGCACCGCAAAGATCACCCGGACCTATCCGGTAAGCTATGGAGTCGAGAATTTACCCAAGGCGACGCTGGGCCAGCAACTGGCCTGGCCGGTATTTGCGCAAGGGACCGAGCCGGATCATGATGGCGCGGCCCCTGCGGCCTAATTTGCCGGGACTTCACCCACATTGGCCAACAGAGCCAGAGTGACGGGATCCTTCGGTCGCAATTTTAGGGTAGCTTCCGCCTCAGCCCGGCCGCCAGCCATGTCGCCATGCGCGAACAAGGCGGCAGCAAGGTCGCGGCGGACCGGATACCAGAACGCTGGCGGATCGGAGAAGACTGAGAAGTCTTCGGTTTCCTCTATCTCGGCAGCTTTGCGGAATGAAGCCGCAGCGTCAGCGTAGCGTCCCTCCAGCATCGCCAGCCGTCCAGCCAGGACGTCGCGGGTAATGGCAATCATCTGATCGGGCGCTGGTGAAGTTTCATCATTGCCGTCATCCGGCTTAGGCTCCGGCATTTCAGCAATTTCTTCTGCCAATCCCACCTTGTCCTTCCGGAAGGCATGGGCCTCGCCCCGCGCATAATGCCAGGCCGCTTTGAGGTACGGAAGTTTGGGCTCGGTCAGGGCAAGGGTCGATGCAGGGTCGTCAAAACGTGCCAATGCGAAATAGCCGGCGGCGGAAAGCAGTTGCATCACCGGCGAGCCCTCGTCCCGATCCTGCGTCGATGCCACCAACGGCCGCGCCAGGGTAAGGGCAGTCCGCGAATCTTCAGCCATCATTGCGCCGCCTAGTCCGAAGATTACATTGTGTGCGTGATACGGCAGTTTGAATACGCCATGTTCACCGCCATGGCCGAGGCCGGCGGCATTGTCGTGGTCGATCCGGACAGCGCGTAAATTGGTATCGGCTGCATCCTGATAACGGCCAACCCAATAGAAGGTATGCGAGGGCATATGCACCAGATGGCTCGCCCGCGGTGCGAGGTCGGCCAACTTGTCGGCATGTGGTTCGGCCTTGGCCGATTGGCCAGCAATCTCGCTGGCGTGGATATAGAAATGGATCGCCGGGGTGCTTTGCGGCGAGCGCGCCAAAACCGGCTCGAGCAATTCCATCGCCCGGACAGCCGCCGGTTTCCATTCATCCTCCTCGCTGGCTGCAACCAGCGATGCATCAGCCGCCAAAACCTGGATTGCGTCGTTCACCGGATATTTTCCAGCGAGCTTTTCCATCGCGCGGTGGAACGCCTTGTCACGCTTTTCGGTATCTCCGTCTTTGTAACGTTCGACCAAGGCTGCGGTCAGTTCTCGTTCGACCGTGGTTCCCGTATCCTGTGCCATCTTCGCAGCTTTGCGTGCCAGCACGAGCAGGGGTTTTCGCTCGTCCTTGTCACTGCCATAATTCAAGGTGGGTCCTGACATGAATGCTTCGCCCCACAGGCACATTGCACATTCCGGGTCGAGGCGGACTGCTTCCTTCATTGCGTCGATCGCAGCCTGATGGGCAAAGGCTGCGCCCAGTTCCATCCCGTTGGAGAAGAATGCCTGCGCTTCGGGCAACTGGGTGGTAATGGCGAAGCCGCCATTGCCGTATCCGGCTAGCAATTCGGTCTGCGCCGGTTGCGACATCTCCGCCATGGCGTGTTGATCATCGATGTGCACGGCTTCTGGCGCGGCTGACGGCTGCTGGGTTTCGGCTGCTTCAGGTTGATCCTGTGCAATCAGCGGAGACGAAACAGCCAGCGCCAAAGCGCTCGCCATCATTCGGATCGCGATATCGGCGCTCATAACTTTACCCCTGCAAACTGACCCGCCCCATCGCTGCCATGCCGCGGGCCGAGGCGCAAGTCGCAGGCGCCCTAGATTATGCCGACAATCTTTCCGGCCCGTTCGAACATGCCCAATATGGTCTGCACCTCATCCGAGGTATGTTCCGCACATAGCGAACAGCGAAGCAGCGTCATGTTAGCCGGTGTCGCTGGCGGGCGGGCGAGATTGACGTAGAGACCCTCTTTCAACAGCGCTTCCCACATCATGGCGCCGCGTTCCAGATCGGGCATGATGACCGCGATGATCGCGCTTTGCGGGGTGTCGGTCCCAAGCTGGAAACCGAGTTCCTTCAGCCCGGCATGGAGCGTGCGCGAATTTTCCCACAGATGCGCCCGCTTGTCCGATCCGTGCATCAACTTTCGGATCGATGTGGCGGTGCTTGCAACCACGCTCGGCGGCAGGCTAGCAGTAAACACATAAGGTCGGCACACCAGCCGCATGATCTCGAATTTGGGATGATTGGAAACGCAGAAGCCGCCAACCGTTCCGACGCTCTTGGAGAATGTGCCGATGATGAAATCGACATCATCGATCACGCCCACTTCTTCGGCAACGCCTCGGCCATGTTCGCCGATGAAGCCCATCGAATGCGCCTCGTCTACCAGCACCATTGCGCCATTTTCCTTGGCGACGCGGACCATTTCCTTCAGCGGGGCGACATCGCCCATCATCGAATAGACGCCCTCCAGAACGACCAGCTTGCCGGCCCCTTCCGGTATGCGCTTCAGGCGTTTTTCCATCGCTTCGATGTCATTGTGCTTGAACGGCACGACTTCCGCATTGCCCATCGCGCAGCCATCCCAGATGCTGGCGTGGCTATCGATGTCGAGGATAATGTAATCGCCCTTGCCGGCGATGGTGCTGATGATCCCCAGATTGGCCTGATAGCCGGTGGAGAAGACCATGGCATGGTCCATGTCGTAGAATTCGCGCAGCGCGTCTTCGCATTCCCGGTGGCCCTGGAATGTGCCGTTCAGGACCCGGCTGCCGGTGGTGCCTGCGCCGAAATCTTCCATGGCCTTTTTGCCCGCTTCGATCACATCGGGATCGAAGGTCATGCCCATGTAATTATAGGTGCCGAGCAGGATGGTATCGCGCCCGTTGCAGATCGCGCGAGTGGGAGAGAGGACTTTCTCCATCACTAGGCTGAAGGGATCCTCCATGCCAGCTGCTAACAATTGTTTGCGCTGCTGGATCAACGGATCGAACTTGCTGAACAGGTCGGTTGCGGCGGTCGGCGTAGCGGAGCCTTCAGCGATTGGTGGATTGCTAATGTCGTTCATGATCAATTCTGCAGATTGTTGACGGCATCGACCAGCTGGCCGTAATTTTCGATATCGGCCTGCTGGTTCATAGTGATGATGATGTCGAATTCATCCTCGATCGCGGCGACGAAATCCATTACCGTCAGACTGTCGAATTCAAGGTCACCGGCAAAGGTTGTGCTTTCCTCGATCGTGACTTCTTTCTTGTTGAAAGGCTCGATCAGCGAGCGGATGGAGCTGTCGACGGCGGCACGGTCCATGCGGGTATTTCCAATCTATCAAGTTACGCAATTGCTGTTTCGTGCGCAATTGCCATGCAATTACGGCGGAAAAGCGGTTTGTATCACTGCTTGTCAAGGGTAAGCCGTACTGGCAAGTCCTTGATGCTCGAGCTTGGGCGGTCTGGCAGGGGGCGATATTGATGGATTCTGAACGGGAAAAGTCGAATCCGGCAATGATCGATAGCGCCGCCGCATCTGTGGATACGGCAACCGGGACGGCGAAACCGCCGCGTGTCTTCTCCGAAAATGCGATTCACATGATCCGTACGGCGCAGATGAATACACTGACCCTGTCACAGATGGCGGACCAGAAAGCGTCGATCCTGATGGGGGCCACGTTCCTGGTTTTCTCACTGTCGATCACCCGGTCGCTGACAGGAGAAATGCAGAACTCGCTATTGCTGCTCGCGCTGTTTTCATTTCTGAGTTCGGTCTGCGCCGTTATTGCAGTTGTGCCATCGATCGGAAAACCAAGTTCAACCCGGTCAATTCGGGACTTCAAGCCAAATCGGCTGTTCTTCGGACATTTCACCGCAATCGACGAACCCGAATGGGCGGATAGCCTGCTGGATGATATGACCACGGACGAAGCCGTTCTGCGCACCATGATGCATGATCTTTATCAGAACGGCTGTGTGTTGCAGCGCGGGAAATATCGCTTTCTGACGCTGGCTTACCGGACATTTATCGTGGGTTTGTTTGTGACGCTGTTGGTGTTCGCTGTGGAATTCACGCAGTCGCGATAAGTTCGGCTGGCTTGGGATCGAGCATCCCCATCACCGCGCGCATGAACGGTCCGATGGATACCGGCTTGGATAGATAGCCCTCTGCACCGACATTGCGAATCCTGTCCTCGTCACCCTTGCCGGCATAGGCGGTCACCGCCAGCACCGGAATTCGGGCAAGCGACAGGTCGCGTTTCAATTGACTGATCAATTCCATGCCGGAAATATTCGGCAACTGAATATCCATGATTACCAGGTCTGGGTCGAACGCCCGCGCTGCTTTGAGCGCCAGTTCACCATCGGCACAGGGCTCCACCGAAAATCCCGATGCTTTCAAAACATCGCAGAACAATTTCCGGTTTAGATCGTTGTCCTCGACAACGAGCACTCTCTTCGCCACTGACTGAACTGTCGCCCCAGTTGCA
>JBFEKH010000114.1:0-6492 GCA_041552775.1 Allopontixanthobacter sp.
ATTCCGCCAGTTCGGGCATGCGTTCCATACCGCGAGCGAGGAACGGTGCATGCGCACGGGCGCGCGTCAGAGCATTTTGCCAGTCGGGCTGCATGGATGCGTCTTTGCCTGTTGGCGGGGTATGGCACAAGTATGGTGCTTGCCGCGCCCGATCAGCTTTGCAACAAGGCGTTATTATCTTCCCGCCAGCGGGAGCATGACCAAGAAGGATTTCCCTGATGTTTCGCAAATTTGCTCTTACCTCCCTGGCGCTCGCGCTGTGTGGCTGCGCCAGCGCTGACAGCGCCGAACTGGCCATGCCCGGTGTTGCAGCGGGCGATATCTCGATAGAAACGATGAAGGATGTCACCAGGACGATGTCCTCTGACGAATTCGAAGGGCGGATGCCCGGCACGATCGGCGAGGAATTAACAATCGGGCTGCTGGTAGAGAAGTTTTCCGATGCCGGATTGCAGCCGGGCAATAATGGATCCTGGGTGCAGCGTGTCCCGCTGGTGGAAATCACCGGCAAGGATTTCGCCCCGCTGAAGATTACCGGCAAAGGCACCGATCTCAGCTTTGCCCCGTCGAAGGATTGGGTCGGCGTGACGTACCGTGAAGATGCGGCAACCAGCCTTGCCGATAGCGAACTGGTGTTCGTTGGTTACGGCATCAACGCCCCGGAAAAGGGCTGGAACGATTATGCCGGGATCGACATGACCGGCAAGACTGCAGTCATCCTGGTCAATGATCCCGATTACGAAACCGAAGGGCTGACCGGCGAGTTCAACGGTCGGGCAATGACCTATTACGGCCGCTGGACTTATAAATATGAAGAAGCGGCCAAACAGGGCGCAGCCGGCGCGATCATCGTGCATGATGAATTTCCTGCCGCCTATGGCTGGAACGTAGTCGAAAGCAGCTGGACCGGGGCGCAGGCATACCCCCAGCGCGGCGAGAATGCGCCGCGACTGACCCAGATGAATGGCTGGGTGCAGAAACCGGTCGCGGAACAGATTCTGGCCGCTGCCGGCCAGGATTTCGGCAAATTGTCCGCTGCAGCGAAGACCAAGGGTTTCAAAGCGGTGCCGCTGGGCCTGAATGCCTCGACCAGCTTCAAGAATGACGTCCGCAAGTTTTCGTCCAGGAACGTGATTGGCCAATTGCCGGGCGCCGAGAATCCCGACGAATATGTCCTCTACACCGCGCATTGGGATCACCTGGGCCGCTGCACCCCAGACGAAACAGGTGACGATATCTGCAACGGCGCGATCGACAATGCCACCGGCACCGCCGCGCTGGTTGCGCTGGCAGAAGCACACGCCAAGGCCGGCGCCGCCAAACGCACACTGGTATTTCTGGCGGTAACAGCGGAGGAATCCGGTCTGCTGGGTTCCGATTATTACGCCGCCAATCCGGTGTTCCCGCTCAGCCAGACGGTTGGCGGGGTGAATATGGATGCGCTGTCGATGGCCGGGCCGGCGAAGGATATCGTCGTGATCGGACCAGGCAAATCACAGCTCGATACCTTCCTGGAAAAGGCACTGGCTGAAGGTGGGCGGATCGCGGTACCCGAACTGACGCCGGAGAAAGGCTATTATTACCGCTCCGATCATTTCGGTTTTGCCAAACGCGGATTACCGATGCTGTATGTAAAGGGTGGCGGCGATCTGGTGACCGGCGGCCCCGCAGCGGGCGCAGCCTATGAAGATGCCTACCGCGCCAATGCCTATCACGGCCCGAATGACGAATTCGATGAGAATTGGGACTGGACCGGCGTGGCGCAGGATCTGCAGGTCTATTACCGGCTTGGCCGGATGCTGGCGATGACCGACGCTTGGCCCAATTGGGTGGAAGGCGATGAATTTCGCGCCACTCGCGACGCCAGTTGCGGCAATGAGAGCGGTTGCTGACAGGCGGCCACAAGGAAAGCCGATGACTTACCTAATGCCGCCCGAATGGGCGCCGCAGGATTGGCTGTGGATCGGCTTTCCTCATGATGATGATGAATGGCCGGGCTATCTAGCCCGCGCGCAGGAACAGATCGCCGGTTTTGCCAACGCGGTCGCGGAAAGCGGGCAGGAAGTGCGCCTGCTGGTTCGGGGCGAAGCCAATGAAGCGCGGGCGCGGGAATTGGTCAGCGGCGCGGTGACGCTGGAACGGCGGACCTACGGCGACATCTGGCTGCGCGATACCGGGCCGCTGGTGGTTGCGGACGGCGGCGAGCGCAAGGCCATGCGGTTCGGCTTCAACGGCTGGGGCGGCAAATATCTGATGCCGGGGGACGAGGCCATTGGCGCGGAACTGGCCGCGGATGCGGGCCTTCCGCTGGAAGTTGCCGATTGGATTCTGGAAGGCGGCGCAGTGGACGGCGACGGCACTGGTCTGGCGGTTACCACGGAACAATGCCTGCTCAATCCCAACCGCAATCCGGGCCTGACGCGGGGCGACATCGAGACACGACTGCACCGCGATCTCGGTTTCGAACGCGTGTTGTGGCTGAGGGACGGGCTGATCAATGACCATACCGATGGTCATGTCGACAATCTGGCGCGCTTTGTGTCGCCGAACGTACTGACTTTGCCCCGTGCGACCGGCGCAGGCGATCCCAACGCATCGATCTACGCCGATGCCACGGCCCGCGCCGAAGCCTTTGGCGTGGGAGTAAAGGAAATCCCCTCGCCCGGCAGGATCGAGCGGGACGGCAGGATCGAACCGGCGAGCTACGTCAATTTCGCGATCACCAGCCATCTGGTGGTAGTGCCGACTTTCGGCTCGCCGCAGGATGCGGACGGTGTTGCGGCCATCGCCGAACTGTTCCCCGACCGGGCCACCATCGGTCTGCCTGGCGATGCGGTGCTGGCAGGCGGCGGCGGATTTCATTGCGCCAGCCAGCAGCTGCCGTCCCCAGGTCCGGTTCCTCCGTCCCCCAATCGTTGAGACCTTAGTCGCGCCAACGACGGTGGTCGTCATGATGCCGTTTGTACCGCCGGCGATCATGGTTATACCGGCGGTATTCCCGGTAATACGGCCGCGAATACCGGTCGTAATCATAATAGCGGTACGGGTAGGCACGGTAATATGGCCGGGAGCGATAATAGTAATAGTCACCCGGATAATTACGGTAATTGCGCTCGTAACGGTAATAGTCGCGGTCGTCGTCGTCCGACGCAATTGCCGCGCCGATCGCCAGACCGATGAGACCTGCCCCGATGGCTATTGCGGCATCGTCATCCCGGTGGTGATTACGGTCCCTGGCCTCTGCCGCGCCGGGCAGAGCGATCGCGCTGGCTACAAGCCCAGCTGCCAAGCCCAAGCTTCCAAGTTTTTTCAACATGGCCCTTCTCCTTTCCTACGCCAACCGGGCTGACAGGACTCGGTGGGCGTAGGAAAGGATTTGAACATGAATCGACTTAACTGTCGGTGAATCTGCCAGCTTCCAGTCCAATCCTGTCAATTGTCCGGGCAAGTGGGGTGCGGGGAATGAAGCGAGGCCGCGATGAAGCGCCCAACGCCTGGAACGCCGTGGACATCCTCCGCGATCCTGAGTCCTAACTTTTCGCCGCACCGATAATCTGGTCCGCCTGGACCGTAGCATGAGCAATCGCGACACGTTCGCAACTGGCGTCCTTGACTAGGGGATATTCTTTCGCAATCTGCTCGCAGCCTTCTTTCGCAGCGTCGCGGATGCGCGTTTTGAATGCGTCTATTCCGGCATCGGTGGTGAGATCAAGATCTGCGAAGCTAACCTTCCGATCAACCGAATAGACCATGATCCTGCCAATACCTGCAGGCCCCGTTTCGGCCTTTTGAACCGTCACTCGCGGCGCCGTAACTGTAATTTCCTGCGAAGTAGACGATTGCGCCAAGGCATTGTGGGATGTCGCTAAAGCAAGACCTGAAATTATTACGAGACCCAGGTTGAATGATTTTGCCATAATCCAGCCTTTCCATATAAATATAAGCAAATATTTCTGTTGGTTAGGTGCGCAAAGTTATCTCACAAATATCTGAAACGGCGTCTTCCTCGATGCTAAGACAAATCCTGCGCCTTGCCGCCTATCGCTGTCGATTGGGGACTATACCTACGCTAGAAATGCGGGATCACAGGGGGATAAAGTGAATGTGTGGTTTCGGGATGGAACACGGTGCCGATATTGTGCCGCGCACCCCCCGCAATGTTAGCTATGCCGATACAAGGCATGCAAACCCGCTGATTTGCCGTCTTAACGCTTCGTTAGCGCTTATCGCCGACAACGCGGCATGGCACAGATGATCACACTCGTACGCAAAGCCGAAGTTTCGCCCATCGACGCGCTCCACAGGGTAATCGTGACTGGCTGCGCTTTGTCGCTGATCCTGGCGGGCCAGGCATTTCCGGCTTTCGGCCTCTAAACTAAATCAGCTTGACCAGCGCGCCTATTGCGGCTGCGCCCAACACCAGTCCTGCAAAACTGCGCCATAGCGTAGCGCTGACCTTGCCAAAGGCGAGGCCGCCGAGTGCATTTCCGATGAGGATCGCGGGAAACAGGATGGCCGCCAGCACCGCGTCCTTCAATTCCAGCAATCCCAGCGCCAGCGCGGCCAATGACCCTGCAATCGATGTCGCCAGAAAGATCGCCATCATCGATGCGCGGGCGGTTTGCGGGGGAATTGCGCGGCGCAGATAATAGGGGATCACCGGCGGGCCGGGCATTCCGGCAAACCCCGTCAGCACGCCAGCAGCCACACCGGTGCCGCCAGTTTCCAAGGCGTGCGGGCGGAATGTCTCCGCGCGTTTGGGTAGCAGGACGATCACGAAAGCAGCGATTGCCACCATCGCAATCAGGAACCGCGCCACTGGGGGATCGGTGACCGACAAGGCCCATAGGCCCAGCGGCGTCGCCAACATCGCCAGAGCAGCAATAGGCTTCGCCGATGCCTCGCTATGGCCAACGACTTTTTTCAGGCCGACCAGGCCAATCATCAATGCGAGCAGATTGCTGGTCACCACCGCCGATTGCGGCGAGATGACCAGTCCGAGGATCGGAACCAGCAGGATCGCCATGCCGAAGCCGGACAGGCCGCGCACGAAAGCGGCGGCCAGCGCGGCTGCCACCATCAGCGCGATCTGTTCCGGGTTGAGGCCGGCTAGCAAGATACGGTCAAGCTGGGCGCAGATCCGGCGCGGTTGCCTCTGCCTTCAGCATCGCAATCGCTTCATCCACGGCCAGGAATTTCTGCTGCTGTTCGCCCAGTGTGCGGATTGCAACCGTGCCTTCCTCGGCCTCGCGGTTGCCGACCACCAGAAGATGCGGGACCTTCTTCACCGAATGGTCGCGCACCTTGTAGTTGATCTTCTCGTTCCGCACGTCGATCTCGGCCCTGATGCCCGCCGCCTGCAATTTGGCGAGCACAGTCTGAGCATACTCATCCGCGTCCGAAACGATGGTTGCGACCACCGCCTGTACCGGCGCAAGCCACAGCGGCAGCTTTCCAGCGTAGTTTTCGATCAGGATGCCGATGAAACGTTCGTACGATCCGAAGATCGCGCGGTGTAGCATGACCGGACGGTGCCGTTCGCCATCCTCGCCGACGTAGCTGGCGTCCAGCCGTTCGGGCAGCACGCGGTCGGACTGGATGGTGCCAACTTGCCACGTCCGCCCGATCGCATCAGTCAGATGCCATTCCAGCTTGGGCGCATAGAATGCGCCTTCGCCCGGCAGTTCTTCCCAGCCAAATTCTTCCGTCGCCATGCCCGCTTCGATCACCGCATTGCGCAATTCGTTCTCGGCCTTGTCCCAATCGGCATCGCTGCCGAAACGTTCGTCGGGACGGGTAGCTAGCTTGATCGCGAATTTCTCGAAGCCGAGGTCCTTGTAGACCCGACTGGCAAGCTCGCAGAACTGGCGCACTTCGGCGATCACCTGTTCTTCGGTGCAGAAGATATGCGCATCGTCCTGCGTGAACTGGCGCACCCGCATCAGCCCGTGCAGCGCGCCATGCGGTTCGTTGCGGTGGCAGCAGCCCATCTCGCCCAGCCGGATCGGCAGGTCGCGGTAAGACGTGATGCCCTGCTTGAATACCAGCACATGCGCCGGGCAATTCATCGGCTTCAGCGCCATCCACTGCGCGTCGCCGCTGATCACCGGGCCTTCATCCTCGGTATTGGGCACTTCGTCAGGGATGACGAACATGTTCTCGCGATATTTTCCCCAGTGGCCGGACTGTTCCCACTGGCGCGCGTCCATCACCTGCGGCGTCTTGATTTCGCGGTAGCCGCCATTGTCCATCATGCGGCGCATATAGGCTTCCAGCTCGCGCCAGATCTTGTATCCCTTGGGATGCCAGAACACGCTGCCGTGTGCTTCTTCCTGCAGATGGAACAGGTCCATCTCGCGGCCCAGCTTGCGGTGGTCGCGCTTGGCAGCTTCCTCCAGCCGGACGAGATGTTCGTTCAGCTGTTTCTTGTTGAGCCAGCCGGTCCCGTAAATCCGCGTCAGCTGGGCATTCTTCTGGTCGCCGCGCCAATAA
>JBFEKH010000115.1:0-6452 GCA_041552775.1 Allopontixanthobacter sp.
CTGACTTTGCTTACCATGGCGCTTACCATGGCAACGCCGGCGAAGGCCTCGCTCGACACCAGGCCGCCGCGCCAGTCCAGCTGCGAAATCCAGCAGGCGTCCGCTGCACTGCGCAGCTTGCCGAAAGGTGAAATCATGGCGCCGATCGATATCGGGCCGCAGCTGCTGTATGATACGGATCATTCGGTGATCGCCACCGGCCATCACCGGGGCAGCCCGGGCATGCTGGTGGTGATCGAAACGTTTACCGGCTCCGCCGAGGCAGCGCACCGGACGGCGCTGGAACGCGGTTCGCTATATCTGGCGGTATGCCCCGATCTGGTCGAGCCGTATAATTACCGCAATGCCGCGCCTGATGGCTTCATGGCCCAACTGACAGATGGCGATGTTCCTGGCTGGCTGGAACCTGTGGCGGTTCCCGGTGAAGGCACCATGAAAATTTGGCGCATCAAGCAGTAATCAGGTGGGTACGAAGTTCATCGCCGCGCCGTTCATGCAATAGCGCTTTCCGGTTGGCTGCGGCCCGTCATTGAACACATGGCCCAGATGTCCGCCGCAATCGGCACACAGCACTTCGGTGCGGGGATAACCCAGCTTGTAATCCGTTTCGGTCACGATTGCGCCCGATAGCGGCTGGTAGAAGCTGGGCCAGCCGGTCCTGCTGTCATATTTGGTTTTCGAGGAATACAGCCGGTTGTCGCAGCCCGCGCAGACAAAAGTCCCGCTGCGCTTTTCCTTGTCCAGCGGCGAGGAATAGGGCCGCTCCGTCCCTGCCTGGCGGAGAATGTAATATTCGCTGGCGGTCAACTTCTTGCGCCACTGTGCATCGCTCAGCCCCTTGGGGAAATTGCGCGCCTCTGCCGGATCGGACCCGCAGCTTGCCAGGACCATGCCAGATGCAGCAGTACCCAGCATGCCCAAGAATTTCCGGCGGTTTGGTGTGCTAATCTGTTTCATCGGTTCAGTCTCTCCAGCGCAATAGGCTCATATACCCTATATACGCTGGCGGGGCCCGAAAGGTTTCATTCCGCACGCCTTGTCAGACGCTTAGAAATTCTCCAGCTGGACTTCCAGTTTTCGGAACCCGTGCACGAAATTCGCGCGGACACGTTCCACTTCGCCGGTGACTTTCACCCGCATGCGGCGAGCGTGCATTTCTTCGAGCAGGATGCGCAATTGCAGCTCTGCCAAACGCGCACCTACGCAGCGGTGGATACCATAGCCAAATGCCAGGTGGCGGCGGGCGTTCTCGCGAGTGAAATCGATCTTGTCCGCATCCTCGAATACGCTCTCGTCGCGGTTGGCCGACAGATACCAAAGAATCAGTTTCTCGCCTGCCTTGATTTCGTGGCCAAACAGGTCGGTGTCTTCCGTCGCGGTCCGCCGCATGTGGGCGAGCGGCGTCTGGAAGCGGATGCATTCCTGCACCGCGTTGGGGATCACCGAGGGATCGCTTTCGAACAGGGCGCGCTGGTCGGGGAACATGTCCATCGAATGCACGATGCCGGACATGGTATTGCGAGTGGTGTCGTTCCCGCCCACGATCAGCAGCACCAGATTGCCCATATATTCCTGCGGGCTCATGTTGTTCATGGCCTCGGAATGGATCATCCGTGAAATGAGGTCAGGTGCCTCGCCCGCGTCGGCGCGTTCCTGCCACAGGCGGGTGAAATAGGACGCCATTTCCATCAGGATGGTATGCCGCATCTGGTCGAGACCGGGGATGAGGGCGACTTCGGTATCGCCCGCCCAATCGGACCAGAAGCTGAGAAGGTGGCGGTCTTCCCATGGAAAATCGAACAGGATCGCCAGCATCTGGGTGGTCAGTTCGATCGAGACTTTTTCGACCCAGTCGAATTGTTCGCCGTAGGGCAGGCTGTCCAGCACCTCGCCCGTGCGGGCGCGCAGATCGTCTGACAGGCGTTTCATTTCCGCCGGAGTGAATGCGGGCGCTACCGTGCGGCGCTGGCCGGTATGTTCGGGCCGGTCCATGGCGATAAACATGGGCAATTCGAATCGCTGGTCCTCGACCATGTCGTTCTTTCGGTCGAGGATAGTTATCCCGCCATTCGTCCACGATGAACTGAACAATTCCGGCAGCGCTTCGATATGCTGAATCGCCTTGTGACTGGTGACATTCCAGTAATCGCCGAACGGACTGCCGGTCACCTTGTTGATCGGAGCCTGGGCGCGCATTTCGGCGAAGATCGGCTGCCAGCGATTCTCCACATAGATGTCGCTGCGGCTGACGTCCCAATCCTGCGTATGGACCGGTAGATCTTCGGGGTGATCCTTAAGGTGCGCGTCCAGCGCCTCGACCGCAGTTGGGCTGGTCCTGTAAACGGGCGCGGTAGCGCTGTGCATTTCTGGTGTATCTGCCGCCTTGGTAGCCATCATCTCTCTCCTCGCGTCGCGGCCTCTACGGGCCAGCAATCGCATAGCGCTATCCTGCGCTTACTTACCCTGATGTCAATAGTAAGTGGCGATTTGCGACTTATCCTTGCGTTCGGGCGACAATTTATTGCGGTGTGGCGGGCTCTTCAGCGGACCGCAGGCGGGCGTTGCCAGAACCGGTGTTTCTTCGCCGCCCCCTGAGGTCCGGATTTCATCACCCGCTTGCGGAACAGAGTCGCGCCGACCTTGATGAAAACAGCCACAGCAAAGACCTGCCACAATATTGCCAGCGCATGCGGCCACAGATCCTCGATCTGGGCAGCGCGGGCCAACATTGCAAAGGGCGAACTGAGCGGGAAGATTGCCGCTGCCAGCTCGACCGCGGAACCGGGCTTGGCCAAGGCGTAGCTGGCAAAGAAGAACACCAGCAATTGCAGCATGGTCACCGGCATGGACAGGGTCTGCACTTCGCGCACGGTTGCAGCCATTGATCCGATGGCCAGGAAGATCGACCCGAGCAGCAGATAACCCATCGAGAAATAGATCACTCCCAGCGTCAGGAACATGGGCCACCCGACGGCAGGCGGCGGCAATGCGCCCAGATCCGCGCCGGTTACGAATGCCAGCACGCCGACGACCGATCCCCACACCAGAATACCAACCATCGATACGCCCAGCATCGCGAACAGCTTGCCTAGGAACACCGCGTCCATCGGGATCGCGGCCGCCAGAACTTCGATGATCTTGTTGCCCTTCTCCTCCACCAGATTGGACAGCACCATGCCGGCCAACAGCATGGTCAGCAGGAACAACAACATCTGGCCGATTTGGGCTGTGGCGACGCGGCTGCTATTCTCGCTCGCGCCGCTGGTGGCGACTTGCTGCGTGGTAATTTCAGGGAATTTCGCGGGAGCGCGCCCTTCGGCGGTGGCGGCCACTAGTGCCACTTTGCCCTGTAACCGTTTCAGCTGGTCGCCAGTCCCGGTCATAATGGGTGCTGCGGGTGTTCCGGTGACGATGGCGGCATAGTTTCCGCGGCGCTCCTCAAGCATACGTTCCGCAGCTCCGTTTTCCGGCCCCACGTCAACCGCAACCATTGGCGGCATTGATCCGCCCAATTGCTGTGCCAGCACCCCATGGGCGGCCAGCATCGCGGTAGTGTCCGGCACGCTCATCGCGATACCTACTTCGGGATCCACTCTCTCTTGACGGATCTGGCTGCCTACGCCGGTGGATAATGCGCCGACAGACAGCAGAAATACAGGTCCGAGCAGGAAAAACAGGAAGGCGCGGCTGAACAGGATTGCCTGAAAGTCCCGCCGCGCGATCACGAATGCCGCGCTCCAGATGTTGAGGCGGGATTTCTGGTGCGAACCATGGGTTTCGAACTGGCTCATCGGGCAGCCTCCACGGCAGATTGTTCGCTCAGCGCGCGCGCCGCCGCTTCGCCTGCGATATGGACGAACGCATCGTGCAATCCGGCGCGCTCGATCGACAGCGAGAGGATGCCCGCGTCGCCCTCGATCAAGGCTCGTAGTAGGGGTTCGACCCCGCTTTCAGGCAGCGAGAAAAGCCAGTAGTCCCCTTCGCGCCGTGCGTCCGCCGGCAGTGCATCGCGCCACCGGCCCCCGGTCGCGCGGGTTTCCAGCCTGACCTGCGCGGGGATGCGGTCGCGTGCTTCATCGACTGATCCGGCATAGGGCACCCGGCCCCCGGCAATGATGGCAACGCCTTCGCACAGGCGCTCTGCATGGGCGATGACATGGGTAGAGAAAATCACCGTCGTGCCCTCGGCAGCCAGTTCGCGAATCATCAATTCCAGCTTGCCCTGGTTGATCGCGTCGAGGCCGGAAAACGGCTCGTCCAATACCACCAGGCGCGGCTTATGAACCAGGGTGCCGAGCAACTGGACGGTTTGCGCCATCCCCTTGGACAGTTGGCGGATCTGGCGGTCTGCGGCATGGCCCAGATCGTGCCGTTCCAGCAATTCGCGCCCACGCCGCTTGCCCTCGGCGAGCGGCAGGCCGCGCAGCGCGCCCAGGAAACCGATTGCTTCATAGGCCTTCATCGACGGATACAGTCCGCGTTCTTCGGGCAGATAGCCGATCATCCGGGCGATATCGTGGGGCCGGTCATGGCCAAAAACCCGCCGGACACCCTCGTCCGGGTCGATAATACCCAGCAGTATCCGCAGTGTCGTGGTCTTGCCCGCACCATTCGGGCCGAGAATCCCGTAGATCGCCCCTTCCGGCACGGCCAGGTCGACCCCGTCCACGGCGGTGGTACCCTCGAACCGTTTGACCAGCCCGATGGCCTCGATCGCCAACGGGCCATTGGCCGCGGCAGGGGCGGTGGTATCGGCATTGATTGCGCCGGTGGCTTCGCTTAGCATCATGTCCATGCTGGCCGATTAACCCTCTGGCGTGAACGGGAGCAACCCCAAGAATGGTTAACGCACAAGCCATCGATGGCCTGAAGGCTGCTTTGACGGATGAGGCGAAGCGGCTCGGCTTTGCTGCGATTGGCTTTGCGCCTGCGGAAGATAATCCGTTGCAGGCAGCGCGGTTGCGCGAATGGCTGGATGCAGGGCGTCATGGCACCATGGATTGGATGGAAGACCGCGCCGAGGTCCGGCAGGGGCCCCAGAGCATGTGGCCCGATGCCGCCAGCGTAATCGCTCTCGGCATCAGTTACGCCCCGTCGCTTGATCCGCTGGCGCTGGAGAACGAGTCGGGCGTGGCGCGGATTTCAACCTATGCGCAAGGCGGCGATTATCATGACACCGTGAAAAGGGCGCTGAAGGCGCTTGCCCGTTGGCTGGTGGCGGAATGCCGCAAGCGCGGGCTGGCAGAACCGCAGTTGAAGGTGTTCGTCGATACCGCGCCAGTGATGGAAAAACCGCTCGGGCAAGCCGCCGGGCTGGGTTGGCAGGGCAAGCACACCAATCTGGTCAGCGCAGAACATGGCAGCTGGCTGTTCCTCGGCGCGATCTATTGCACGGTGCCGTTCGCTCCCGATGCGCCGCATGGTGACCAATGCGGCAGCTGCTCGGCGTGTCACGATGCCTGCCCGACCAATGCCTTCCCCGCGCCATATCAGTTGGATGCGCGGCGCTGCATTTCTTACCTCACCATTGAGCACAAGGGGCCGATTCCAGAGGAATTTCGCAAGCCGATTGGCAACCGGATCTATGGCTGCGATGATTGTCTGGCAGTATGCCCGTGGAACAAATTTGCCGACGCGGCGGCGCGTAACAAGGCATTCCTGCCCCGCGCCGAACTGACCGCGCCTGCGCTGGCAGATTTGCTGACGCTGGATGATACGGGTTTTCGGCAGTTATTCTCCGGATCGCCAATCAAACGGATCGGACGCAACCGGTTCGTGCGCAATTGCCTGATCGCGGCGGGTAACAGCGGCGATCAGGCGCTGACTGCGCAGGTCCGCGCCTTGTCAGCCGACAGCGATGACGTGGTGGCAGAGGCTGCGCGCTGGGCGCTGCATCAGCTAGAGCCTACAGCAATTCCTTGAGCGGCGTTTCAGCATCTGCCAGAATTTCGGGATCAGCCGAAATCCGCGCCTCGACCAATTTGCGGCCTTGGACATAATCCTTGACCGAATTGACGCAGTCGAGAGCAATCACGCGGCCTTCCTTGAGGTAAATGACCGAGAATTTACGCGTTGCCGGATCGCCGCGCAGCACCGTCTGGTCATATTCCATCGACAGTCCGGCGGTCTGCAATTTGAGATCATACTGGTTCGACCAGAACCACGGAAACGCGTGATATGGCTGTTTGTCGCCGCATATCGCGCGCGCCGCCGTGGCGGCCATGTCATGCGCGTTCTGAACCGATTCGAGCCGGATTACCGCATTGTCGGCAAAGGGATTGGCATGCGCTGCGCAGTCTCCGATGGCATAGATATCGTCCAGCGTGGTGCGGCAGAATTCGTCCACATCCACGCCGTTTCCGCCCGCCGCGCCCGCCGCAATCAGCGGACCGATGGAAGGGACGATGCCGATGCCCACCACCACCATGTCCGCCGGAATGATCTCGCCTGAA
>JBFEKH010000116.1:0-6383 GCA_041552775.1 Allopontixanthobacter sp.
CATCGCCAGCGCCCTGCCAGTGGGGTTGGCCTGTATGACGTTGGCCACTGAAGCGGACAGAATGCCGCCAACCGTAAGGGCAATGCCCAGCGGGATATTGCCGCCGAGCGGGGACAAGCGCGCTTCATGCGTCAGCAGCATGATGATGCCGCCAATCGCCACCAGGCTGCCCAGCAGGAAACGCCGCGTGACCTCTTGCCCCAGGACTACTTTGCCCAGGATAGCGTTGGGCACCATCAACATGCCGAACATCACCGCGACAATACCCGAGGTCAGGTGAAGTTCTGCGCGGTAGACGAAATTGAAATTCAGGCAGAATTGTGTGATGCCAATGCAGACCGCCAGAATCTGCCCATTCCTGCCGATCCGCAGCGATTTGCCGGTGACCTTAGCTAGAAGAAACATGCACGGCATCGCTAGCATGAACCGCCAGGTGACAGACCAGCTGGCCGGTACCTCGTCGATCTGGCCGGTAATCACCCACCAGGTTGATCCCCAGATCAGCGCGACCAGCAGGAATGGCAGCGCGACCCGAGGCCTCAGCAGAGCATGCGGCGGGGTTTCGCTCATAAGGATGCGACTGCCTTGGCCAATTCCAGCGCATCTGCCGGCGCCGTATTCCATGCGGTGACAAAACGAGCTGCGTCGCTGCCCCAGTCGTAGAAACCGAAGCCCCGCACCCGCAAAGCCTCTCGTTCCTGCGCAGTGCAGCGCACGAACAGTTCATTCGCCTCCACCGGGTGCATCAGGCGGTCACCGGCAGCTCCGGCGATTTCCTGCGCGGCAGCATTGGCAGCGCTGGCGTTGGCGAGCCAAAGATCGCCTTCCACCATCGCCAGAACCTGCGCCGCCAGATAGCGGCCTTTCGATTGCAGATGGCCAGCGCGTTTGCGGCGGAAACGGGCAACCTCGGCCAGCTCCATGTCGAAAAACACGATGGCTTCTGCTGTCATGCCGCCATTTTTGACACAGCCGAAGCTGAGCGCATCGACCGGTCCTGCAGCATCCGTGGCAGAGCATCCCAGAAAGGCGGCCGCATTGGCGAACCGTGCACCGTCCATATGCAGCGGCAGGCCGCGTTCCTTCGCCAGATCTGCGATCGCGGTAATTTCAGCCGGACGATAGGCGCGGCCATATTCGCTCGCCTGAGTGATGGAAATTGCATGGGGGTGGACCTGGTGCACCCCGTCGCGCACCGAATCGATCACGGCGCGAATGGTATCGGGGGTGAGTTTCGCGCCTTCGCCTTCTGCCAGCATTAGCTTGGCGCCGTGGAGATAGAACCCCGGCGCGCCGCCTTCGTCCATCTCGATATGAGCCTCGCGGTGGCATACCACCCCGCCATGCGGCTGGACCATCGTGCCCAGCGCAAGGCAATTTGCGGCAGTACCGGTTGCGACCCACAGCGCGGCACAGTCGCGCCGGAACAGTTCCGAAAACGCCGCATCCATCCGCTGGGACAGCGCATCCCCGTCATAGGGCGCATCGGCCTCGTCAGCGGCGCGCATCGCGTCCCACACGGCGGGATGGACGCTGGCTGCGTTGTCGGACAGGAATTGTTTGCTCCGGCTCATACCGGAACGCCCTTAACTGCCCGTGCGTTCAGCGCAAGAAGGAGAACGCTGAATGACCACCGAGAATGTCGAAATAACCCGGCACAATAATGGCGACAACGGCGAATATCATGCCGATGTCGAGGGCAGCAACGCCAAAGGCCGGCTGACCTGGACCAAGCGCAGCGACGGGGCGCGGGTGGCCGAACATACTCTGGTTCCAAAATCGATCGGCGGGCGCGGCATCGCGGGGTTGCTGGTGAAAGACATGGTCGCAGATGCCCGGGAGAACGATTTCAAGATCGTCGCTCAATGCAGCTATGTCGAGGCGAAGTTCGACGAGCATCCCGAATGGGCCGACCTGCTGGCCTGATTATGCGATGTGACTATTGGCCAGATTATTGGCCCAGCTCGGAAAAGTCGGTCCGGGAAATGCTGGTCAGGATTGCGGCGCGCAGTTCCTCGGCACGCCGGGGACTGATGCCGTGCAGTTCCATGTTTCCCCCTGCAAGGCCGAGATGCAGGGTCACATAACCCCGCCACCGGCCCAGGATGTGCTGGCTGATCTCGACCGATTGCAGTTTGACCCGGCGGGCGATCGACAATCTGGGGGAGAGCCAACCACTGCCAATGAACAGCTGCGTCGGTGACAGCGCATTGCGTTCAAAGCGCCACAAATATGTCTGGCGCAAACCGAGGAAAATCGCTCCGACGACAGGCAGGAATGCCAGCCCCGATCGGCCCACAACCGCCGCAGCGATACTGATCGGCAACAAGACCAGCGCAGTCGCCACCGCATTGTCGATCCGGAAATTGATCGCCCCGCGCTGCCACGCCAGATCTTCCGATGGCGGTTCGAACCCGGCGGCGGTGACGATCGGACTGATTTCCTTCATCCGCCCGAACGGCGCGACTACATGGTTCGATGATCCGCTGTCCTGCGCCAGGCTGACGAAGCTCAGGCCGTGCCAGCCGAACCGGCTGCGGACGATACCGGTGCCGATGCGGACAGCCTGCACCCGGTGGGCTGGCATCACCACATCGGTG
Organism: Allopontixanthobacter sp.; assembly: GCA_041552775.1. GTDB lineage: Bacteria > Pseudomonadota > Alphaproteobacteria > Sphingomonadales > Sphingomonadaceae > Allopontixanthobacter. Next base: position 2,601 of record JBFEKH010000116.1, read on the forward strand.
CGAGTCAGCAGTCCGCGGCGGCGGCGAAATCCCTTGGCAGTCCTTTCCAGCAGAAAGCCCCAGTCACGCAGGATAGTGCGGATCAGCCCGCTGGCCACCCCCACCACAAGCAGCGAAACAATGCCCAGCAGGCCGCCAATAATTTGCGCCCATTGCCCCAGGCTTTCCCATTGGCCGAATGGTCCGGCGAGCAGTTTTTGCCACTCCTCCACTTCCCAGATGTCGAACGGCAGGAAATCGCCAAATGTCTGCAGCGCGCCGCCCACCACTGCGACCACTGCAAGCGAGAATTCAAACATGCCGAAGGTCAGCAAGCGCCGGATATCCATTGAAAACAGAACCTCGGAGGGTTCTTCCGCCGGTTTGGGAGTGTCTGTGCCGAGGGCAGCGCTCTGGCCTGCCTCACCGGCTGGGGCCACCCCCTCCTTGCGTGCCCGTACTACTTCCCGGAGCCTTTCGCCCTCGGCCTCGGAAAGATATTGCAGCGACAATTCATCCTTGCCGCCAGCGCCGGTTTCAAAGCGCACCTGGACCAATCCGAACAGGCGCGGGATCAAGGTCTGTTCGAGGCTGATGTCCTGGATACGCTCGAACGGTACCGACCGCGCGGCACGCGAAAGAATGCCGCTTTCGACCCGAATGTCATTCTCGCCAACGGTATAGGTCAGCCGCAGCCATCTGAAATAGGCAATGGCCACGCCGAATGCAGCGATTACCACTCCGAAACCCAGCGCCGCCAGCAAGCCAAACGGCTCGTCCCGCATGCCATACCCCACCGCCACCATCGGCAGCACGGCACTCTGGAATCCCTGCAGACCGCGAGCGACGAAGCCGAGCGGATTGGTCCGCTGCGCAGGAAAGTCAGCAGGATTTTGCGCGTGGTCGGCCACTGCTGTCACAATGTCTCGCGCTTGATATGTGCCCGGATTTCTTCCCGCATCGCCAACGCATCTTCATTCAGCAAACCCGGCAAATGGACGGAGGCATTGTGGTTGCCCGCCGTGTATAACGTCAGAGTAGCCAAGCCGTAATACCGTTCCAGCGGACCCTGGTTCACGTCGATATGCTGCACTCGCCCGAATGGCACCACCGTGTCGGAACGGAACAGCAGCCCGCGCACCACCCTAAGCCGGTCAGCGCCCATCGCAAATCCTCGCGCATGATACCGGCGCAGCGGCACTCGCAGGGTCAGAAATGCGGCGGTCAGCACGACCGGAACAATGAATATTCCGGCAGGCAGCACCTGCGCGGTTTCCAGAACCAGCGATCCGATAATGAAAGGCAGGGTGAACAGAATCGTGAGGATCCGCAGAATCTTCACGTGATTAGGGTGAAGCGGCGTCAGCCCATCATCGTCATGGCCCGCAATCGCTGTGGCGGACGAAGGGGGCGATTCCCTGCTTTCAGACTGGTGCGCTTCTTTGGGGATATCTTTCATAGTGGTTTACATGGCTAATACGCCGCCGGAAGACAATTGCTTTTGTATATCCCTGCCTTGGGACTCTCGGGTCCCAAGGCACTAAATTATTATTTCGGAACGATTTTCCGTGCTGGCCATTAATATATTGAACACGCCGATGACGCTGTTCGATGCTGGCGAACCTTTCACATCGCCCCCTTTAGCGGGACCATTTGAAAGTCTGATCGCCTCCAACAAGCGCCCATCAGGGGCCGCGTCCGTCATCGGCCAATCAGGAGAACTGCACATGCAGAACACCACACAGATTCGTACCACCAACACCACCAAAACACCGGCAGACACAACCATCCTGGACCAGCGCCGCGAATTTGATCGCAGCCGACCGTTGGAACGCGACGAAAGCCGTTTTCTGATTTCTTCGGACAAGGTAGAAGGGACGGAAGTCTTTTCGGTTGACGGTGAGAAGATCGGGCAGATCGAACATCTGATGATCGGCAAACGTAGCGGAAGGGTCGAATATGCCGTCATGAGTTTCGGCGGATTCCTCGGGATCGGCGAGAGCTTCAACCCGCTCCCATGGGAAGCGCTGGATTATGACACCAACAAGGGCGGATACGTCGTCAATATCGACAAGGACCGCCTGAAGGACGCGCCGCGGTTTGAAAAGGACAGCAGCCCGGCCTGGACCCGCGAATTCGGGCAGGAAGTATATGCATATTACGGCGTAATGTACTAACCGGCACAATCCCCGCGACCGCTACGCTTTGACAGCGGAGCGTCTGAAATAAACAAAGGCCTCGGCATTCGCCGGGGCCTTTTTCGTGCAAGGCACGATTGAGGCCCGGCCGCTGAACGGGAACGCAAGAGATTGACCTTTCGGCCAGTTGAAGCGAATTGAACCTGCAAAAGGGGAGGGCGCATTGAACAATTCCGAACTGGCTCTGACATTGGCAAGCTGCGCTGCCTTCATGGCCATTGTTGCAGCTATTTCCTGGCGCATGGCGCGCGGCAGTGTGTCGTCGCAGGAGGGATACTTTCTCGCCGGACGTAACCTCAGCGGGATCTTCATTGCCGGGTCGCTGCTGCTGACCAATCTTTCTGCCGAGCAACTGATCGGCCTCAACGGATCGGCCTATGGCTACAACATGTCGAGCATGGCGTGGGAAGTGACCGCCGCCATTTCGACCATTGCGATGGCCCTGATTTTCCTGCCGCGGTACCTGAAAGGCGCCTTCACTACCCTGCCCGAATTCCTGGCCGACCGGTACGATCCGCAAGTGCAGCGCATGACTGCGGTGCTGTTCCTGCTTGGCTACGGCCTCGTCACCATACCCTCGGTGCTGTATTCCGGCTCGCTGGCGGTGATGAAGATTTTCGACGTGCCCTCGCTGTTCGGCATCGGCGAATTTCCGGCGCTGGTGGCGATGGTGCTGGTCACGGGCGTCACCGGCGCAATCTACGCCGTGTTTGGCGGGATGAAAGCGGTCGCGGTGTCCGACACGATCAACGGCGTCGGATTGCTTATCGTTGGCGTACTGGTGCTGGTTCTGGGTGTTCTTGCACTGGGTGGCGGCGAGTTTCTGTCCGGGCTGTCCCGCCTGGCCGCCGATCATCCGGAAAAGCTGAACGCAATTGGCGGGCCGGAAGACCCGACCCCGTTCGGCACGCTGTTCACCGGTATGATCATCGCCAACATGTTTTACTGGTGCACCAACCAATATGTGATCCAGCGCACGCTGGCGGCGCGCTCACTTGCCGAAGGGCAGAAAGGCGTATTGCTGTCGGGCTTTTTCAAGGTGCTGGTGCCGTTTCTGATGATGATCCCGGGCATTATCGCGTTTCATCTATATGGTCCGGGCCTTGCCACGATCGATCTGGCCTTCCCGCAATTGGTGAAGGACCTGTTCCCACTGTGGCTGATGGGGTTCTTCCTCGCGGTGCTGCTGGGCGCAGTGTTCAGTTCGTTCAATTCGCTCGTCAACAGCGCGGCGACCTTGTTCTGCCTCGACATTCTGCCGTCCATCACTGTGCGCACCTTCGACGATGCAGCCATCGTCCGAATCGCGAAGATCGCCAGCATTGTGGTGGCGTTGTTTTCCTTCGCCGTGGCGCCGCTGCTGTATTTCGCGCCGGACGGGCTGTGGCAGATCATCCGGATATTCACCGGTTTCTACAACATCCCGATCATCACGATCGTGCTGGTCGGCCTGTTTACCCGCCGCGTTCCGGCCCTGGGGGCCAAGCTGGTGATTGTCTTCCATGTGATCGCTTACGGGATCATCAAATTCGCGCTCGCCGATGTGGTGACACTGCATTTCCTGCATCTCTACGGCGTGCTGTTCGTGATTGAGCTGGGCATCATG
>JBFEKH010000117.1:0-6330 GCA_041552775.1 Allopontixanthobacter sp.
CGTCGCGCAGCCGCAGCGTATTGGCGATAACCGCAGTCATCGGCTCCACTCCGGTGCAATCGACCTCGCTCAATTGCTCCACCCAGCTGAGGATGTTGTTAAGCTCGGGCACCATACGCTCCAGTTCGGCGTCACCCATCTTGATGCGCGCCAGCGAAGCGATTTTCGCGACAGTTTGTTTATCTACGGACATGGGCCTGCGTTAGCCTCGGCTGGGCGCGGCTTCAAGCGGGAGTTGAGGGTAGCAGACCTCTAATCGAACGGTTCACCCATCGGTTTGCCGTCGACATATATCTGGCGGCCCGAATAGGGTCTCACTTCGACTGTCGAATCCTTCTTCAACGGCGTCCGGCCCGTGCCTTCGTCCCGGGCAAGGCCGAGGCCGCTATTGGCCTCGCTCCCGGCAGGCTGAGTCAGGTCGAGCGTAAACAGCTGGACACCTGTGCCCTGGATCAGGGCCAATTTGCGTTTGCCGGTTTCCGGTTCGCCGAGATCAAGCACCGCGCATGCGCTTTGGCATTGCCATTGCGCGGCCAAAACCGCATCGGTCGCCCGGCGGCGCAGGTCGGGATCGGAAAATTCAAGCCGTATATTGGCGCGGCGCTCCGCCTTGTCATCGGGTGCTTCGCGGTATGAATATGGCCGCTCCTTCTGCACCAGCGCCTCCTTGACCCTGAAAGCCAGATCGCCCGTCGCGTTTTCTCCCATGCCTCTGAGCGCCTTTCGTCCGCCCTCACCGAAGTCCCAGCGCAGGGCAGCATAATCGAAATCCTGGACACTGACCTTTCCTGCCTGCAGCCGTGCAATCTGGTTGCGCGCGGAAATCGCGCCGAAATCCAACAATGGCAGGGCCACGATCAGTGCGAGTACGCAGCCAACCACGGCTAGATGCAGGTTGGCGCGGCGAAGCGCACCGTGCCAACCGGCCTTACGCCCCCGAACCAGCGCCACCACATAGGCGAAGCCATAAGCGCAGGCGAAACCGATTGCAACCAGCCCCCAGATCCGCTCCGGAGACAGGCCGTATTGCGCCACCCGCGTACCCATGGAAACCGCGGCGAACACTGTCAGCGGCAGGATACCAATTGCCAGGATCGGCGCGGTGATGCGCATGATTCGCGAGGAGGTCATCTCGCTGTCATCGTCGCGGATGATCGCATTGGTCAGGACAAATGCGCCAAAGGCACAGGACAGCAGGATCGGCGTCGCGCTGCGGGTCGCCTCCCAGAGCACATCGGGTCCCGAAAAAATCATCGCAGCGAGGAACAGGACTAGCGCCACTGCCAGCGGAACAGCGAGTAGCGACAGCACCAGCAGGACCACCGATTGCAAGGTCCCGAGGATTTTGAGCTGGTTGCGCAGGGTTCCCAAGGCGGCACCGAAGGTAAGGCCGGAATATGTCCAGCCGAACCATTGGTCGTCGATCAAATCCTTGAGCAGGTCAATCTTCAGCAGATGGAACAATTCGGACAGGATCAGGATCAGCGCCCATGACAAACCGACAAATGCCAGTGCGCCAGCGCCGCTGACGATATCTGTCCAGATATGGAAATGGGTATCACGGTAAGGTGTCTTGAACCGCAAGCGGTGAAATCCGGCCTGGAACAGCGGCAGCGACAGGGTGATCGCGACCACCCCGGCACCAAAGGCGAAATCCTCGTCTGCCAGCCAGTCATTCGGGTCAACCGCCTGCCACGCCAGCCCGGCCATCACCAAGCCGCCAATTACAGCAGCGATCAGCGGTTCAATCCAGCGGGCCCAGTCGATCGTAAAGGCCGCAAATATGCTGGTGAAGAACACAAACGCTGCCAGCGCCATCCACAGGCGACTCTGTTCGTGCCCGTCGGTAATCAGGTGAACCATCAGCCCCGCAAGACCGAGCAAGCCGCCCAGTACCCATGGACGCAGGGACCATTCGCTATCGAATTTTACGGACGGATCCTGCGTGTCTGTTATCATGCAACCTTGTCCGCCAAAATCAAGCTGGCGGCAAGGTCAGATCGTGAGTTGCAGATTACTGCTGCGGAGGCGCTGGCGGAGCGCCTGAAGCACCCGGTGCGCCTTGCTGTTGCTGCTGCATTTCCATCATCTGCTGCATCTGTGCCATGCGGGCCTGGAAATCCTCCAGCGACATGAAGTCGAGCAATTCCACATCAAACACCAGATCGCTGTTGGCTGGAATGGCCTCTTCGCCCGTCTGCGGGTTCATTTTCGCTTCCGCACCGTAAGCTTTCGCGGAAGGGATGGTCATGACATATTTGCCGCCCTTCTGCATTTTCAGCGCGCCTTCGGTGAAGCCGGGGATCATGCCTTCCAATGGCAGCGGGGTCTGCTGGCCTTCGTCGAACACGGTCCCGTCTTGCAGCTTGCCGGTATAATTCACCAGAACCACGTCGCTGGTCGCCGGATTGGGACCGGTGCCCGCCTGAATTGTCTCCACCTCCACGCCGCCGGGCATGGATGCAAAGGCAATGCCTGCGCCGATCAGGATGACTGCAATGACACCCAGCCACAGCTTGGTCAGCGAGCCTTTGGCAATCGGATGCAGCGGAACGCGGGTAATTTCGGTCATTAAGGGGTCCTGATTCGCAAATGGGTGCGCTTACATGCAAAAGGGCGCAGATTTCTCCGCGCCCTGATGGCTTATCATCGTGATGCGTTCAAGCGGGAAGTCCCAAACTTGACTGACGGATCTTACTTGATCCCGTCACGTTCCATCCGCTTGCGCTCCAGCTTGCGGGCGCGGCGAACAGCGGCAGCCTTTTCACGGGCGCGCTTTTCGGAAGGCTTTTCGAAGTGGCGACGCAGCTTCATTTCGCGATACACGCCTTCACGCTGCAGCTTCTTCTTGAGCGCGCGTAGGGCTTGGTCGACATTGTTATCGCGAACCATGATCTGCATAAATTCAAACACCTCACAGCAAAGGTACAGAGCCCGCGTCAGGGCGGGGATGCGCCTACAGCTTACCATTAGAAATTGTGCCGAATCCTGTCCGGATCGGCTCGAACTGTGGCGCGCCTAGCGAATCGTTGGTGTTTTGGCAAGTGTTTGAAGACGCATTGCCCGTAAATAGCGACATTCTGCGCGCATGAAGACCGCGGATGACGAATGGCGATTGTACGTCTATGGGACGGGACATGACTTCAATACCATCCATGGCACCTTTAACCGCCACGATCAATGTCGCGCTGGGCGGCGCGGCGGGCGCTGTGCTGCGTTACCAGCTTGGCCGCGGCATGACGCGTCTGCTGGGCCCGCAAACCATGGTCGCATTTCCCTGGGCCACGCTGACCGCCAATGTGCTGGGCAGCCTGGCGATGGGCGTGTTGGCCGGATATCTGGCGCGGGGCGGCGACGGCAATAGCGAGCAATGGCGCATTCTTCTCGGGGTCGGCCTGCTGGGCGGCTTCACTACTTTTTCTTCCTTCAGTCTTGAATTGATGCTGCTGATCGAGCGCGGCCAACCGGCATTGGCCGTGTCCTATGCGTTCATATCGGTCCTTGCCGGTCTCGCCGGGCTATATATCGGACTTATCCTGATGAGGATCGCAGCATGAGCCAGCCAGAACACACTAATCCGAACTCCCCCAGCGGGACCTCTGCCGAAGTCCGCCAGTTTACTATTGGCAAGGACGATGACGGGGTTCGCCTCGACCGCTGGTTCAAACGTCATTTGCCGCAGATCGGCTTTGCCATGGTCTCGCGCTGGGCGCGCACCGGGCAAATCCGGCTAGATGGCAAGCGGGTGAAGGTGGATGACCGGATCGCGGCTGGACAGATCGTCCGCGTTCCGCCCGGCGGCGATACGCCAGACCGTGGCCCCAATCAGCGGCGTGTGCTGTCCGAAGAAGAAATTGCCGAGGCCGACGCGATGGTCATTACGCAGGACCGTGCTGCAATCGTGCTCAACAAACCGCCGGGCCTGGCAACGCAGGGCGGCACTGGCATGACCCGCCATGTCGACGGATTGCTGGATGCTTTTGCCGAAACCGGCCCCCGTCCTCGTCTGGTCCACCGGTTGGACAAAGATACCAGCGGTGTCCTGTTAATTGCGCGAACACCGGGAAGCGCTGCATTTTTCTCCAAGCGGTTCTCCGGGCGGACGGCCAAGAAAGTCTATTGGGCGCTCATCGTCGGTGTGCCCGAAGTTTACGAAGGCCAGATCGACGCTCCGCTGTCCAAACAGCCGGGCAGCGGCGGCGAGAAAATGCATGTCGATGAAAAAAACGGCCAGAAGGCCAGCACCCGCTACCGCGTAATCGAGCGCGCCGGCAACAGTGCCTGCTGGGTCGAATTGCAGCCGCTGACCGGGCGCACGCATCAATTGCGCGTGCACATGGCAGCAATTGGCCATCCGATCGTGGGTGACGGCAAATATGGCGGACAGGATGCCTTCCTGACCGGCAGCATCAGCCGCAAATTGCACCTGCATGCGCGGCGGTTGGTCATCGATCATCCCGATGGTACGCCGCTGGACGTCACGGCTGAACTGCCGCCGCACTTTGCGGCCAGTGTGGAGCAGATGGGTTTCGACCTGACGCTGAGCGACGCCCTGCCCAGTGACGAACCAACCCCCATGTCGCGCGAACAGAAGAAGCAGTCCGCACGCCAGCACTCCAAACAGATCCGCAAGGAACGGCGCGGCGAACGGCGCGAGCGAATTGCCGGTGGCCGCAACGAAAAAGACGGTATTGCCAAGGGCCGACCCAAGAGCGGGACCAAGGCTGCAGAGAGGTCAGCACCGGTCAAACGCGGACCGACAAAGGGCAAGGGATCACCCAAGCCCGCAGCAAAGTCTGGCCCCAAATCAGCACAAAGGCCCGGCGGGGCCAAACGGGGCGGCCCGGCTAAGAAAGCCCGTTAAGTGCGCGCCCCTTGCCCAGATCAAACGGAACAGCTGAAACAATGAGCGTGCGTCTGGCCGTGTTCGATTGCGATGGCACGCTGGTCGATGGGCAAGCTAGCATTTGTTCTGCCATGGACGGCGGATTTGCCGCTGCGGGCTTGCCTGCGCCCGATCATCATGATGTCCGCAGGATTGTCGGGCTGAGCTTGCCGCAGGCGATCCGTTCGCTTGCGCCGGATGCCGCGCAGTCCGATCAAGCGCAGATCGTGGAAGGCTACAAGCAGGCCTTTCGCGACAGCCGCACCCGGGGAATGCTGGAAGAACCGCTGTTTCCCGGCATTGCCGAATTGATCGAACAATTACGCGGCGAAGGATGGCTGCTGGCGGTTGCCACCGGAAAGTCCGATCGGGGGCTGCAAAGCTGCCTCGAAGGACACGGGATTGCCGACCAGTTTATCTCGCTCCAAACGGCGGACCGGCACCCGTCCAAGCCTCATCCCGCCATGCTGAAAGCCGCCATGGCCGACGCCATGGCCGGCGCGGAAAATACGGTAATGATCGGCGATACCAGCTTCGATATCGACATGGCCCGCGCCATCAAGGTGCGGGCTATCGGCGTTGATTGGGGCTATCACACATCGGCGGAACTCAGCGCTGCCGGGGCAGAGGCTGTGGCGACGTCGGCAAAGAATCTCGGGGAGTTGCTGAAATGAACGATGGTTCGCCCAATGATGATGTCGCGCGCAGCCGCTGGTTTATTCTCAGCCTGTCGCGGCTTTTCGGGGTGGGAATTGTCATCGCCGGGCTGCTGGTGACGCAAGGCGCGATTTCGTGGCCTATCGAAATTGGCTATGTCCTGGTCCTGATCGGGATTGTCGATGTATTCGTGGTACCGCAGGTCCTTGCCCGCCGGTGGCGGAGCCCGAAGGAATGAAGCGGTTCTACGGCAACGTTACCGTCGATCAGGTGGTAAATGGATTTGCCGTCAGACTGGACGGGCGGGCCATCAAGACCGCCGCAGGCAACCCGCAAATTGTGCCGGGTCGCGGCCTGGCTGACGCCCTAGCCGCCGAATGGGATGCGCAAGGCGACGAACTGGACCTGACGCTGTTCCGATTCCGCGATCTGGCAGATTACGCAATCGATATCATCTCCGCCGAACGTCCAGTAGCTTTGGACAAGCTGCTCGCGTTTGCCGAAACCGACACGCTTTGTTACCGCGCCGACCCTGACGAAGCGCTGTATCGGCGACAGCAGGAAATATGGGAGCCGCTGCTCACGGGGCTGGAAACCCGCGAGGATATTCGCCTCGACCGGATCAGCGGTGTCATGCATCGCCCACAACCGGCAGAAACGCTTGAGAAATTGCGCGGCAGGCTGGATGCGCTGGACGATTTCACGCTGGCCGGATTGCACAATGTTACATCGCTCGCCGCATCGCTGGTGATCGGAATGTCCGCCCTGCAGGATGGCAAAGATCCTGA
>JBFEKH010000118.1:0-6328 GCA_041552775.1 Allopontixanthobacter sp.
AAGAAGCCCCGCCCCTCAGAAGAGGAGCGGGGCTTTTTTTGGCGACCGCCCAGCCCACATGTCCAATCCAATGGATGACAAACACCCAAAACTCGCCCCGCAACCGGGCAGGAATTTGACTCCCTCTTCAATAATGTGGTCTACTTCAACGGGTTGATTGAAGGAGAGGGCATGAACATTTCCGATTTTGCCGGAGAAATTGTCGATCCGGGGCACCGCGATTTCCAAGCAGCGCGTTTCGGCTGGAACCACATGATCGACCGAATGCCTGCGCTGATCGCACGGTGCACCAGTGCTTCAGACGTTGCGGCTGCGGTTCGCGATGCAGGCCGCAGCGGCATGCGGGCCGTCGCGCGTGGCGGGGGCCATTCAGTGTCGGGCGCATCGCTACCTGAAGGCGGAATGGTAATCGACCTCGCCGGACTAAACGGCATCAAGGTGGATCCGGAGGCACGGATGGCACGCGTTGGGGGCGGCGCATTGCTTGGCGAACTTGACGCGGCGACACAGGCATTCGGCCTCGCCGTGACCGCTGGTGTCGAGCCCGACACAGGAGTTGGCGGTCTGACCCTGGGAGGCGGGATCGGCTTTCTGTGCCGAAAGCTGGGCCTGACCATCGACAGTCTTGTGGGCGCTGAAATCGTGCTGACCGACGGCAGGTTGGTTTACGCCGACGAGAACGAGCATCCAGACTTGTACTGGGCCATCCGTGGAGGCGGCGGACAATTCGGGATCGTCACACGCTTCGATTTCCGCGTTCACCCCATTGGTCCGCAGATCATCGTCGCGCAAGCGTACTACCCGCTTGAAAAAGCACGCGAAGTCATGCGCTATATCCGTGACTTCATGTACAACGCATCAGACGACGTAACTCTGGTTCCGGCCTTCATGAAGGTTCCGCCCGTCGAACCGTTTCCTGCCGAATGGCACGGCAAGCCATGCCTCGCAGTTGTTGCCTGTCATGTTGGGGACCACATGGCCGCAAAACAGGAATTGCAGCCCATGCTGGAACTGGGTAGCGCGATCTTCGGCTTTGTCGACACAGCAAACTACGCGGAGTTCCAGAAAACATTTGCCGGTGCGTCTCCAAAGGGAGGTCGGTTTTATTGGAAATCGATTTTCGTCGATGATCTGACCGATGACTTGGTCGATGTCATGGCGGACGGGATCATCAAATTGCCGGGCGACTACACCATGGTATTCATGGAGACATTGGGCGGCGCGGTTGGCAGGGTCGGTGTCGAGGAAACGGCATTCTCGAACCGGACGGCGCGTTACAACCTGGGCCTTTCCGCAGGCTGGATCGACGCTTCTGACGACGGTACGATTATGGCGGCCTGCCGAGACTGGTTCGAACGACTTAAGCCGTTTTCAGACGGGACGGTATACCTCAACTACCTTGACCGGGATGAAACCAGCCGCACCGAACAAGGCTTTGGACCCAATTTTACCCGGCTACAGGAAATCAAGAAACGGTATGATCCTGAAAACCGTTTCGGCGGGGCAATGGGCGGGGCAAGCTAAACCCAGGATCCGCCAGCGGACAATGATTAGATGTCTTACTGGGTAATCAACGCCTGCCCGCCGTCTTCGCCGATCCACTTGGCCGCAACACCCCAGACCTGCGCTATGACCGCCTCCGAAAAGGCATCGTCGGGCATTCCGCTTGCGACCAAACTGCCGCCATCCAGCACCAGCACATGATCCGCATGGTTCATCGCCAGCGCCAGATCGTGCAGCACCAGCACCACGCCCGCCCCTCCATCCGCTTCGCGGCGGAGGTGGCGCAGCAGGGTTAGCTGGTGGCCGATATCCAGCGCGGCCAAGGGTTCGTCTGCCAGCAGCCATTCCGGCTCCCCAGCAAGCACCCGGGCAAGCAAGGCGCGCGCTTTCTCCCCGCCGGACAGTTTGGAGATAGGTCGGCTCGCCAGCGCCTCCAGATCGAGCGCGGCCATCGCCCGATCAACCGGCTCAGCAGCGCTATCGCCGTGAGGCATCCGGCCCAGCGCCACCAGCCTGCGCACCGCGACATCCCATGCAATTTCGCCGTCTTGCGGCAGATAGCCGACTCGTTGTGCGCGGGTTCGGGGGTGCATGGCCGCAATGTCTGTTCCGCCAAGCGTAACGTGCCCGCTATCCGGTGCCAGTAATCCCGCCAGCGCAGTCAGCAGCGTCGATTTACCCGCGCCGTTCGGGCCGCAAATGGCGGTGATCTGGCCGGGTTCGATCTGCACATCTACGCCGCGCAGGCGATTGCCAATGGTCAGGTCGGTTGCTGCAAGTTTCGTCATGCCACCCCCCCCGAATATCCACGGCGCATCCGGAGCAACAACCACAGGAAGAACGGCGCGCCGATCAAGCTTAGCGCGATGCCCAGCCGCAATTCGGTCACCAGCGGCAATATTCGAACAGCGCTGTCTGCCACCAGCACCAGTAATGCGCCCGCGAGCGCGCTCGGCAAGATCAGCTGGCTGGGCCGCCGGTCGGTAAATGGCCGCACCAGATGCGGCACGATCAGGCCGACGAAACCGACGATCCCTGCCACTGCCACGCCGCTGCCCACGGTCAGTCCGACACCGGCGATGAGCCATGCCTGCAGAATACCGGGCCGCATTCCCATGGACCGCGCTGCCGCATCACCCAATGTCAGCGCATCCAGCCCTCTGCCGGTCATCAACAGGCAAGCGATACCGGCCAATGTCAGCGGCGCGGCAATCCATACCTCGCGCCAGCTTCGGTCGGTCAGCGCGCCCATCAGCCACGTCACAATCTCGCTCATCGCAAAGGCATTGGGCGACATGCTGATTGCAAGACTGGTCAGCGTGCCGGCAAGGCTGGCGATCATCAATCCGGCGAGCGTAAACAGCGCAATCCCGCCCGTGCGGCCCGCTATCAATGCCAGCAGCGCCATGCCCGCGCCTGCCCCGATCAAGGCAAACAGCGGCAACAGCCATGCGCTCGCCGAATAGCCGAACCAGAAACTCGCCACCGCGCCCAGCGCCGCCATCGGTGCGACCCCGAACAGACCAGGATCCGCCAGCGGGTTGCGCAGATAGCCCTGCATCGCTGCCCCCGCTGCACCCAGACCGGCACCGACGATCAGGGCAAGCACGGAACGCGGCAGGCGCAATTCGGCCAGGATCACCGCTGCATTGGGCGTCGCTGCAAAATCGAGCCACACCCGGCCAGCCAGCAAGGACACCGGGAACGCAATCGCAATCAGGATCAGCAGAATCGGGATCGGGCGGGTCATATGTCCTCCCGAATTTCGCGAAGTCGCCCCACCGCGTGGATGATCGTCGGCCCGCCGCAATACAGCAAGCCCGGATCAAACGCAGCGCGGCGCATATCTTGCAGCACATCTAGCGCGGGATGCACTTGCGAGCGTTCCTGCCCCGCCACCAGCAGCAGCCGGGGCGGATTGGCAATGACTTGTTCGAGGCTCAGATAATCCGCCTGGCCCAAACCGATTTCGGCGCTGAGGCTCGTAAAACCGGCACGGCGCAGCAGCTCGCTGATCAGCGCGCCCTCGCCCGGGACAATGCCGGAGGGCTGCCACAGGACTGTCGAAATTGGGGCGCTGCCGTTTGCCGGAGTGGCCGCGTCCAAAGCTCCTACGATCTTCGCGACCAATGCTTCGCCGCCCTTCGGATTCCCGGCTAAAGCTGCAAGGCGGCGAATTTGTGCATCGCTGTCCGCAACAGTGCTGGCGATGCCGAAGGTCTCGACCCGGATGCCAAGATCTTCCAGGCCTGCTCGGGTGGTTGGCGGCATGAAGGCGCTGGCGACGACCAGATCGGGCTTAAGTGCCAACACTTCTTCTACCGTTCCGCCGGTCACTCCGAACTTGCGCGCCTTGGCCACATCCATCGAGCTGGCGCGCGGATCACGGCTGTAATGGGACAGCGCCAGCACCTGATCCGGCCCGGCGACTTCGGCCAGAATTGCGTCGGTACAGGGATTGAGGCTGACAATGGTTGGCGCGCCCTTGGTCGCAATCGTTGCCGCATGCGGGCTACAACCTGCCAGCAGCACAACAGCAATCAGGGCGCGCCAGTCACTCACATTGCGGCCCGCACGCCGACGAACACGCCGCGCCCGGCGGTGCCATATCCGGCGGCGGTCTGATATTGTTCGTCCCACACATTCTCGACCCGTCCGAACAACTCGAACGCGTCAGAGACCTGCCAACTGGCGCGCAGGTCCAAAACGGCATACCCGTCCAGCCGGACTGTATTGGCCGCATTGTCGAAACTGTCCGAGACTATCCGCACATCACCGCCAAACCGGAACTTCCCTGGCGTCCAGTCGCCCGACAATGTCGCTGCATGGCGCGGGCGGCGGGCCAGTTCATTGCCCTGGTTGGCGGAACCGGGCGAGCGGTCTTCGGAATCGACGAAGCTGTATGCCAGCCTAGCCGACAGCGTGTCCGACAGGCCGTAGCCGCCCTCCACTTCAACACCCTGCGCCCGCGCGAGGCCGGTGTTCTGATAGATACCGTAAGGCGGATCTGGCAGGTTGACGAAGCCGATCAAATTCTCGCTGTCCCGCCGGAAGATGCTGGCTGCGAAATAAGTATCGAGGTTCCGGTCGCCGTAGGTGACGCCAAAGTCCGCAGAGGTGCTGCGTTCCGGTTCAAGCGCCTGGTTGCCATAATCGGAGAACAGCTGGAACAATGTCGGAGCCTTGAAGCCTTCGCCAACACTCGCCCGGACACTCCATCCGTTGGCGACCTGATATGCCGCATCCGCGCCAAAGGTCACCGCGCTGCCGAAACGGCTGTGATCGTCCAGCCGTGCTCCGGCATTGACCACCAGCCGGTCCGCCTCGAACCCCAATTGGCTGTACACGCCGGTGATGGCCGCGCGTTTCTCGGTATCGAAGGTGGAGGAGAAACGGCTCCATTCCCGTTCCGCGCCAAAGCGCAGCGCCAGCGGTTCGGCGAGTTCCCAGTTGCCACGCAGTTCGGCCCGCTCGCTGTGGCCATTGGTGGAATATCCCGGGTCGCTGCCGAAGTCAGGGCCAAAGTCGGGATCGAACAGGTCGCGTTCTGTTTCGGACAGGGAGTATGTGGCGAGAAGGTCAAGCGAACCGCTTTGATATTTCACTCCGGCCATGCCTGAAATTTCGTGGGTTTCCTGGAATTCTGCCGTGTCATTGAATGAATAATCCGGCGGAGGAAACCCGTCGATGTCCAGCGTTCCATCGGCATACCGCAGCGCTGCAACAGCTTGCAGCCCATCGGTAATCTGCAATCGTCCGCGTCCGCCGAATTGCCACTGGCGGAAACCGTCCGGCTCGGTGCCGACTGCTGCAGAGGAAAAGCCGTCAGTGCGGAAATAGCCGCCGTTCAGGGTAACCGCGCCCACGCTGCTGCTGATCCCAGCCGCCGCATTGCCGTAAACCGTATCGCGGGCGCCATATTCGAAGGAGCCTTGTACGCCGTTCAATTCGCGGCTGGTCACTGCCATGACTCCGCCGATTGCCTGGCTGCCCCAGATCACGCTGTTCGATCCGCGCAGCAATTCGATCTTGTCGATTGCTCCGGGCAAAAGATTGCCGAAGTCGAACCCGCCGCCGGGCGAAGCCGGATCGGCCACACGAACTCCGTCCACCAGCACCAGCAATTGTTCCGCCTCGGCCCCGCGAATGCGCACGCCGGTGAAATTGCCGACGCCGCCGTTGCGGGTGATCGTCACACCGGGCGAACGCTGAAGGATACGGGTCAGGTCGGCACCCTGGACCTGCTCGATTTCATCGCGGCCAATAATGCTGATCGGCTGGCCGGTGGTATCTATCCGGTCATCAACCCCGCTCGCCACAACGGTGATATAGCTGTCACGCAGCGCGTGAGTGAGGACGATGGGATCATGGGCTGCATCCTGGTCCTCGAGGGAGGAATCGGACACCTCCTGCGCCAAGGATGGAACAGCAAAAAAGAATGAACAACCAAGCAATAACAGATATTTGAACATGAAACCTCCGTAACAAGCGACAAAATGTCGCTCACAACGGAAGGGACGCGAAAATGCGCCTATCCATCTGCCTCCGACACACCCCGTCCGGCGGCTAAACGACCGAACATGGGCAGGTCTCCTGGCTACCGGATCAACATATGCGTCCCGCCTTCCCGGCATCCGCGAACGGACACCAGTGGCATAATTGGAGCGCAAACTCCCCGGTCACAGTTGCGGGGGCAGCGCGAGGTTCGGGTGTTACCCCTCACTCGCTTCCCTCTTAGGTCTGTTTTCACAGACAACCCATGACGTGAGGGGTCAATTACGCGACGGGCCGCTTCCCCGCAAGAGCCGTTCGCTTCACCCATCCC
>JBFEKH010000119.1:0-6320 GCA_041552775.1 Allopontixanthobacter sp.
GCTGTTCGACCCCACTGACGGGCATCTGGTCAATTGCGACCTGGCCGAATATCACGTGCCGGTGCACCGCGATGTGCCTGATATGGACGTGATCCTGGTCCATGAACGCGACGGGGCAGCGAGTCCCATTCAAGCCAAGGGAGTTGGCGAATTGGGGATGTGCGGAGGCGCAGGAGCGATTGCCAATGCGATCTACAACGCCTGCGGTGCGCGGCTTCATGATTTCCCCATGACACCTGATAGGGTCCTCGCGGCGATGCCGGATAGCGCCAACTGAAGCACCGGCTGCGTCAGACTGGCGCAGAACCAGGCCTGCAACCGCTGCTGTTTGCCATCCAGCGATATCTTCTCTGGCCAGGAAATCTCGCTGTGACGGGTGTAAAGGCGTTGTCTTGTTTGAACGCAACTATTGGCGTAAGATTATAAGGTGTGGAATCGGATTTCACATCATATAATACCGATACACCGGCGGGTGGGCGCCCCGTTGAAAGACCGATGACAAAGGGAATTCGACAATGGCAGGAAATGATTCAGACCGCACAATGCGCGGGAATGACGCAGATCGAACAGTCCGCGGCAACGACGCAGACCGCACAATGCGTGGAAACGACGCAGATCGAACAGTGCGCGGCAATGATGCAGATCGCACGGTAACCCGCACGGCGCGCAAGCGCGTCATGCGCGGTAATGATGCGGACCGGAAATAATCTGCGGATAGCGGACATGCGCTCCGATCCCAATCTTTGGTAAGCCGGTCTTATGGCCGGTACCAACTGGACAATTTCTTTCATCCCCATCGGGGACGGGAAATATCGTGTGTCCGTCAAATCGGCGGGGCATTCCTCCTATATCTCGCGCCTGCCGCCCGATATCTCCTCGCTGTGGACCGAGCCGGAAAGTCCAGCCAAGCAGACGCGTAGCTTTCGCGGGAATGTCGCAGAACTCTCCTCCGATGCGCAGTTCTTCAGTGCAGGTAATCTCGAAACGCTGAAGGACATTGGCGAGCGAATTTACGAAGGCATCTTTACCGCGGAGAACGATGATCAACTGCAACCCGATTGCGGAGCATTGTTGTATGAGGTCCAGAAGGACGAGGACTTCGAGCTACGTTTCGACCTGACTGAATCGCCGGAATTGTCCTCGATCCCGTGGGAAGCGCTCTACATCCGCAAGCTGAACCGGTTCCTTGCAGCATCGGAAAAAGCCAAGATCGTGCGCCAGATCGATGCGCGTATGACCAAGCCGAAGCCGGCAGAAAATCCGCTCAGGATCCTGGTAATCGCCGCCAATCCACGTGGCGATCTCGATACTAGTATCGAACTTGGCAATATTTCGAAACGGATCGACGAATTGGTCGGGGGCGACCGGGAGAAATTTTCGGTTGAAACGCTGCCCAATGTCAAAAGCGGTGAATTTCGGCAGACTGTGCAGCGTTTCAAGCCGCATATCATCCATTACATCGGCCACAGCAGTTTCACTGAGGGCACCGCCTACCTTTATTTCGAAACCGACGAGGAGGGCACGTCGGAGCGGCTGAAGGCTGAGACTTTCGCCAATATTCTGCAAAACGACCGGCCGTGGCTGGTTGTGCTCAATTCTTGCCAGAGCGGCGTGACATCCGCCGAACAGCCGATAGCCGGCGTGGCTCAGCAGTTGCTCGGCTATCTCAACATTCCGTTCGTAGTGGCTATGCAGCAGCCTGTATCGGATGATGCCGCAATTACCTTCTCGCAATCGTTCTACAATGCGCTGACTGACGGCAAATCGATTTCCGAAGCCGTCAGCCGTGGCCGCAACGACATCCTGACCGCCGATGATGATCTGACCAAGATCGAAGTCATCACCCCGGCACTGTATATTTCAGGGGACGCAGACCGGATCGAATTCGTGGAGGCTGTGCTGGCGGCGGACCCCAAAGATTCCGAAACCACGGATGGGAGCGAAAAATCTGGATGGCTTAGGGTGTTCGACAGCAAGGGCAAACTGATTGCTTCGCTGTCCGGCCTGGTTCTGGTTAGTACGCTGACGCTGCAGCTTACCGACAACCTTGGCAAGATCGGCACCGGTCTTGGCAATGCTGTCGGCTGGATAACCCCAGGGGAGGAAAGCGATGTTCCGGCGGCAGAAGACGCCGCCAGCCCAACACCAGACGCCAGTGAAGTCGATGTTCCTGCGGCAGAAGAGGAGGCCAGCCCCGCATCAGACGCGGATAGAGGCGGGCAGTCCCGTGGTACAACCCAGCCCGCTTCGCCAGTTCGTCCAGGGAACAACGTCATCCCGGCTTCGCAGCCGGCCCGGACTGATCCTGGCACACAAGTTATTGAAAATAATCCCCTTCAGAGGCGCGTCGTGCGGACCCGCCGATTGGTAACAAGTGGCGAAATTATCGGCTCTGAGACGACTCTGGCAACGATTGCCGAGATAGATGAGGTTCCGCCACCGCCACCGCCACCGCCACCCCCTCCTGCCCCGGTAGTACTCGGAGGCGCACTAGACGGCCCCGTTTTGATTGGCGGCGGCGGACAAGGCGACCTTGTGACTATCAGTGGCGGCGGCGGGTTTGGCGCTTTCCCATTGCTGGCCGGTACGGGGTTGACCTTCGGAGATCCCGAACTCACGCCGGTTTGGGATAACACAGAGACACGCGATCTGCTCGCAGACACCCGTCCGGATCTTCTGCCCATTTTCTCTGAATATCGCGATGTTGCCGTTGTCGGTCCCAGTTTCGCGGCAATGCGAGCTGGCGGAACCGGCGAAGATGAGATCACGGACAGCGGCCATATGCCGGCACCAGCCAATTGCGCAGGCACCGTTGCAACGGTTGCCTTCGATTTCGCCAGCACAACGGTCTCCGAAGCAGATAAGGCTGCGCTTTCCAACAGTCTGTCCAGCGCAGAGAATTGCCCTTCAACCATATTGGTCGTGCGCGGCCATGCCGACAGCGTTGGTAACGGTGAAGCAAACAAGGCGCTGTCGCTCAAGCGCAGCCTGGCGGTGGAAGAAGCAATTTCGCAAACCAAGCCCTCGATTGCCACGGCTCCGGTCCAATTGCAGGCATGGGGAGAAAATCTGCCGCAAATCGATACTGGGAACGATGTTGAGAGTGCGGCCAATCGAATGGCCCAAGTTTCGCTGGTGAACACAATCTGTTCTGGCAATAATGATATCCTGGGGTCGCTCGCAGAGGCAGATCCGCTGGGTTCGGTCAGCCAGCTCCCCGCTCTGGACAGTGATGTAAGCGGTATGGACCGGATCATTTACGTGGTCCGGCATGCCGGCACTTCAAGCCCGCAAAGCAATTCGCAGTTGTCTGAGATCGCTAACGCTGTCGCGGCACATTATATGATTTCGCCAAGCCGCGTGTTCCCGATCAACGCTGGCCCAGACTGTCTCGAATTGAATGAGAGCATCCGGATTGACGTGATCAACTAGGCTTGAAGCCGATCCGGTTAAGCAGGGCCTGAAATCGCGGCGAGTTGCTAAGCGGTGCCAGCAATGGATCGTTGAGCGCCTGGACCAAACCTGAATCCCCGGCAGCATAGGCACGTTCCAGCGCAGCCATCGCCGCTTCGGTCTGACCCGCTTGCGCCAGTACTGCCGCTTGCTGATAGAGCCCGTTGTCGCCGAATTCAGACCGCAGCCTGTCCATCGCCGCAGCGCCGCCTGCCCGATCACCCAACTTTGGCAAAGTCATCGCCAGGCCCTGCAACTGGCTCAGTTTGCTGCCTTCCTTGAGGAATTCTGACTTCGCCAGCGTATAATTGCCCTCGAGATAGGCCATCTGACCCAGTAGCCGGTGCAATCCGCTCATTTCGGGGTTTAGTAAAAAGGCCTGCTTTATCGCGGAGCGGGCGGCCGAATAATCACCGGCCAAAAACAGAACCGTTGCCTTGATACGAAAAGCGGCGGGGTTGAGTGGATCGAGCTTTATCGCAGCCGCGATGGCGCGCTGGGCCTCGGGCAACTTCCCGATCCGTGCCATGAAATTGGCGTAACCTTGGATTATGTCGGCGTTACCGCCTCCATAGCGGTAGGACTGCCGATAAGCCGCTTCCGCCCCGCGAGCATCCAATCTGCCATTGAGGAGAACATAGCCCAGTGCAGCGTGTCCATCGGCCATCTGCGGCGCAAGTTTTACTGCCTCGCGAGCCGAAGCGACCGCTTTGTCATATTGTACACTCAAGGGAATATCGCTCGGATAGGAATTGGCGATTGTCGTCTGTACCCGCGACACGGCAGACCAAGCCGCGCCATAGCCGGGGTCGGCTGCGATCGCTGCCCTGAATTGACCTTCGGCTGCACGGTCGCTGGCCTGGTCCAACGCGAGGTCGTACAAAGCTCTGCCGCGCAAATAGGCATCATATGCCGCAGCATTTGTGGTGCCGCCAGGCCGCGCCTTGCCTTCCGTATCCTCTTTTGCCATCTGCACGGCGAGGGCAGAGGCGACCCGGTCTGCAATATCGGACTGAACCGTGAAAATATCCGACAACTTGCGATCATAGGTTTCGGACCAGTCATCCACCCCGGTCTTGGCATTGATCAACTGTGCCGACACACGCACGGTTTCACCCGAGCGCCGGACACTGCCGCCCAGCAGGTAATTAACCCCCAGCGCGTCCGCGATTGATTTGGGGTCACCAAAGTCATCGCGAAACTTGTTCGAGGATGTCTGGGCTACCACCTGAAGGGCTTCATTCTTGGTCAGGACAGCGCGCAATTCTTCCGATAATCCGTCGGAGAAATAGGCCTGCTCCGGATCGCCGCTGAGGTTTTTGAACGGCAGGATGGCGATCCTGTCCCCTTCCGCGTCATCGCTGCTGAATTGACCCGACAGCGCCGCCCAGCCAAGCCCGGCCGCGACCAGCAGCGCACCGGCGCCAGCGAGCAACTTTGACTTCCCAAGCTTTTGCGGAACTACGAGACCCTGCGCGGCAAGTGGAACTGTAGGGTCCCTGGAAAGCATTGCCTCTCCGCCAACAAGCTGGCCGATAACATAGAGGATGTTGCGGATCGCAGGAAAATCCGCTTGGCCATTCCAGCCTGAAATATCAATTGATTGAAACTGGCGAAAACCCAGTGGTGGCAGACTGCCATCGAGGGAGATTGGCACCAATCGGCCGCGGTCACGGCCGTTGGTTGCCTCGTCGCGGACCCAGTGAGAATCGACCGATTTCGCGCTCCACAAAACCACCACCGCATCGGCGTTGTTCAGCGCAGCCTCGGTGCTCCGAGTGAACACCGACCCGGCTTCGAGCAAGCCATCCCACCATACACGGAAGCCGGCCTCTTCGATGACGTTGATGATCTTTCTTGCCTGATCGATCTCGGTTCGCGCATAGCTGACGAACACCTGTGCTTCGGTGCTGCGGGAGACATTTGTCGGTGAATTCTCCGTCATAAGCCAATGAATAGGCAGATTACCCGACTATCGACAAGATGAAACGGATTGCCGAGAGGTCCTGTGTTCAGCCAAGTCTGACCGTGCAGCCAAAAATAGCCAGTTCGTCACGCGGAAATACGAACCAACACTAGCAATCCGCAGGCTTAATTTCGTCTCATTAAAGGGTGGTAGGATGCTGCTGCTGCCAAATCTCCGGCAGTTTATAATTGAATAGCGGCGAACCGGGGATGGCTCAATGCAGAGCGAGGAGCATGGCACCGACCGGGCCGGCATCCTCCATCAGTTTGGGCGCGACGAGCGTGCCCATGATCCGATCCTCGTCAAAATCAGTGAGGTACCCTGCGAGCAGGTTAGGCAAGATCTTGCCTGCCTGCTCGATTATCTGGGGCTGCCCGATCGAAACGCCGCCGCCAAGCACGATCCGCTGCGGCGAGTGGGTCAGGATCAATGCTGCGAGCAGTTCGGCAAGGTCGCCTGCAACCTGGCTCCAGCGCGCATCGCCCGGGTCGAGCATGGAGGGATCGCAGCCAAAGCGCGCGGTCAATGCAGGCCCGCTGATCAGGCCTTCGATGCAATCCTTGTGAAAGTGGCAGGTGCCCGCGAATTCGTCCCCCGGCGCCCGCCGCGTCCGGATGTGACCGATTTCGGGATGCAGCACGCCGTGGACAGGAGCCCCGTCTACCAGCAAGCCGCCGCCAAGTCCGGTGCCGATGGTCAGATAGATGACATTCGCGCATCCCTGTGCGGCGCCCAGGCGGTGTTCTGCAATTGCAGCCGCGTTCACATCTGTGTCGACCGTGATCGGCAAGCCCTCTCTGATGCGCGCCGGTGCGATCACGTCGGCGCCCGACCAGCCGGGCTTCGGCGTGGCGAGTATGTTGCCGTAATCGGCCGCCAGCGGATCGAGTCTGATCGGTCC
>JBFEKH010000120.1:0-6233 GCA_041552775.1 Allopontixanthobacter sp.
GCGATTTCTCTCGAGAATGCCTCCTGGCTTGCGCAGGGCGTGGCGATCTTCAACTGCTTTGAAGACAAGGTGGCGTTCTGCCGCCGTTACGGGATCGAGATCGCGCTGGAGGACTGGCCGGTGCACGGCATGATGCCGATCTGCTTCATGTTCGACCGGGGCTTGGCGCGCGGCGAACTTGCCACCGAATTCGTCCGCAAATCCGGGCTGATCGTGGAAAACACCAGTCCCTATGGCGGCGATTTGAAGGGGATTTGCGAGCAGCGGTTTGATCTGGTCAACGAGACCCTGCGTCCGCAGATCCCCGGGGCCCGCGACGCGGATTCTGGCAGCGCGGCGAGCGGGACCCGCGCCTCAACGCCTCGCTCAACCTCGAGGAGATCGCCCAGGTTCTGATTCATACCATCATCTATCTCAACAACCGTGTGGTGAGCCCTCGGTATCAAGGTGATCGATGAGTAAACATGGCTAACCCTCGCTAACGCGATTTAAAGACCAGAACAATAGATCATTAAAGATGGAAGAGATTGGTGCACCATAGGTGTGACGGAAAACTCATGCCCACGTGACGTGTGCGTTTTCGAGAATATTTCAGCAAGAAGAGCAGAAGCTTAAATGACGAGAACAAATTCCACGTTAGCCACCGAATCCCGCGAGTCCATCGGGCAGCGTGCCATAAATTTCCTCGTAGACAACTGTCTCGAAGATACGCCTGAAAACTATGAGTTTGCCCATCATTACTTTGCGCAAACCAATTCTGTCATCGTGAGCCAGCTCACACCTTACATCCTCGATCGGGAACGCATTCGCCAGGAAGACGTCAATCTTATCCTTGCGGCAGCAAAAGCGAATGCCAATTCCCGAGACAACAGCGCGGCTGAAGCGCTTTCGGTGCGAAATCTGGTCAAGAAGATTACCGGCAATATCCGTCACGTTGCAGAACACACCAGCGAAAAGACAAGGGATTTCAGCGAAGATCTGCAGCGTCACTTGCTGGAAATCCAGAGCGGCGATGGCGGTCCCGACCTGCTACGGCTAATCAACAATATGATTGAAACCGCCAATACGGCGGGAGCCGATCTCAAAAGCGCGCAAGGCCGGATTACCGATCTTGAAGAAGATCTGCACCGGGCAACCGATATGGCAAGGAAAGATGCCCTAACCGGTTTGCTAAACCGGCGTGTAATTGAACAGCAGTTGGAATGCATCAATGCCAGCTCATCCTCAGTCTATGTCGTCATGGCCGACATTGATCACTTCAAGAGCGTAAATGACCGGTTCGGCCATAATGTTGGCGACCGCGTGATCAAGGCAATCGGTGGCCAGATGAGAGAAAGCATGGCGCCGGCAACCGTAGGCCGATGGGGCGGGGAAGAATTTATTGCCATCATCGAAGGGGATGCCGACCAGGTTCGTAAACTTTGCGAGGCTACCCGAAGCGACATTGCTGCACGAAAGTGGAAAGTTAGAGAGACAGACGAACCAATGGGATCCGTCACGGTGTCCATGGGCTTTGCCAAGTTTGAACCGGGCCAGACCGCCGAAGAAGTTATCGCCGCTGCTGACGCTCTGCTCTACAAGGCGAAACATAACGGACGCAACCGCCTCGAAAGCAACTGATCACCAAGAGTCCACCAAGTTAACCAGCTTTGGCGGACGCTGGTGCGCGAAAATGGGTGAGGTTTTTTGCATCCATATTCTGAACCAAGAACAAAGGCATGCTGGTCAATGGACTACGATACACCAGCAATGCGATTTAATGCCTGTGTTGCGATGACCGGTTGAACCCACCCCGATAGAGCGGAAAAATGGACAAACTCTATTGTCAACTCCACCTTCCGGAATGGCGCAAATGCTAGGCGCACTCCAACGCTCGGCTCTTAGGCGCTGCTAATCCTCGACCTGAAAGAAGTCGAGCCGCTCAGTTGGTCTGCTCGGCTAGGATCCAGGCGTTGACGTTCTCCTCGAGGATCGAAAGCGGCACCGGACCGCTTTTCAGCACGACATCGTGGAATTCGCGGATGTCGAAGCCCGCCCCGAGCTCACTTCGCGCTTTTTCGCGAAGTTCCATGATTTTCAACTTGCCGATCATGTAGGCAGTCGCCTGTCCCGGATAGACAACGTACCGTTCGATCGCCTTGCGGATATCGCCCTCCGGATTCGGTGTGTTCTGCTTGAGGTAATCAATCGCCCGTTCGCGGCTCCAGCGCTTCGAATGGATGCCGGTGTCGACCACAAGCCGCGCGGCGCGCCACAGCTCCATTCCCAGCCGCCCGAAGTCGGAATAGGGATCAGTATAGAACCCCATGTCCTTGCCCAGTTCCTCGGCATAAAGGCCCCAGCCTTCGGTGTAGGCGGTCACACCGCCGAAGCGGCGGAAGGCAGGCATGTCGTCGCCGAGTTCGGTCTGGACCGCACGCTGAAGGTGATGCCCCGGCAAGCCCTCGTGATAAAACAGCGCCTCGAGCTCGTTCCGGCTCATGTCCTCGAGCCGGTAAAGGTTGACGTAGTAAGTGCCGGGGCGCGAACCGTCGGGCGCGGGACTCTGGTAGAACGCCTTGCCCGCGCTTTGTTCGCGGAAGGCCTCGACCGGCTTCACCATCAGCGGCGCCTTCGGCAGCGTGGCGAAGTAACGCGGTAGCACCGGCTCGATCCTGTCCTGCGCCTGCTTGACCGCGGCGAGATAGTCCTCGCGTGATTCAAAATAGAACTTGGGATCGGTCCGCGCGTAGTCGAAAAATTCCTGCAGCGTGCCTTCGAAGACGACCTGATCCATTATCTCGTGCATCTCGCCATGGATTCGCGTCACTTCCCGCAGCCCGATATCGTGGATCTGGTCGGCGGTGAGGTCGGTCGTGGTATAGTTGGACAGCAGGGCATTGTAATAGGCGCGGCCTTCCGGGAAGCGCCAGACGCCGTCGTCCGTGCCCGCGATAGCCTGCTGGCGCTTCATTTCGGCAAGCAGCCGCTCGTAGGCTGGCAGGGCGGATTGACTCCAGGCCGCTTGCGCGCGCGATTGGAGAGCGGTCTTTTCCGCCTGCGCCATATCGAGTTTGCCCACCTTGCCGGAGAAATCCTCAAGCATCGCATTTTCGCCGCCCGCTTTGAGCAGGTTTTCGATGTCGGATATGACGTAGGCGTAGACCCATTTGGGCGGCATGACCCCGCGTCCGGCGCGTTCGCGGGATTCGGCTGACAGTGTGTCGAGAACCGGGCCGAGTCCCTCGATCCGCTCGACGTAGTCCGCGGCTTGTTGGGTATCCGCAACCGAATGGATGTTAATCAGGAATGCCGGCAGGTCGCTCTGCGCGCCGTTCATCTGGTCGAAGATGTAGCCGTATTCGCGAAAGGGGAATGTTCCCGCGCTGCGCTTGGCCATCGCGTCGAACAGGCGATAGCTGAGCGCATCGTCGGCCGGGAGGGTGGCGGGCGAGTAGTTCGCGCGCATCGTGGCGGCGCTTGCCTGCAGTAATTCCTGCTCCGCGATCTCGCCCGCGTCCGAGAAATCACCCCACTTGCCGTAGTCCTCGACGCGAATCCCGCGATAGGCTTTGGACAAAGGCGATAGCTCGAGCTGACGCTGGTCGTACGTTTCGAACAAGGCATCGATGCCCTGCGCCGGTACTGAGCTCGCCACATCGGCACTCGCCAGATCCGCACGCTGAGCGGCGCAAGCGGAAAGCGCAAGTGCCCCCAGTGAGGTTACGGTTATGCGACCAATACGACCCATGGCTATCTGCCCCTAATTTTCTTCAGCACCGTGTGTTGGCGCAGTAGGACCTGCTTGGCCAGCCGGAAAATACGGAAAGACATGAACGAACTGGCCGTACGATTTGAGACCCGGGCTTCAATTACACTGGCAACGATGCGCTTCTCAAAGGTTTCAAGCGGCTCGGTTGCTGACGATGTGTCTGATCGCCAGAAACCGGATCGAAACGCGGACCATGGGCTGGACAGGAAGTCCGGCCTCCTCGCATATTTGAAGTGGAAAAAACCAAGCTTGGCTCAATAGTTGACGGCCAACCTTTCTCGGCCAGGGTCCCTATGCTTCCAACCGTCGACGCCTTGCTGGCTCTGAACATTGTTTCGGCCTGCTTGTTTTGCGGAATATAGCGAGTCATAAGCTGCCTCCAATGCGATCGACGCGCTGCAAGAGTTCGAGATGTTTATGAGTCCAATGCTAACCGAAATTCCGATGGATTTGCCGTCCGCATTGTGAATTTTTTGATCGCCAAATTGACGGCGCAATTTTTCGCAAATCTCTTTCGATTGATCTAACGAGGAGCCATGGCAGAGCATCGCGAACTCTTGTCCGCCGACTCTGGCAAAGTAACATTCTTCGGAGGACATACGCCTTGCCATATTTGCAAAATGCTTCAATGCCATGTCGCCAATATGATGTCCAAACCGGCCGTTGATCTGATCAAATTTATCGAAATCGATGATTGCAACTGAGAAAGCATTTTCATTAGCCGTTGCAATACGCTGTTCTAATTTTGCTAGAAAAGCCCGACGATTAGGAAGTCCAGTCAAGTGATCAAGGCCTAACGTTTTAGATCTCTCAATGTATTCTTTTTTTCGGGTGGTTACATCACGGATTGAAACAACATAGCTCACTATTTCTGTTTCTAGTTGATGGATAAATCTGATTCTTGCCTCCAGCCAAATCTTCCGATTTTTCTTCGTTGCGCACCGCTCGAGAAATTTTGTTTGTTCGGGATCGGCTGAAGCTGATGATAAGACTGCTTCAACGATTGGCCGATCTTCATCATTGAAAAATATAGACAGGTGTTCGTCTAGGAGATCGTCCTGACCGCAAATTTTTGAGCTTGCTGGCGAAGCATACCTAATTTTGCCATCGCTATTCAGAGTCAGTAAGGCGTCGTCTGAATGATCGGAAAAAAGTCTCTGCAGCGCAGCTCGTTTAAAAAATTTTAGGCGTAGCACCTCATAATTTTTCAGGACGGTCGCCACAGGCAAAGAAAACAAAACAATTGCTGCCAAGTACAACTGCAGGAATATGGCTTTCTCGGCAAACGGAACTGGAAGGTTAGCGAATGGCCCAACTCCAGAAAAGAGTGACCCCATAGCTGATACCGCAATTAATAATACAGAAACTGCCGCTCCAATCCGACCTAATCGAAAGCACGTGAGTGTCAGTGGCAACATGGGTAGGAACAGCAGAGGATAAGTTGATTGATAAAATGTCAGCAGCGAGGTGACAACAATTGCCAGCGATAGAATCGCGAGCTCAAAATAGCCTCGATTTGTTGCAACTTTCATCAGGCTGGCGATGCTGCCGCGTGCAAAAAGTAAGGTTATGGGGCAGGCCAGCATGGTACCGAGACCGTGACCAAGCGACCATTCTATCGCATTGACAGACCAAGGGCGCCCAATGAAGTGATGAACCAACCAACCACCTGGTACAGCTGCGATGGCCGGGCCAACTATGCCAGCCCAAAGCATCAAACTCACGAACCCCTGCGAGCTTTCCAAATAGTCTCGCTGCGGACGAAAGCCGATCAAGAGCAACGCCACCAAAGTTGCTTCAAAAATATTAACTATAGCCAATTGCGCAGCTATTTCCGGACCAAAGCCGAAAATGCTCGTTGAAACCGCGCTCAACAGAGCGAATACTGGCAGAACCTTGAGCCAGGCTGAGAGACGCAAATTCACTAGGAGTGAAGATAGTAATGCTGTGCCGAACCAAACTAGCGCTAAACCACCACTGAACCGGGTCCAGTAAATCGTAATCGAGGTAACAATGAAGAACACTGTCGAGAATGCGATTATTCTAGCGCTGTTGAGCTCTTTCGGATTCTGAATTTCGATCATACCTATTACGATGAACGAAGGCGGTAACAATTTTGTCAATTGGAGATAGGGGTTTCTCCCTCTTCAAAATCGTTCCCAGCCGACAAGCCAATTAATTTTTTCTCGCTAAGGCATGCTTTTCTCATGTCGTCCGTTCTGCCTTCAGGGCCGGGTTCTGATTGAACTTGGAGGAAAATCAGGGGGTCACGTCACCGTTTAGTGGACCTTGATTGCGCATGGGGTCCAAGACATTCAAGGCCATGTCGAGATAGAGCGCAGCCATTGCCTCGCCAGCGTGATCCAGCCGATCAAGTGCGATCATTAGCTGCTCGACTAACGCTTTTCTTTCATTATCAAGCAATTCAGTTTTTTCAATTTTCATTTTCAAGATTGGCCTTTGATCCGGCACCTAACCCTAA
>JBFEKH010000121.1:0-6221 GCA_041552775.1 Allopontixanthobacter sp.
CAGTTCTCAGTGGAAATCAACAGCCGAGGCTTTCCCGCCGGTCGAGGAATGAGCAAAGCGGAAGTTTATTTTGTCACGGTACACGATTACTATACGCAGTTAAATAATTATTCAATTTTATCAACAATTTATAGCGCGGCATGCGCTAGGCGACCAATTGAAGTTACGCTTCCGCGGGACGAAAGATTCGGGTCGGGAAAATATTCGCGCTTCGGCTGATTGCGAAGTAAAAGAAACCGAATGGGGTCATTACTTTACGCGGTAGCAACCTTTGCTTGCTACCCGCCAATGCGTGAAGGAACTGATCACCCCAAAATCTGATGCGAAGATCGGATTACCAATTCGTGCCGTGCTGGGCCTGCAGGACCCGGAACACGCGGATTGGGTGCGTTTGCGCGGCATGCAATATCCCCGCCTGGTCACGGGGAACGTCCACCGGTTGATCGCACAGGTCGTCGCAGCGGGCATGGTCTCATATCTTTACCGCGATATTATTCACCCGGTTGCGCTGATTGCGTGGGCTGTCGCGCTCGGCTTCTCCCTGGCGTTCAACGCACAGGTCAATAGCAGCCTGTGGGATGCAGACCGCCGCGCGATGTCCATGGCCGAATTCCGCAAGCACAGCATCTCGATCGTCGCGATCGGACTTGTCTGGTGCGTCCCGTTCCTGTGGTTCGGATTGATAGGCGAGAACAGCGACATGATCGTCCTGTGGGCAATCGTGTCCGCGTTGATTGCGGGATCGGCCCTGATCGTGGCGACCACCCCGCTGGCAACAATCGTTTTTACCGTCATAACTGGTATTGGCGCGACGATCGGATTTTCCCTGACCGGGCAATATCTGATGGTCAGCGTGTGCCTCATTTTCGTGGGAGTAATAACTGCTGGTACGATTGGAACTTCGCGGGTGTTCCTGGAAGGCCGCATCGCCGAAGCTGCGATCATCGAGAAGGACGAGGTAGTCTCTCTCCTGCTTCGTGAATTCGAGGAAAATCAGGCCGATTGGCTTTGGCAAATCGATACTGCCCGCCGGGTGCGTACGGTATCACCACGGTTCTCCTTTGCGCTGGGCAAGACCACGGAAGAAATCAACGGCAAACCGTTCCTGCAACTGATCAGCGGAGAGAACTGGTCGACGGGTCAGTTCGATCCGACCCTGCACGATCTTGCCGAGCGGCTAAAGCGCCGGGAAAGCTTTTCCAACTTGCTGGTGAAAGTATCGTTGGGACGGGCGCAGCGCTGGTGGGAATTGTCCGGCACGCCGATGCTGGACGAAAAGGGCATACATATCGGGTTCCGCGGCGTCGGTTCGGATGTCACCGAACAGCGCGAATCCAGCGAGAAGATCGCCTATTTGGCGCGCTACGACACGTTGACCGGATTGCCCAATCGCCTGATGCTAAACGAAGGGCTGGGCGAGGCCTTGCGCTATGCCCAGCAATGGCGCGCCCGCTGCGCGTTCCTGATGATCGACCTGGACCGCTTCAAGGCGGTAAACGATTCGCTCGGCCACCTGATCGGCGATCAATTGTTGGCCGAAGTATCGCAGCGGTTAATGGAAGTCGTCAGCGACAACGAACGCGTCGGCCGTCTCGGGGGCGATGAATTCGCCATTGTGATCCGCGATGCGACCGAAGTGGGCTACGTGGACAAGGTCGCGAACAAGGTCATCGAACGCCTGTCTCGCCCTTACGAGATTGCCCATCACACGCTGTATGTGGGGGCCAGCGTGGGTTCCGCTATCGGGCCGGC
The DNA here is from genome assembly GCA_041552775.1 of Allopontixanthobacter sp. Taxonomy (GTDB): domain Bacteria; phylum Pseudomonadota; class Alphaproteobacteria; order Sphingomonadales; family Sphingomonadaceae; genus Allopontixanthobacter. The sequence goes on from JBFEKH010000121.1 coordinate 1,753, forward strand.
CGACGGAACCACTGTCGAAGAACTGATGCGGAATTCCGATTTGGCCCTGTACCGTGCCAAGGACGAAGGCGGAGGCGAACATTGCAAATACGAGCCATCGCTGCACGCCTCCGCCGAAGAACGCCGACGACTGGAATTCTCGCTGCGTCATGCGATCGAGCGCGGCGAATTATTGCTTAACTTCCAGCCGGTGGTCGACGCATTCCGCGAAAACATCGTCAGTTTCGAAGCTTTGCTTAGATGGCAGAGCAAGGAACACGGGTTTGTCAGTCCGGCCAAGTTCATCCCGCTGGCGGAAGATACCAGGCTGATCGTGCCGATTGGCCAGTGGGTGATGGAACAGGCCTGCCTCGAGGCGGTGAACTGGCCAAGCCATATCCGCATTGCCGTGAACGTTTCGGGCGAACAATTGATCGAGCCCGAATTCGCTTCCACCGTGGTTCGCGCGCTGGCCAACAGCGGGCTGCCTGCCCAACGCCTCGAGATTGAAGTCACGGAGAGCATTTTCCTGCGTGATGCGGACCTAGCCCGCAAGGCCCTCGAAGAAATCATGGCGCTGGGATGTTCCGTGGCGCTGGACGATTTCGGCACCGGCTATTCCTCGCTCGGCTATCTGCGCAAACTGAGGTTCTCGACCATCAAGGTCGACCGCACCTTTGTCCAGGGTGCCGCGAAACACCATCCCGAAAGCCTGGCGATCATTCGCGCCGTGGTCGCAATGGCCGACAGCCTTGAGATGTCGACCACTGCAGAGGGCGTCGAAACGGCCGAAGAAGCGGAAATGATCCGCCAGTTGGGCTGCAAGAAAATCCAGGGATTCTACTTTGGCAGGCCGATGCCGGCAGAAGAAGCACGCAAGGTTTGTGTTCGCAAAACTTTACCGGTGGAAAAGGCGCTTCCCGCGTCAGGCGGAAACGATCGCAGCCTCTACAACCCCGGCAAATAGTGCCCGACCGTCATCGCCGCCCTGCGCTGGCTCTATCGCCCGTTCGGGGTGGGGCATCATACCCAGTACATTGCCCGCATCATTGAGTATTCCGGCAATGTCACGGCGCGAACCATTGCATGGTTCGGCATAGCGGAAGGCAACGCGGCCTTCGCCCTCCAGCCGGTCCAGCGTGGCATCGTCAGCAAAATAATTGCCGTCATGATGGGCGACGGGAATATGTATTGTCTGGCCCGCTTCGTAGCCGCCAGTGAACAGCGATTGATTGTTTTCGACCGTCAGGGCCACCGTGCGGCAGATGAAGTTCTGGCCCGCATTACGCATCAGGGCGCCGGGCAGCAGCCCGCTTTCGGTCAGAATCTGGAAGCCGTTGCAAACACCCAGCACGGGCACTCCGCGGCCAGCCGCGCTTACCACTGCCTGCATGATCGGGCTGCGAGCGGCCATCGCGCCGGAACGCAAATAATCACCGTAGGAAAAGCCGCCGGGCAGCGCTATGAAATCGAGCCGGTCTGGCAATTCCGCATCGCCATGCCACACACGGATCGGCGCAGTGCCGCTGACCTGCTTGAGAGCGACAGCCATGTCGCGGTCGCAGTTGGAGCCGGGGAAGGTGATCACCGCAGCGCGGAATGCCATCACGCGGTCTCCTTCTGGTCCATTCTTTCGATGCGGTAGTTTTCGATCACCATATTGGCGAGCAGCTTGCGGCACATCTCATCCAACTCGGCATCGGTGACATTGTCGTCCACATCCAGCTCGATCAACCTTCCGGCGCGGACATCATTGACCCCCGCAAAGCCGAGCCCTTCCAGCGCGTGATGGATCGCGCGCCCCTGCGGATCGAGCACGCCGGGCTTGAGGGAAACATGGATCTGGACTTTCATCGCGCGGACCTTTGCAAAAACGGAATGCCGGAGAATCGCTCGCATCCTATGGCGCGGCGAACCGCCGCGGGCAAGGGAGCGAAGCGCGGTTATCCGTGCCGGCGATACTATCAGACTTTGGAGCCTCTCGATCAAATATCGCAAAACATGTCTCAAATACGCAACATCGAGCAGGATTCGTCCAACGCGTTTCGCCAGAAGTATTATCCGTAATTTGGTATAAAGTGAACAAATTCATATAAATACATGTCTCTCCTGACGGTCGATCATGATTTTGACTGCCAAGATTTGGGTAGGCCGGGGGGCAGGGCCTCGGCTAGGTCGGGTAAGGTCGGAAACTCGGGAAAACCAAAGCCATGAAATCAATTTTCTATCGTTCCAGCGTGCATCTAACTGCCGCAAGTCTCATCTCGATTGCCATCGTCGGCGCGGCATCGCCTGTACTAGCGCAGGAAGTTCCTGCTGCTTCCACCAGCGGCGAGCTTGACGTGATCGTGGTGACGGCCAACCGCCGCGAAGAGAATTTGCAGGACGTGGCCATTTCCGCCGCCACCCTCGATTCCTCAAGGGTAAAGTCGATCTTCGACGCCGGTGCAGATATCACAGCGCTGGCAGCGCAGGTGCCTGGCCTGTTCGTGGAAAGCTCCAATGGCCGCGCCGCACCGCGCTTCTATATCCGGGGGCTGGGCAACACCGATTTCGATCTGGCAGCATCGCAGCCGGTTTCGGTAATCATGGACGATGTGGTGATGGAAAACGTCACTCTGAAGGCGTTCCCGCTGTTCGACGTTGACCGGATCGAAGTTCTGCGCGGCCCCCAGGGTACCCTGTTCGGTAGCAATACCCCGGCCGGTACGGTGAAGATCGACACGAACAAACCGACACAGGATTTCTCCGCCCAGGGCTCGCTAAGCTACGGCAGCTACAACACCATTTCGCTCGATGCGGCTGTTGGCGGCGCACTGGTCGAGGATAAGGTTTCAGGCCGTATTTCGGTCATGTATCAGGGGCGCGATGATTTCGTCGACAATGGCTTCACCGGCGAAGAAGACGTATATGGCGGGTTCGACCAGTTTGCCGTTCGCGGCCAGTTGCTGATCACGCCCAGCGATAATCTCAGCATTCTGGGGAGCGTCCAATATAGCGACCTCGACGGCACTTCGACTTTGTTCCGCGCCAATATTCTTGGACCTGGTCACAATGATCTAAACGGCAATTACGACCGCAAGACCGTATTTTACGATGCCGGTGGCGGCAACGAATCGAAATATCAAGTGTTCAGCAGTTCACTGAAGGTGGAATATGCGGGGGAAGGAGCGACCCTTACCTCGATCACTTCCTATCAGGAAAGCAACGGCTCCAGCCGCGGCGATATCGATGGCGGTTTTGGTGCGGTATTCCTGCCGGAATCAGGCCCTGGGCTGATCCCGTTCCCGTCAGATACCAAGGATTCCATCGACCTTTACCAGCTCACCCAGGAGGTCCGTCTGGCTTCCTCCGGCGATGGCCCGCTGCAATGGCAGGTCGGCGGGTTTGTCTTCAAGAGCGACTTCACCGTCCTGACCGAAGGCTTCACTTTCCCGCCTCCAGTAACGGTCCGGCATCAGGATTTGAGCTGGGCGCTGTTCGGCCAGGGCACATATCAGTTGACGGATATGGTCAAGGTTACCGGCGGCCTGCGTTATACCGACGACGAGAAGAACTTCTTCGTTCTGTCCGGTGCGCCGCTGAACTTCCGCGAAGTTTCCGAAGGTCGGCTGAGCTGGGATGTGAGCGCATTTGCCGACTTGTCGGATGACGTTAGTGTTTACGGCCGCGTAGCCAGTGGTTTCCGAGCGCCGACCATTCAGGGCCGCGATGTCGCCTTCTTCGCGCAGCCTTCGGTAGCAAGCTCTGAAAAGATCATGTCTTACGAAATCGGCTTCAAGAGCGAGCTGGCGGATCGCCGCGTCCGCTTGAACGGAGCGATCTTCACTTATACTGTCGATGATCCCCAATTCACAGCGGTTGGCGGAGCCAATAATCTGGTCCAGCTGGTGAATGCCAACAAAGGCGAGGCTTGGGGTTTCGAACTCGATTCCGCATTCCAGATCATGGATAATTTCCTGATCACCGCAGGCATCAGCTACAATGACACCAAGATCAAAGATGATGCATTGGCGGTAGGCATCTGCGCACAGTGCACCGTGACCGATCCAATTGTGAACATCGGCGGTACCAATCGCGCACTGGTGGACGGCAATCCGTTCCCCAATGCTCCGGAGTGGATCGGCGACATCACAGCACGTTACTCTGTGCCGTTGGCCGGCGGCGGCGAATTGTTTGCCTACACCGACTGGACCTATCAGGGCGCAACCAACTTCTTCTTGTACGAATCGCTGGAATTCAATTCGGCCAACCAGATCGAAGGCGGACTGCGGATCGGATATGTCTCCCCGGATCGCAATTATGAAGTTGCCGCTTTCGCCCGCAACATAACCGATGAGGACAATGTAAAAGGCGGGATCGATTTCAACAACAATACTGCATTCGTGAATGAACCTCGTACCTTTGGCCTATCGGTGCGCCTGAACTACTGAGCGCCACACGATTGAATTTCTGGGGGCGGAACAGCAATGTTCCGCCCCTATTTTATC
>JBFEKH010000122.1:0-6100 GCA_041552775.1 Allopontixanthobacter sp.
GGTATATTGCGGGTAAGCGGCGACGTTAGGCTCATGCATGCGCGAGCGCGAAATCCAAAGCTGCGCACACGGCAGCGACCTGGGCATCGTTGCAAATCTGAGGCGTGGCGCGTGGGCTATCAGGATAGACTTCGGTGGTTGTCGTAAACCGTGCGCCGGTTAAGGAACTGCACATTGCGTACTTGGCCTGATGGTATTCGATCACTCCGCGTGCGACAACGGGCGAGCCTATGATCTTCCCATCTTCGTCAGATGGCGCGATGTGCGTGACTTGTTCAACCGCTGATATGATCGCCTGTTGGAAGTCAGATTGCGGATTCTCACTGTCATCAACCAGATAGAAGCCGTCGGGGATGATACCCGGTTCGAATTCTTCGCCGTCACGTGCGGCCAAGGCCGGACGAAACTCGCTCTCATCGCTGTCGGTTGTTTCATGCAGATCGATATGTAGCAGGAATGGGCCGAGTTGCGCGGCCACAAGCTCCATCAGTGTGCTGCACTCACGCGCTTTGCTATTTGAGGCAAAGCTACGGTTGGGATCGATGGCATCATAGTTCCAACGGTTGACCCGCTCATATGCCCAGGGGCTGACGCAGGGGGCTACCAGAAGATTGATCTTTCCAGCATATTCGTCTGCGCGTGTTTCAAGAAATTGCAGCGCTCCCATCACTCCGCTTGTTTCGTATCCATGTACGCCGCCCGTTACGAGAGCCGTCGGCAACCTAGGATCGGGGGTGCCATTGCGCACGGCGAAAAGGGTGTAAGCCTCGCCAGCGTAATTGAGCTGGCCATAGGTGAGGGTTTCAAAACGGCCAGCCAGCGCCATGATGCGGGGCTCCACATCTTCCTGATAGCTTCGTTTTTGAGACTGACTTGCTCGCCATTGGTTACGCTCATCCTCTCCCCAAGGCTCACTTGGCGTGCCGATCGGGTAGGATGGTGTGCTCGTCATTTCGCTCTCACTGCTAGGGTTCTAAATGATGCCCAAAAGCCACGACACCAGCGCTAGGAAGAGCTCACCTTACTGCTAGAGTCGCCCGAATAACAGTCGCCATTGATCGAGATCCAAACAGTTTGGCCAGTCGTATTGTCGAGCGCTAAATTGCTGCTTTTGGGCCGTGTCCGGAACGTCGATTGCAGCTACAGAAAAAGGAGAAAGCTGGCGCTGCCTAGGTCGTGCCGTGGCACCAGCCCATAATTCCTGTGCCGACAAATCAGACAAGTGTTGCTCACGCAGTTAGCCTTGCGCGCAACGAAAGCTGCCCGAGCGCGTTCTACCGCCGATGGATACTGAAATGAGGGAACGTAACATGAAGACCAGAGCACTTTTCATCACCGGCGCGTCAAGCGGGATCGGTGCAGCCACGGCGCGGCTGGCGGTTGCACAGGGCTGGCAAGTCGGATTGTTCGCGCGGTCCGAGGACAAATTGGAAGCTCTTGTAGCCGAATTGGGAGACCATGCCACGGCGATGCCAGGTGACGTGATGGATCTTGATGCCCTGACAACCGCCATGGCGACATTCTCTGATAAGACCGGCGGCATGGATGCAGCATTCGCCAATGCCGGAATGGGAGTGTCGGCTGCTGGCACCGATGCTGGCGATCCGGAGGAGTGGGAGAAAATGATCCGTGTGAACATTCTCGGTGTTCTGTGGACGGTCAAGGCCGCGATGCCGCATCTCAGACAGCGGGCGGGCCATCTTCTACTGACCGGATCGGCTGCTGGGCGGCGACATCTCTCAGGATCGGTGTACGGCGCGACAAAATGGTTCGTTCATGGCTATGGCGGCAATCTGTCCGAGGAGATGAAATCATTCGGGGGCCGGTGCACGATCATCGCGCCGGGAATGGTCGACACTGCCTTCTTCGATGAACCCAAGCCGGACAAATTGCAGCCTGAAGATGTGGCCCAAGCCGCGCTCTTTGCCCTTGAGGCCAATCCGCGCTGTGCGGTGAACGAGGTCTTCCTGATGCCTACACAATGAGCCGTGTTTCTGACTTACGATCAACGCAGGTAAATCGGTTGCAAGTCATCAGCCGCTGCCCGCCGGGCTTTGCGGTACCGGCGCCTGTTGCCAACAAAGCGGACGTTGCGCTGGCGAAATCAGCTTCCCGAAAGCGGCCGCTCATTCAGATTTGATTGAGCGCGTTCGAATTGCCGCTTTTGGGTCTCGGAAAATCGATGCAATATGGCGGAAATGTTGTGGAAAGCGGCCATTGGAAAATAAGGTCCGTGGCGAGGTTAAACTTCAGGAGCGGCAAAGCCAATCTTCCATCATCTCAGCCAAAGACCCAAATGCCACATGGAAGATTTGATAGGTCTGTAGACCTTGTTCTTCCCAATTCGAGTTACTCGAAATGATACGGTTGGTATCCAGATCGTAGTGGAAATCGAGATTCTCGCTGGCGAGGTGAATGTAAGAATTAGGGTACTCGATGGTTCCACAATAATCCGGCCCGCGCCTCCGAAAATCTTCGCTGCCAGCTTTGATTAGTTGCACCGTGTTTAGACCCGTGAATCCGGGCCCAAAGCCGCCATCGGAGATTGAGTAGAGGCGCCTCAAATCCGCAGGCACCGGTTGCCCTGCAAATTGCTCTACTGCCTTCCAGTCGTTCTCAGACGGTGGCGGCCCCAAGGGCTTGGCTCCGGGCGGTGCGGAAGACACGGAAAATTGCTGTTCGGTTTCAAGCAGGCACTTGGTTTCAGGCGGCGTTTGACCCCAGGCCCGCATCTGAGCATTCATCTGGTCACGCACAGCATCGCGGCTTACGCGCCATTCGGCCAAGTAGCGCTCCACTTCTTCTGGAGCCAATTCTTTGCCGTCAAGAGCGTTCGAGCGAACGATTAATCGCCGCGTCCATTCTTCCTCTCGCCTTTCGATCTCGGCGACCGGGAGTTCAACGCGAGACTCATCTTCTAATGCCGCACGATATCTACGCTTGGGGTCCTTGGCGCGTTCGGCAATGCTCACGAGTAGCTCGTCTGTTATGCCGTTCATCGTGCCTCGCTGTGGGAGCATACCTTGCGAAAAAATAGCGCCATTGACGAATGTCCGCAATGGCGTCGGGTGCGGAACGGCAGGTTTTTTTTCGAAAGTGGTGATTAGCTGCCGCTAGACTTGGCCGAGGTCAGCATACCTGCTTCCGCCGACAAAGCGGTCATACCCAGACTCGCGCTTCGCACTTGAAACCTGCCGTTCATTCAGGTTTCGTCGAGCGCCCGAGCCGGCCGCTTTTAGGGCTGCAAAAAAGGGGTGTTTAATGGAGGAAATGTCGTGGCTAGCAGGCTATCTGCTTTTAAATTGCCGGTCATAGAAACGGACATTTGAACGATGCATCTGAGCTCAGAAATCGCGCGTATCGTCAGTCCTTCTTGCTGCATCCACCCAGTCTAGCTCACATTGAACGGTGCTGCCTTCATGGAGCTGAGCCCGTAATTCAGGCGAATAGATGTGCTGAAACATAATTGGCTCGGGCATGCCCCCTAGAAAGTGCTTTTAGGCACATGACATCGGACATTGCTGTATTGCCCTGACAACACAGTTCCAATACGGGCTTTGATACCAGATGATAAGAAGGAAAACGGATGATCGGCAATGTTAGTAAATTAATTGCAACAGGAATTTGCTTGGGGCTCACGGTGCCTGTGTCAGCACACAAGACACCAGCTGCCGAACTTGAAGCCGCTATTAACCGGATGGATACAATCGTTTTCGATCTTGGTTTTAACAAATGTGATATTCCTGCGGTTGAAGCAGTCCTGTCAGATGACCTTGAGTTTTATCATGATGTCGGCGGAATTCAGGATCGAGATGCTTTTCTCGAAGCATTTTCAAAAAATATCTGCGGTGACAATCCGCTCAAGCCCATTCGAAAAATCGTCCCCGACACGCAGCGCGTCTTTCCTCTCCATGCCGATGGCGTTCTGTATGGTGCCGTCCAAGAAGGAGACCATAATTTCTACGAGCGCGCCAGTGATGGCACGGAAACGCTATCCGGTTCGGCGGCTTTTACAACCTTGTGGATGCTGATCGGCGATGAATGGAAAATGCACCGTGTGCTCAGTTATGATCATTCTGGGGCTGTAACAGCTGGTTATCGTTCACCGCTATTTGAAAACGATCGCCATATCGAAGCGGCTATGAAGATGCTGGATATTCCATCAATGGCTTTTGCTCGCATCAAAGGCGGTAAACTTCAGCAAATCCGTGTTTTCGGCGAGCTATCAGAGGATGTCGCAGCACCGATCGACACAATTTACAATATAGCCTCTCTGACGAAGCCCGTTACGGCAATGACAACCCTGAAATTGGTTGATGCAGGGCTATTCGATTTAGATGAGCCATTGATGAAATATCATGTTGATACCGATGTGGCGGGCGGTCCTGAATTGCGAAAGCTGACAGCTCGGCACGTACTCACCCATCGCACGGGATTTCCGAATTGGCGCTATCTAGCGGACGACAATAAGCTGCGTTTTGAGTTCGCTCCTGGAAAGCGTCAGCAATATTCTGGCGAGGGCATGGAGTATCTACGAAAAGCTTTGGAAGCTAAGTTTCACAAGACACTGGAGGCTTTGGCGCGAGAGCAACTATTCGCACCTCTAGGCATGTTGGGCACTTATTTTACGTTCGGCGATGGTGTTGACCAAACGCGCTATGCCGTTCCGCGCGATCGCAAGGGAAAACCGCTTGATGAAGAAAAGCACACTCAAGCAAATGCCGCCGACAATCTCTTAACCAGTGCGCGGGACTACGCTACCTTTATGGCATATGTAATGAGAGGGATGGATATGTCTCCCGAGCTTCGGCGAGCAATGGTTACACCGGTTAATGCCGAAGAAGAAGGAATCCCCTTTGGGCTAGGTTGGCAAGTCATCCAGAACCTTGAAGGTGGAGGGTACGCGTTGCAACACACTGGGGCTGATGTAGGCGCGCGAAGTATTGCGATAATGTACCCGGAATCCGGTGACGGAATTTTGTTGTTATCGAACTCCGAGAACACTGGAGACTTATGGGCGAAACTTATCAGCGAAAGCGTGCAGCCAGGCGGTAATACGGTGCTTGAGCGCAATTTAGGCGATTAACGCTAACAAACTGGTCGTTCCCAGGGCCGTTCGTCGCACCTGAAACCTGCCCTTTGTTCAGGTTCCGTTGAGCGCCCCAAACCGGCAGCTTTCAGGACTGCGAAAATCGGTGTTGGATGACAAAAACGTCGTTGGAATCGGACAATCAGCCTATCTGATTCTCGGCCCTGAGCCAGTCCATTGTGCGACAATCTCTGCACTCGGCTTGTCACCACTTTCGGAAATGCACGGGTAATGATGGACAGCCAAGACCGTGGCGTAATTCTCAGCGCCTTCTTTTTTTACCATGATGCGATCACCGGGAGAGGGAAGCCCAAGGAACTCAAACTCGCCCCAGTCTTCTGAAACGCTTTCTTTGCCGCGAACCATAACGATTTTGCCGCAAATCATGCTCAATTCCTTTCAGTGATCCTTTCCACCATAGACCATATGGTTGTTCCGCCAAGCTACTCGTCCACGTTTGGGCCGGGAGCGGACTGGCAGGTTTCGGCAAGGCGACCGCGCAAAGCGGGCATTCGATGCCAGCCTCAAATTATCTGACGACGGACACTTCTGAATTGCTTATGCCCACGATCAGCGTAGGCTTGTGTCAATCGAAGTTAGCTCTCTTTGAAAGTCCAGCCGCTATGATTGCCGCACTCACGTCTGCTCGGAGCTGGCGCTTTCTGGCTGGACCAGGGATTGCAGCGGTTCGCGGTGGATGAAGGGTCAAGTGCTCTAGAGCGCCCGGCACGGCCCCCCGTTTCCCCGTCACTCGAAATCGATATAGAGTCAGCCGCGTTCCTCGAGAGCGTGCTGAATGCGAGCAGCGACTGCATTAAAGTCTTGTCGCTTGAAGGCGAATTGCTGTTCATGAACAACGGCGGCTTAAAGACCATGGAGGTCGATGATTTTGGCTCCATGCGAGGATGCGAATGGGCGTCTTTTTGGATCGGAGACAACTACCCATCCGCAATCAGCGCTCTAGCGACCGCAAAAGCGGGTGGTATCGGCAAGTTCACGGGAATGGCGAAC
>JBFEKH010000123.1:0-5867 GCA_041552775.1 Allopontixanthobacter sp.
CGCGACTTCCCGGCGGTCCGGTTCGCCAAGTGGCCGCCGGGCAACGGCGGCCAGCGCGGCATCTTCGGGCACGTTCCGCATTTCCACCAGAACTGTGCCGTCCTGCGCGCGACTGGCCACTATATCCCACCCAAGCGCATCCTGCGCTTCGGCGCGTTCGAGCCATCCATTGAAATTCTGGCTGGCGACATAGCTGTTCTTGACCACAACCCCGCTGAAGCCGCCCACGGCGAGCGTGGCCATGAACAGGTTCACCGCGATCACGATACCAAAACCGCCAGCCATCACCATAGCCATGTGACGCCCTGTGAAAGGGGTCTTCATTCAGATGCCCCCGGAACCACGAAGCGCACTTCGCTGCGGTCGGTTTCCGCCGGTTCCCCGCCGGAAGTAACCGTAAAAGCGAAATCCTGCGCAGCCGTGCCCGCCGGTGCAACAACATAGGCACGGATTGCCTGAGTCTGATCGGCGTCCACCGCCACATCCAATGCGCGGGCCGCATCATCACGCGAGACGGTTCCGGTCCACATCGCTGCACCTTCCAGCCCGTCGAGAGCTATGGTGAAACGTCGCGGACGGCTTTCCATGTTGCGGATCTTCAAAGTGAAGGCGTTTCGCACGGACCCGTCGCTCATCAGCATGAAGGGTGGATTGCGGTCTGCTGCCGCCGACAATTCGGTGCGCGTCCTGGTGCCAAGCGCGAACAGCAGCGCCAGCCCGATCCCGCCCCAAATCGCGGAATAGATCAGCGTACGCGGGCGCAAAAGGGTCTTCCAGACTGGCCGCGGCTGCTCACCTGCTGCCTCACGCTCGCAATCTTCCAGGGTTGCGTAATCGATCAATCCGCGCGGCCTGCCAATTTCGTTCATGACGCGGTCGCAGGCATCAATGCAGAGGCCGCAGGTAATGCAGCCGATCTGCGGCCCTTCGCGAATGTCGATCCCGGTCGGACAGACCGCGACGCATTGGTTGCAATCGATGCAGTCGCCGGCCGCACTGTGGTTCTTGGCAGCTTTTTTGACGCTGCCACGCGGCTCCCCGCGCCAGTCCTTATAGGTCACCAGCAGCGATTTTTCATCCAGCATGGCAGATTGGATACGAGGCCAGGGGCACATGTAAATGCACACCTGTTCACGCATGAATCCACCGAGAATGAACGTTGTCAGTGTCAGGATTGCCACGGTTACATAGGCAACAGGGGCAGCTTGTCCGGTCCAGAAATCCACCGTCAGCGTCGGCGCATCGGCAAAATACATGATCCACGCGCCGCCCGTCCAGAAAGCGATGAACAGGTATATCGTCCATTTGAAACCGCGCCGCGCAATCTTGCCCGCGCCCCACGGCGCCTTGTCCAGACGCATCCGTGCATTGCGGTCGCCATCGACGAAGCGGTCAACGTGCTGGAAAAGATCGGTCCACACGGTTTGTGGGCACGCATAGCCGCACCACGCCCGGCCCACTGCGCTGGTCACCAGAAACAGGCCGATGCCTGCCATGATCAGCAGGCCCGCGACGAAATAGAACTCGTGCGGCCAGATCTCGATGCCGAACATGTAGAACCGGCGATTGGCCAGATCGACCAGCACCGCCTGATCTGGGGCATATGGCCCCCGGTCCCACCGCAGCCACGGCGTAATGTAATAGATCGCCAGTGTGACGAGCATCACCAGCCATTTGAATCGCCGAAAGTTGCCGTCGATCCGCTGGGGGTGAACCTGTTTGCGTTTCTCAAACAGGTGCTCCGGCTGATTCTCCTCGCGCAAGTCGGCCCACGAGCGGTCAGGGCTGTTCATCTACTTCTACCGCTGGATTTGCAGCGACCTCCACGAAGTTTTCCCCGCCCCCGAGCGAATGAACATAAGCGGCGAGCATCCTGATCGTGACAGGATCGAGCCTCCCCTCCCATTTTGGCATCATGCCATTACGCGGGGCCACGATCTGGCGCTTAACCTCTGCCGGTGTCCCGCCATAAAGCCAGATCGCATCAGCCAGGTTCGGGGCACCAAGTTCGCGGTTGCCCAATCCATCTGCCCCATGGCAGGCGGCGCAATTATCTGCATAGAGCGCCGCACCGATGGCCGAGGGCTGCGCCCTGCCGCTGAGCGAAAGCACGTGATTGGCCAGACCGTCCAGTTGGGCCTGATCGAATGCGCCAGCGAACGGGGGCATTTGGCTGAACCGGGTCATGTCATCACCCTGTTGGCGAATGCCATGTGTCAGCGTGAATTCGATTGCTTTCAAATCGCCGCCCCACAGCCAGTCGTCGTCATTCAGGTTGGGATAGCCCTTGCTGCCTGCCGCGCCCGATCCATGGCACTGGACGCAATTGATCAGGAACGCGGCGCGCCCCCCGGCCACCGCCTTTTGCATCAGGGGGCTGTCTTCAGGCAATCGTTCAATCGGAATGCGGGCAATCTGTTCATTGACAGAAACGCGCGCCTGGTCCGCTGCGCTGATTTCTTCCGCTAGCTGCCCGCGACTTGACCAGCCGAGCACACCCTCGGTCGCCTTGCTCATCATCGGCCAGGCTGGATAGAGAACCACATAAACAGCCGCAAAAAGTATGCAGAGGTAGAACGTCCACAGCCACCAGCGCGGCATCGGCGTATCGAGTTCCTCGATACCATCCCATTCATGGCCAACGGTTCGGGTGCCGGTAGCTTCGTCGATACGCTGCGCTGGGGCATGCGGAGGGAAGCTGGGCTTATTCGCCATCGTCGTCATCCTTGAAAATCAACGTTGCGGCATCGCGATTGCGGGTCTTTGCCCCGAGACGGAAAGGCCACAGGCAAAGTGTCAGAAAGATCACCATCATGGCCAGCAGCCCCCAGCTATCGGCGAAATGGCGCAAAGTTTCGTAAAAGCTCATCGGCCCTTCTCCGCAGCCAGTTCTTCCTGGGCCGCTGCGGTGTTCACATCGACCAGAGTCCCGAGCATCTGGAGATAGGCAATCAATGCATCCATCTCGGTCACTTTGGCGGGATTACCATCGAAATCCCGGATCTGCGCTTTGGGATAACGCTCGGCGAAATCGCCTGCGTCATTGTCTGGACGGGCCTGCGCTTCCAGATCCGCCGGGGCCTGTTCAATGTCACGTTCCGTGTAAGGCACCCCAACGCGTTGCAGCGCGCGCAGCGTTGCCGACGGATCAGCAACTTCGACCTCTGCTTTTGCAAGGAACGAATAGGACGGCATGATGCTTTGCGGAACTACGCTTTGCGGGTTCGTAAGATGCTGGGCATGCCATTCATCGGAATAGCGCCCTCCAACCCGTGCCAAATCTGGTCCGGTGCGTTTCGAACCCCATTGGAAGGGGTGGTCATACATGGATTCTGCGGCAAGGCTGTAATGGCCGTAACGTTCCACTTCATCCCGAAACGGGCGGATCATCTGGCTGTGGCAGGTATAGCAGCCTTCCCGAACAAAAATGTCCCGCCCTGCCTGTTCAAGCGGAGTATATGGCCGCATGCCTTCGACTTTCTCGATCGTGTTATCGATCCAGAACAGCGGCGCAATCTCCACGATCCCGCCAATGGCGACGACAATGAAACTGCCAACCGCCAGCAGGGTAACGTTGCGTTCGATCTTTTTGTGTTGCTGTGTAAGACTCATGTTCTTTGCTCCTACTCAGCCGGTGCTTGGGCGGGGACTTGGCCCGAACCTGAAATGATCGGACGATCTTTTTCGGCGTCGTAATCGGGCTGCGTCATTGGTGCCTCTGTGCGGAGGCGGCCAGACAGCGTCATCCAGATATTGTATGTCATCACTCCGCCGCCGAGCAGGTACAGGCCGCCGCCGAATGCACGCATGATGTACATCGGATGGAGCGCGGCAACGGTATCTACGAAGCTGTTCACCAGATAGCCGTCAGGCCCGTATTCGCGCCACATCAGGCCTTGGGTGATGCCGGCCACCCACATGCTCGCAGCATAAAAAACGATGCCGATGGTCGCGAGCCAGAAATGCCAGTTGATCATTCGCAGTGAATACATCCGTTCGCGCTTCCACAGCCGGGGAACGAGGTAATAGACGCAGGCAAATGTGATCAGGCCATTCCAGCCGAGCGCGCCGGAATGGACATGGCCGATGGTCCAGTCGGTATAATGCGACAGGCTGTTGACGGCCTTGATGCTCAGCACCGGACCTTCGAATGTACTCATGCCGTAAAATGCGAGCGCCATCACCATCATTCGTATGATCGGGTCGGTGCGGACTTTGTCCCATGCGCCGTTCAGCGTCATCAGACCGTTGATCATCCCGCCCCAACTCGGCATCCAGAGCATGACCGAAAACACCATGCCAAGCGTCTGCGCCCAGTCGGGAAGCGCGGTGTAATGCAAATGGTGCGGGCCAGCCCAGATATACAGGAATATCAGCGACCAGAAGTGAATGATCGACAGGCGGTAGGAGTATATCGGGCGCTCTGCCTGCTTGGGGACGAAGTAATACATCATCGCCAGGAAACCGGCGGTCAGGAAGAAGCCGACCGCATTATGGCCATACCACCACTGTGTCAGCGCGTCCTGAACCCCGGCAAACGCACTGTAACTGTGCGACCCGAGAAAACTGACGGGAACCGCCAGATTAT
This sequence comes from Allopontixanthobacter sp., assembly GCA_041552775.1. Taxonomy (GTDB): domain Bacteria; phylum Pseudomonadota; class Alphaproteobacteria; order Sphingomonadales; family Sphingomonadaceae; genus Allopontixanthobacter. The sequence goes on from JBFEKH010000123.1 coordinate 4,589, forward strand.
TCACCAGATGCAGCATGGCAACGGTGATAATGAAAGCCATGTAAAACCAGTTGGCCACATAGATATGCGGTTCATGACGCCTAATGATGGTGCCTATGAAGACTGCGCCATAACTGACCCAAACGATGGTCAGCCAGATGTCGACATACCATTCCGGCTCGGCATACTCCCGCGACTGGGTTACGCCCAGCAGATAGCCGCTGGCCGCCAGCACGATGAATAGCTGATACCCCCAAAAAACGAAGCGTGCCAAGCTCGGAAAAGCTAGCCTGGCGCGGCAGGTCCGCTGGACAACGTAGAAACTCGTCGCGATCAGGGCATTGCCGCCAAAAGCGAAAATGACCGCCGAAGTATGAAGTGGGCGCACACGCCCGAAATTTAGATAGGGTTCGAAATTAAGCGACGGAAATGCCAGTTGCAGCGCGATGAATACGCCCGCAAGCATACCAACGATACCCCAGAACATGGTCGCGATGACCCCCCAACGGACCGGATCATCATCATAGCGCGAAGGGTCGGTGGGCATGTTGAACATGCTCTGTGCCTTAGCCAGCGGATCGTAGCGACCGGCGGTCACCCAGATCAAAACGAAGGCAATTATCGCGATGATCGTGGCATGAGCGGCGAATGCAGCATCCTTAGCCCCGGCAATTGCGCCAATTGCAAACAATAGGATCAGAAACCAAATTCCAACCCGGCCAAGTACAGCTTCCATTAGATTTCATTCCCCCTTGCACGTGCCGCCTCATTAGGCAGTCGGGGTGGTCGCCGCATTGATCCATATCAAACTTGGTAAAAAAGGACTGCCTTCAAGTACAAAGAACGTCAGATATGCCCCGCCCGCTTTGCCAGAGCCGGTAGATCACGGAGCAACACACGTGAACGACCCGTTGTTTCAACGAGCCCAGCCGACCGCAAATCGCTGAATTGACGGCTGATTGTCTCGATTGTCAGCCCCAGACTGTCACCTATATCCCGGCGCAACATTGGCAGATCCAGCATGCAACCATCTGGCTCCTGAAAACCGATCCGGTCGGACATGCCGACAAGGAAGCTAGCAAGCCGCTCTTGCGCGTTCTTGCGGCCAAGCCCAACCGCTTTGTCGCGGCAACGATGTAGCGCGGTAAGCGATTGTTGCAGCAGAGAATAAAGCAATATCGGCTCTGACCCGATGATCACGAGCAATTCGTCAGCTGGGAACGCCAGAACATCGGTATCCACCAGGGCGCACAATGCATAGGAATGCGATGCGCTGGCCGGGATCGACACCAAATCGCCC
>JBFEKH010000124.1:0-5856 GCA_041552775.1 Allopontixanthobacter sp.
CTGATCAGCCGTATGGCGCAGCAACAATTCCGAGCGGGAAACCCCCAATGCCTCCGCCATCAGCAATTCGGCATCGAGCCGGGCGGTATCACTGGTCTCGGACAGGCGCGCTGCCGCCTCCCGAACGGCCTCGGCTACGGTTTGCTCAGCCATCAAGCGAGGCGAGACGCTTGGCCTCGTCCTCCGCCGACAATGCATCAACCAGCTCGCCCAGCCCCGGACCAGCAAGCACTTCGTCAAGCTTGTGCAGCGTCAGGCCGATCCGGTGGTCGGTGACCCGGCCTTGCGGGAAATTATAGGTCCGGATTCGTTCCGACCGGTCGCCGCTGCCAACCATCGCCTTGCGCGCCTCGGCCTCGGCTCCGTGGGCTTCGGCGCGCTTGAGATCGTACAGGCGCGTACGCAGAACCTGCATCGCCTTGTCCTTGTTCTTGTGCTGGCTGCGCTGGTCCTGCTGGATCACCACCAACCCGGTGGGAAGGTGGGTAAGCCGCACGGCACTGTCGGTCGTGTTGACGTGCTGGCCGCCTGCACCGCTCGCGCGGTAGATATCGATCTTGAGATCGTTCGGATCAATCTGGACATCGACCTCGTCCGGTTCAGGCAGGACTGCAACAGTCGCCGCCGAGGTATGAATGCGCCCGCCGCTTTCGGTAACCGGCACACGCTGGACCCGGTGAACGCCGCTTTCGAACTTCAGTTTGGCGAATACGCCGGTGCCCTTGATGTTGGCGACAACTTCCTTGAAGCCGCCGACATCGGACGCGCTCATGCTGACGGTTTCGACTTTCCAGCCCTGCTCGGCGGCGTATTTTTCATACATCCGGAACAGGTCAGCAGCGAACAAGCCGGCTTCATCGCCGCCTGTGCCCGCGCGGATTTCCAGCATTGCGGGCCGTGCATCGGCGCTGTCGCGCGGCAACATGGCTATGGCGAGCGCGCGTTCGGCTGCGGGCAGGTTTTCCCTCAGCACGGCCAGCTCCTCGTCCACCATCGCCTTCATTTCGGGGTCTGCGGTCAGCGCGGACAGATTCGCGATTTCGAGCCGGATATTGCGTATCTCACCAGCAATCTTGGCGATCGGTTCCAGCTCGGAATAATCCCGACTCGCCTGAACAAACGCCTCTCCTTCGAGCGTACCCGAAGCCATCCGCGCTTCGAGTTCAGCGAAGCGGTTGATGATATGGTGCAGGCGTTCTTGGGAAATGGTCATTTGAATTCTGGTAATAATTGAAGGATGCGCGGGTCAGGCTCACCCTCACCGCTCATACCGTGCCCACTCTCTTGAAATTTCAAGATCGTGCCAGGCTTGCGTTTTATTGCCTTGTCGTAGCGCTTTCGCGGAGATCCGGTGGCAATCATATCCGCGCTAACGCCGCCGTTGCGGAGGCGCGCCAGAGCGGAAGCTGCATGGCCCATCGCTTCTTGGCTATCGTCTTCGACCACCAGAATGGCGACCGGACCTTCTTCGTCTCGTTCCCCAACCAACATCGCCAGGCGTTCGATCCCGGCCGCCCAACCGACCGCAGGTGTTGGCGGCCCGCCGAGGCTTTCCATCAAACCGTCGTAGCGCCCTCCGCCCAGAACGGTGCCTTGAGCGCCCAGACGGTCAGTGACGAATTCAAACGCCGTGTGGCGGTAATAATCGAGGCCGCGAACCAAGGCTGAATTGCGGGTCCATTCCACCCCGGCTGCATCGAGACCCGATGTCACGGCGGCGAAGAAATCCTTCGCCTCGCTGCTCAGGAAGTCGTCGATCTGCGGCGCATCGGCCACGAACACCTGATCGCGGCGATCCTTGCTGTCGAGGATGCGCAGCGGGTTCTTCTCCAGCCGTTCCTGGCTGTCTTCGCTGAGTTCGCCCTGCACAACGCGGAAATAACCTACCAGTGCAGTGCGCCACGCCTCGCGGCTGTCGGCATCGCCCAGCGTGTTGAGCTGCAGCGTCACCCCGTCTGCAATACCCAATTCCTTCAGCAATTGATCGGCCATCGCCAGCAATTCAACGTCGGCCTGCGGCTCGCCTGCTCCAATGATCTCGGCATCAAGCTGATGAAACTGGCGGTAGCGGCCTTTTTGCGGGCGTTCGTACCGGAACAACGGGCCATGCGTAGCCAGTTTCAGCGGCGCGTGCTGCTGCCAGCCGTTGGTCAGATAGGCGCGCGCAATCCCGGCGGTGAATTCGGGCCGCAGGGTCAGCGATTCGCCGCCTCGATCTTCGAAGGAATACATTTCCTTTGATACGACATCGGTCGTCTCGCCGATGGAGCGGGCAAATACTTCGGTCTTTTCGAACACCGGCATTTCTGCGCGGCGGAAACGGTACAGCTTGCGCACCCGTTCAAAGGTCTCGACCACGAAGGCAAAGGCCTCCGCATCTGCGCCAAAGATGTCCTGCGTGCCGCGAATTGCTTGTGGGGTGTTGTATGCCATGGTGTCCGCGCGCTTAAATGCTTGACCGCGCTCCTGCAATGGCCGCAGCAGTCGAGCACGATTATTGCAGTGCAACAAAAATAGTCTTGGCGGGGTGCCAAGCGGCGTCTAGAGACCCGCCCCATGAACATAGACATGATCCCGATCGGCGATAATCCGCCCGAAAGCCTGAACGTCATCATCGAAGTGCCGTCAGGCGGCGAGCCGGTGAAATACGAATTCGACAAGGCGTCGGGCGCGCTGTTCGTCGACCGGATCCTGCACACGCCGATGCGGTATCCCGCGAATTACGGCTTTATTCCGCACACTCTTTCGCCCGACGGCGACCCACTGGACGCTCTGGTGATCGCGCGTTCGCCGTTTATCGCCGGCTGCGTGGTCCGCGCCCGTCCGATCGGCGTGCTCAATCTGGAAGACGAGCACGGCGGCGACGAAAAGCTGATCTGCGTGCCGGTGGACACGACGTTCCCCTATTACTCCGATGTCGGCGAACGCGGCGACCTGCCCTCGATCGTGCTGCAGCAGATCGAACATTTCTTCACCCATTACAAAGATCTTGAAGCGGAAAAGTGGGTTCGCGTCGGCCTGTGGGGCGATGCCGCCGAAGCGCGCCAGGTCCTGCTGGAAGCCATCGAGCGCGCCAAACAAGCCAAGGCCTGAGCCTATTCAACCGGCTTGCCTGAATCGAGCAAGTCCTTGCCGCTTTCCGGGTCTGCCGCGCGTTCCGCATCGACCATCCGTTTGACTTCGTTTTCCGGCGCGATGTCGCGGGCAGCATCCTCGGGCACTTCGCTGGTGGCGGGTGAGTGGCGCTTGGCCGGGGTTGCCGCCGAGGATGCTTCACCGAGCGGCAACTGGGTGCCGGGATCGAAACGCAACCGATAGATCGGCTCGGGCAACAGGAAGCCAGCGGCCTCCAGCGCATCCTTCACCGCCGGGATTGTGCGGCTCTTGGCTTTGTACCAGTCGGTTTCGTTCTGGTTGATCCAGCCAAGGAATTTCAAAACGATATTTGAATCGCCCACTTCGACCACCCGGCCCTGAGGTTCGGGATCTTCGAGAATGAACGGCATTGTGCGCATCGCCTCGACACCAATGTGGCGCGCTGCAGTCGGATCATCTTCCGCATCGATCCCCAGGTCGAATTCGAACCGGCGCTGCGGATTGCGCGTGTAATTCAGGATCACCGCCTTGAACACTCTGGAATTGGGTATGCGAAGGTGGTTGCCGTCCAGCGTCATAAGGATGGTTGCCCGGCTGGTCAGGCGAATGACCCGCCCCTCGAATTCGTCGATTTCCACCCATTCATTCGCGCGAAACGGCTGGCGAAGCGAAAGCATCAGCGACGCGACATAGTTTTCGACCGTGTCGCGCATCGCAAATCCCAACGCGATGCCAATCACGCCTGCCCCGCCAAGCAATGCGCCAAGCAGAGTGACGGCGCCGATCATCTCCAGCGCCACCACCAATCCGCCAATCACAAACACGAACCGGATCGCACTCGCTATCAATTCAGCCAGAAAGCTGTTCGGCGCAAATCGGCGCCAGATCACGCTCAGCCCGGCGATCACATATCCGACCAGGCCGATCAGGAACGCCACGCCCAGCGCCACCCCGATCAGCGGGAGCATTCTGGCGATTGCCGACATTCGATCAGACAAGTCACCCAGCACACCGAGGCTGCCATCGACCGAAACATCGCGCTCCAGCGAATTTTCGACTGTCACCACGCCGTCCACCCGACTGGCGATCGCCTGTGCCCGGTCCCTTGCGGCGGCATCGGGAACGGTTCCGGTTAGGGAAACGACGCCTTTGCTGACCGAAACGCTCACGCCCGAAAGTGACGGCAACTGGTCGAATATGTCGCGAACGCGGTCGGAGATGCGTTCGTCCGTCCCCTCAACGGCAGTGTCGGCAATCTGCGGTTCGGGCAGGGGCGCAGGCGTTTCCGTTTCCGCTGCGGCAGGGACCAATGCATGGGCTGGCTCGGCCATGGTCGAGGCAAGCAGCACCGTAAGCAGCAGAATTTTTCGCCAGATGCCCATCAATATCATTCCCCTGCCACCACCATGCCGTCGATCCGCAGGGTTGGCACATTGATTGCGCGGTGCATTTCCAGATCATCCGCTGCCGATAAAGCGGCCATCATCATCAGAAGGTTCCCGGCGATGGTGAATTCAGCGACTGGCCCGGCGACTTCGCCATTTACAATCCTAAAGCCCGAAGCGCCTCGGCTGTAATCGCCGGTGACCGGATTGACTCCCTGGCCGGAAAGTTCCGTGACGAGGACGCCCTCGGCAATGTCAGCGATCAATTCCGCCCTGGTGACATTGGCTGCTTCCAGATGGACATTGCTGGCCGAAATGCCGGGGGCACCACTGCCGCCGCGTGCGGCGTGGCCGGTGGGCGTGATGCCAAGTTGGCGTGCGGCGGACAGATTCGTCAGCCAGCCGGTCAACCTGCGGTCTTCCATCAATGCGCGCGGCGCGGTGGGTAAACCCTCGCCATCGAATGGCCGGGAGCGCAAACCACGGATGAGGTGGGGATTATCTAGAATCCTGATTCCGGCGGGGAAAATATCCTCGTCCAATCGTCCGAGGAGGAAGCTGGATCGCCGCGCAATCGATGTGCCGGATATCGCGCCGAGCAGATGGCCGATCAGGGTTCCGCCCACCCTCGGGTCGAACACCACCGGCATGGTCCCGCTGGACATCCCGCCTGGATTAAGCCGAGAGACGGCCCTCTCCCCCGCCCGGCGTCCGATTTCGGCAGACCGCGGCAGATCGGCGGCGTGGCGCACGGTCCGATAGGCATAGTCGCGCTGCATATTGCTGCCCTCGCCCGCGATCACGCTGACGCTGATCGAATGGCTGGTCGCGCCATAACCGCCGATGAAACCGTTGCTGGTCACGAGCGCAGCCACTGAACGACCAAAGCTGGCACTGCCGCCTTCGCTGTTGGTCACGCCTGCTACGGCTCGCGCGGCATCTTCTGTTTCTTCTGCCATGTCCCGCAGGCTACGCGGGTCCGGTTCTGCCGCATCTTCGAGATCGAGTATGGAAAGAGCATCGCGGGCGAGCAGTTCGGGCGGCGCGATTCCGGCAAAGGGATCTTCCGGTGCAGCCTTGGCCATGGCCGCGGCGCGTAGCGCCAGTTCTTCGAATGCCGCGGTGGAAAAATCGCTGGTGCTGATGGAGGCTGACCGCTTGCCGACGAAGACACGCAGGCCGATTTCTTCGCCTTCGGACCTTTCAACATCCTCCAGTTTCCCCAGCCTGACGGACACAGATTCAGAGGAAGAGGCACTGGCGACCGCATCTGCGCTGGTGGCACCGTGCCGTTTGGCCGCAGCCAGCAATTGGATGCAGCGATCCTGGGCGGCGGGAAGATCGATCATCGGAAGATTGGGGCCTGATACATCTC
>JBFEKH010000125.1:0-5723 GCA_041552775.1 Allopontixanthobacter sp.
ACCGCGCTGGAAAAGATCCTCGACGTGCTGCGCGAACATGCGCCGCAATATTACGAGAGCGCCGAAGAAGCATAAGCGCCGGTCGTCCATTTCGACCGACTGCATGATACAATCGACGAGGGCCGCCTGAAAAGGCGGCCCTTTTTCGTGGCCTCCTTGTGGCACGGTACCTGCTGTATTACATCGGCAATACGGACAAGGTGTACTTTGCAGGAGGATTAAATGATTCACGGGTTTTTCAGGAAAGTAGCGCCCTTGGCGGCGATGGCCATGGCCGCCGGATTGGCTGGCTGTGATAAGGTGGACATGAAAATCAATGGCATGGAAGGCGTGCCATTGGCTGACCTCGACATGTCAGGCGTTCCCCCCACGGAACTGGCGCTGGCCGGGCCAGATACCGTCGTGATCACCGATGGCAAGAAACTGGCGATTACCGTGGAGGGCGATCAAGCCGCCATCGATGCAATGCGCTTCTCGCTCAAAGACGGTACGCTGGGGATCCTGCGCGCGGATGGAAAGTGGAAAGGCGCCGGCATCGCTACTGTGCGCGTCACCATGCCCTCCCCCAAATCGCTGACCCTGCTCGCATCGGGCACAATTGAAGCCGCATCCCTGTCAGGCGATGCATCAGTCCAGATCCTTGGTTCCGGCAAGGTAAACACCGCGAAGGTTGCAGCCGATGCGCTGGATCTCACCATCGCGGGGTCGGGTAGCTATAAAGCTGCGGGTTCCGCCAAGAGTATGGACATGACCGTCGCCGGATCGGGCAACGCGTTGATGGCAGGATTGAAGGCAGGCAGCGCGAAAATCTCGATCCTTGGCTCAGGCAGCGCAGAATTCGCCTCCGATGGCGACGTCTCGGTTGAAATGATGGGTTCGGGCAATGTCACCGTCATTGGCGGTGCGACTTGCAAGGTCAATTCGATGGGTTCAGGCTCGGTAACCTGCAAAAATGTAAAGAAAAAAGGCAAGTAATCGACGGCTAAGGTAACCGGGGCTATCCTGCGCGGGAAAGGAATTACCATGCGCTTCATAGCCCCCCTGCTGGCTCTCAGTTCGGCCCTTCTGCTGCCTGGCTGCATCGCAAGAACGGCGCTGGACGTCGTGACAGCGCCGATAAAAGTCGCGAGCAAGGCAGCCGACTTGGCCACCACCAGCCAATCCGAGGCTGACGAAGAGCGCGGTCGCCAGATTCGCAAGCGCGAAGAAGAGCTGGGCAAACTTGACCGGAAACGTGAGAAACTGAGCCAGAAGTGCAGCGATGGCGAAAGAGATGCCTGCAGTGATCTGGATCAGGCTCAAATGGAAATGCGGACACTCAGCCCCGGTATTCCCGTGGAACCAGGCCAGCGATAGATTTCAAGCTGCGGCGCGGCACAATCGGTCGTTGATTGCCGCACCGACCCCCGATGCCGGAATGGGCGCCACAGCGATTCGCGGAAATTGCGATGCGGACGCTTCGTGCAGTGCTGCATAGAGATTACCTGCCGCCTCCGCGAGATTACCGGTTGCGGACAAGTTTCGGTGCCCTGCGACCACGCCGAAACCGATCATGAATTCTTCCGGTTCAGGGACCTGCACATTCAGCCGGACAGGTTTTCCCGGCGAATAGTGGGACTTCAACTGCCCGGGCGACTCCAGTTTTTCACCGGTATTCTGTGTCACAGGGCCGAACCGGCGCAGGCGCGCCAGATCAAATGGCCCCGGCCGTAGAATTTCGAGAGTGCCGTCATGACGGATCGCCAGAATCGTTGATTCCAAACCATTTTCGCACGATCCCCCGTCAAGGATGGCATCGATCCGTCCCCCGAGCGAGGCCGCGACATGAGCGGCAGTGGTCGGACTGATGGCATTGCTCAGGTTTGCCGAAGGTGCCGCCAGCGCGCATCCGCTCTGCCGTATCAGTGCCCGCATGACCGGATGCGCCGGCATGCGCAGGGCGATTGTCGGAAGTCCTGCAAAGACCGCGTCGGCCAGCAGAGCATCAGAACGCCGCGGCAGAACCAATGTGACCGGCCCTGGCCATGCGTCATGCACAACTTGCCGCGCCAGGGTGCTGAATTGTGCCAGACCCTCTGCCTGCTCCAGAGTGTCGACATGAACAATCAGCGGATTGAAACCGGGGCGACCCTTGGCGGTATAGATTTTTGCGACCGCTGCGGCGTCATCTGCTCGGGCGGCAAGCCCGTAAACAGTCTCGGTCGGAACTGCGACCAGGCCCCCGGAGACAATGATTCGCGCAGCGCGGGCGATCCCGGCTGCATCTGCTTCCAGCATTTCCGTAGCGTTCTTGCCCGACATGCCTGTCCGCTATAGGTGGGGCGGGCAAAAGCCAAGATATTACCGAGACGAATACGCGCTGGACCACACTGTAAATCACCCCCCAAGGAATTTGACGTGACCCCCTTTACGCCTCCTACCCAAGACCAATTGCTTGCCATCAATGTCTGCGCCGGGATCGAGGAGTTGGCCCGGAGCGAACGTTTCGCCGCAGCAGAACCCGACATGGTCGAGGCGATCGTGGACGGGATCGGCGCATTTTCGGCAGGTGAATGGGCTCCGCTCAACCGCATTGGCGATACCGAGGGTGCAAAGCTGGAGAACGGCGTGGTGCGCCTGCCCGATGGTTTTGCCGGCGCATATGAAGCCTATGTCGAGCAGGGCTGGAATGCGATTTCCGCCCCCACCGAATTTGGCGGACAGGGCCTGCCGAGTACGCTGGGCTGCAATGTGCTGGAAAATCTCGGGGCGGCAAATTTCGCCTTCAACCTGCTGCCGATGCTGTCGATCGGCGCGATCGAAGCGCTGGAAGACCACGGCAGCGACGCACAGAAAGCGATGTATCTGCCCCACCTGGTGAGCGGCGAATGGTCGGGCACGATGAATCTGACCGAACCGCAGGCGGGCAGCGATGTCGGCGCCTTGCGCAGTACCGCCGTGCCAATCGAAGACGGATCGCATACCGGGAAATACCGGATCACCGGCCAGAAAATCTATATTACCTGGGGCGAGCATGAGCTGGCGAAGAATATCATCCATCTGGTGCTGGCCCGCACCCCCGGCGCGCCCGAAGGCACGCGGGGTATCTCGCTGTTTGCAGTACCGAAATATCATGTGAATGCGGATGGCTCGCTCGGCCCGCGAAACGATCTGCGCTGCGTCAGCCTGGAACACAAGCTGGGCATTAACGCTTCGCCCACCTGCGTCATGTCCTATGGCGACAATGGCGACTGCATCGGGGAATTGGTCGGGGCGGAAAACCGCGGGCTGGCCGCAATGTTCACGATGATGAATTCCGCCCGGATCAATGTCGGCAGCCAGGGTGTGCAGATTGCCGAACGCGCGCTGCAACAGGCGATCTATTATGCAGCGGACCGGGTGCAATCCGCCCGCGCCGGATCGCCGGACCGCAACCCTGTTGCAATCATCGAACATCCCGACGTGCGCCGGATGCTGATGCGGATGAAATCCCTCACGGAAGGGATGCGCGCGCTGCTCTATTACACCACCGGACAAGTTGACCGCGGCATATTGGGCGATGAAGCCAGCGCCCGCCGCGCCGAAGTGCTGGTCCCGATGATCAAGGCCTGGGGCACGGATACCGGGGTCGAAGTCGCCAGTATCGGCGTGCAGGTGCATGGCGGAATGGGCTTTGTCGAAGAAACCGGCGCCGCCCAGCATTACCGCGATGCCCGGATCGCACCGATCTACGAAGGCACCAATGGCATTCAAGCCGCCGATCTGGTAACCAGGAAACTGGGCTTCGAAGATGGCGCGGTATTCGCAGCGCTGATGGCTGACATCGCGCGGGATAGCGCAGACGAGCCTGCCCTGTTTGCACTAGCAGGCGATTGCGCCGCAATCGGTGTGTGGATGCGGGACCAAGCCAGTCTCGACGACCGCTTGGCCGGAAGCGTGCCCTTCTGCGAAATGTGTGCGGTCGCCGTGGCTGGATGGCAAATGCTGCGGCAAAAACGTGCGGTCGAAGCCGGAGCATCGCCATCGCTCTCGGCGATAAAACCGGCAACGGCGCGCTTCTTCCTCGACCATATTGTGCCCGAAGCTGCCGGCCTGAAAGCATCGGCAACCGCGGGCGCCGGCGGACTTTACGAACTCACCGCAGCGCAGCTGGCCGGGTAAGCTTCGCGCGGTCGGTGCCGGTTATTGCGGGCCTATTATTGGGTGATCTGTTCGCGAGCGTAATCCTCGACGAAGCGCGCGCGCGGATCTCCTTCCAGCTGGCGTTGTGGCGGCAAAGACCGGCGCTTCGGCGGAACGATCGCGGCCATTGGCTTCGCGCCTGGTGCTTTCACCCGCCAGATGATCCCGGCTGTGTCATCGCTGACAAGCAGGGAACCATCGCCCGCGAAATCAACCCATGTCGGGCGGCCGTTGGTCGTACCATCATCGTTGAGGAAACCGGTGAGCACCGGCACCGGCTTGCCCAGCGGATTGCCCCGCGCGTCAAACGCCACATAGACCACATCATACCCCGATGCAGGCTTGCGGTTCCACGATCCGTGGCGCGCAACGAACGCGCCATTGCTGAACTTGGTGCCCATCGTGCTGCCTTCCTTGCTGAAAACAAGGCCTAATGCAGCCACGTGCGGCCCCATCGCATATTCCGGACGGCGCGAATATTCCGTGGTGTAGGTCGGCATCGGTGCCTTCACCCGTTGGTCGATCGTGTCCTTGTAATAGACCCACGGCCAACCGTAATTCACGCCTACCGGAACATTGGTCAGGTAATCGGGCACCAGGTCGGAACCGAGCATGTCGCGTTCGTTGACCGTGGTCCACAACTCGCCGCTCCACGGGCTCCAGTCCAGTCCGTTGGGATTACGCAGCCCGGTGGCAAACATGCGCTGGCGTCCCGCCTCAAGGTCATATTCCCAGATCGCGGCGCGGCCTTCTTCCACATCCATTCCGTTTTCACCGATGTTGGAGGCAGAACCAACCGCGACGTAGATCTTCTTGCCATCGGGGCTGAGCGTGATGTTGCGCATCCAGTGATTTCCGGCCGGCGGCAAATCCATCAATTTCGTGGGACCGCCCGTAGGTTTGGAGGCGCCTAGATCATAATCATAAGCCAGCAGTTCGTCATGATTTGCGACATACAGTTTCCCATCGCGCCAGGCGATGCCGGACGGCGAATCCAGATCGTCGAGGACCGTCAATTGTTCGTCCGACGTTCCGTTGCCGTCCTTGTCACGCAAAAGGACCAGTTTGTTGGGGGATTCGCCCGCCGCACCCGCACGCGACATCAACATCTTCGCGATCCATGCGGTAATCCCGCCACCATCGCCGCTGGCCGGGGCGCGGGTCAGTGTAACCATTACATCGCCATTGGGCAGGGTATGGATCACCCGGGGATGTTCGAGCCCCTCGGCAAAACGGTTGACCGCAAGTCCCTCGGCAGCAGCTGGTACAGCATCGGCGGCCCAGCCCACAGGCTTAGCGATATTGATCGTCGGAATCGTTTCCGCCTTGGGTTCTTCCAATACTGGATCATCGCCTGAAACATCCATCACTGAAAGGTCGGCCTTGTCGCCGCGCGTCAGCCAGAAAAGGACCAAGGCAATCAGGACAATCAGGCCAACGACCCATGCGAGTATTTTGCGTTTTGTGCTCATGTGCATGCAGATAAGGCACCGAACGGCTTGCGGCAATGGTCTGCGGTGGTACTTGCTTCGCGGTGCCAGCCACATACAGGATTTGCCCAT
>JBFEKH010000126.1:0-5637 GCA_041552775.1 Allopontixanthobacter sp.
ATGGGCGTAGAGCAGAAATTGACGGCGGGATCTGAAAATGAGCCCGGAGCGAACGCGCCGCAGCGCGCGAAATTCCGCGAGATGAAGGAAGGCACCGCCGAAGATTGGGCGCTGATTGCCGGTCATTTTCGCGAATTCGCCGGCGGTGTCGCAGGCCGGGTGCTCGATCATTTGCGCCTGCTGGACGGGGATTTCGGCGGATTTCCGATCGACCGGCTGCAGCATTCGCTTCAGACCGCGACTCGCGCGCACCGGGACGGGCGGGACGAGCAATATGTGGTGATGGCGCTACTGCATGACATCGGCGATACGCTGGGCAGCTTCAATCATCCCGACGTTGCCGCCGCAATCCTGAAGCCGTTCATTCGCGAGGAATTGCACTGGACTTGCAAGCATCACGGCCATTTCCAGGGCTACTATTATTTCCACTATCTCGGGATGGACCGTGAATCGCGTGAACAATTCCGGGGCAGTCCGCATTTCGAAACCTGCGCCGAATTTTGCGAGAAATACGATCAGGCGGCGTTCGATCCAGATTACCAGAGCGAGAGCCTGGAATTCTTCGAACCGATGGTAACCCGCGTGATGGCGCGGCCGCTGGCAACGCTTTATTCGATGGGTGAGGAAGAAGCGGCGGCGGAGTAAACCCTGCCCGGGACATCCCGAACGAAAACTGCAGCCCAATCCGCGCCGCCACCTGTCGACATGCGTTGCTCGATCAGGGGCAATTCCACGGCGATGAAGTCCGCTCGTTCATCCCATCCGTCATGGCTACGGCCGCGGAATAACCCGCCATCATTGCCCGGCCCCCATTCGCGCATGAAGCGCTCTGCCGCCGCGGGATCATAGCCGCTATTGGCCAGCAGCCACGGCATCAGCCGGTCCGCCTCGCGCTCGGTCAGGCGAATATTGCTCTGCTGGCGGCCATTTTCGTCAAGCCACGCTGGATGGCCCAACAAATTATGCGCCAGTTCATGCGCAACAGCTGCTGCGAGCAGTGGTTCGGGATAGGCGAATCCGGCGAAATCCGATCCAATTGCCACCCGCGCGCCATTGGCGGAGGCACGCCGCGATCCGGCGATCACCTCGAAACTGCTCGCGCAGGCCGGTTTCCCGGTCAGTGTCGAGGTAATCGGGGCGCTTTGCGCGGAACGCCAGGTAATTTCCACCTGGCCTTTGGCGGCCAGTGCCTGGTCCAGTTGGCGGTGCAGCCCGGCGAGCCTTTGCCACGCTTCCTTACCCGCAGGCGGCAGGTCCCGCATCTGCTGCCCGTCGATCGATAGAACTTCAGCAAAAATTGGCAGTCCGGCCTGATCCACTGGCGACCCTGCTGCGCGGGCCTGCACCGCGATATCGCCCGACAGGTTCATCGCCTGGCGCACATCGTCAGCGCTGCTGAATGCCGCAACGTCTTGCAGCAGCAAGCCAATGGCCGGGCGCGTTTGGGGGCAAAACGGCGCATTGCCGGTGACCAGTTTCCAGCCGATCGACTGGACCAGTTCGTCGCGCTGCTGAAGCATTTTCAGCCCAGCGGAAGTATTGTCAGAGGCATAGGCGGGAGGCGTGATCGGCGCTACGAACAATACTGTCGCAGCGATTGCCGGCCGCAACATCTGCCCGACGCGCCGAACCGCCGCGCGCATCACCGGGCTTTGGCTGCGTCGATCGCTTGCTGCAAAGCGTCGAGACCGATCGCCCCTTCGAATGCCTGTCCGCCAATCACCCAGCTGGGGGTTCCGCCAAAACCGATTTGCCGCGCAAGCTCGATATTTCTGGCCAGTTCGGCCTGCGCTTCGGCAGAGTTGGCGAATTCGCGGGCCTTGGTCATGTCCAGTCCGACTTCTGCCGCCGATGCAGCGATGGTTGCTTCGGTAGGCGCGCCTTTGGCGAACATGGCCTTGTGGAAGGCGGGATATTTGCCCTGCTTCGCGGCGGCCAGCGCCACTAATGCCGCCTTGTCGCTGCCTTCGAAGATCGGCCATTCGCGGATGACGACGCGCAAATCAGGATTATCCTTCACCAATTGCGCGACATGTTCTTCGCTCATCCGGCAATAACCGCAGGCATAGTCGGTAAATTCGACCAATGTGACCGATCCGTTCGGATTGCCGAATTCCGCGCCGGGAAAGGGAACGGTGACCTGTTCTTCGATACCCGCCAGCTTGGAAGCGTTCTGCTGCTGTTGATAGCGTTCGGCCATTTCCGGCAGCAAGTCCGGGTTTTCCAGAAGGTAATTGCGCGTGTGGCTATCGCCCAACCCGCTGAACGACCAGATGGCGGCACCGGTGAATCCAAAGATCAGCGAGATCAGGGCGGCAAGCGCAATTGAGGGCAGGGTCAATTTCATATTGGATGCGCTACCGGCGCTTGGGCTGTCTTTCAAGCTCGGCTCGCGCCTGCATGCCGATATCCTGCGCGCGGATCCAGTCCGGCGTGCCGGCGGGCAGCCCTGCTTCAGCCGCCTGTGCGCTGCGCATCGCCTCTTCGTATCGGCGGCTCATCACTTGTTGTTCCGCGCTGGCGAGCCGGGCGCGGGGAATATCGCCTTCGGCGGCATAGACCACACCCAGCTGATACCAGGCGAAGGGATTATACCGGTCCCGCGCTACCGCCAGCCGCAATACACGCTCCGCTTCCGGATAATTCCCAGCATCTTCGGTTGCGATCAGTGCATGGCCGAAGATCGAAGCAATCAGCGGTTCGTTATTGGTCAGATTGGTTGCCTTGCGCAGCGGGTCCAGCGCCTGTGCCGGCTTGCCTGATTCCAGCAGCACCTGGCCTTGCAATTCGAGGAAATACGGGTCGTCCGGATCGATTTCCAGCAGGGCCGAGGTTTCCTCCAGCGCCTGATCAATGAGCGCGTTCTTGTGGTAGGCATAGGCGCGAGCATATCTGGCGGGGACATCGGTGCGGCTGGCGGGGAATACCTGCAGCGTGCGGGCTGGTTCGCTGAGATAGCCGAACAGCTTGGCCTTTACCCGTTCAAACCGCTGCTGGATGGCGGCATCTTCGGGCGTTTCCCATGCAGGATCGACGACATAGGATTCGCGCAGCCGCGCGATCCGGTCACCCGACAATGGATGGGTGCGGGAAAATGCCGCTTCATCGCTCTGGCTGTAGCCATACCGGAATTCCTGGTTCTGCAGCTTTTTGAAGAATGCCAGCGAACCACGACCGGAAATCCCAGCCTTTGACAGATATGTCGCGCCCGCCGCATCGGCAGAGGATTCCTGCACCCGGGAAAAGGACAGGAAACTCCCCATCGCCGCCTGCTGCCCGGCAGCCATCACGCCCATTGCGGCCTCTCCCGCACCCGCAAGGGCGGCGGCGACACCCAGCACCATCGAAAGGATGGAAATGTTGGTCGCCTTGCCCATCCCCTCGCCGCTGCTGATGACGTGCCCGCCCGTAATATGGCCGATTTCATGGGCGATCACGCCCTGGACTTCGTTTGCGGTGTCTGCGGCATCAATCAGGCCGCTGTGGATATAGACAATCTGCCCCCCCGCCACGAAGGCGTTGATCGAAGGATCGTTGATCAGCACGATTTGCAGATTTCCGGGTGCAAGCCCTGCGGCCTGCGCCAGTGGCTCCGCCATTTCCTGCAGCAAAGCCTCCGTTTCCGCATCGCGTAGAATGGATTGCGCGGCAGCGGGCTGGGCCACCAGCGACACGGCGGCGAGTATTGCAAGCAGGCGGGTAAATGTGCGCATAAGCGCCGTATTAACGGATATGGGCCTGAACTGGAACTGAAGGTTTGGCCTCATCTGACGCGGCCACACTGGCTGTAAAACCCAGGATCGCTTCAAGTACGCTTTCGCGGTCCCCGCCCTTGCGCCAAGGACTCGCCAGCGCCAGCAGGGGCGCATTGTGGTCCATCTGCATGAAATAAGCCGAACTGACGCTTCCGCCTGCCTTGGTTATTGCAGCCGACAGGTCGCGGGTGTTGCGCGGTTCGACCAACGTATCTTTGTCCCCATGGATCAGCAGCATTGGCGGCGCGTCGCCGCGAATATGGTTGATCGGCTGGGTTGCCTCAAGGTCGGACGAATCGCCGAAGGCGGCCTTGGTCGAATCGCTATCGAGGGGCAGGAAATCATAGGGGCCGGATAATCCGATCACGCCGCTGATGATTGCCGGGTCCAGGCCTTCGCCGCCGAGCCACTGCCGAGCCAGTGCCACCTGGACGACATTATATGCGCCGGCAGAATGTCCAGCGATGAAGATATTGCCCGGGTCGCCGCCATAACGGGAGATATGTCGTTCGGTCCAGGCGATGGCGGCGGCGGTATCTTTCAGCATGGCAGGATATTCGCCGCCGGGGACCAGCCGGTATCCGGCCAGAACGACGGTGAAGCCTTCGGGCACCAGCGCACGGGCGACGAAGCCGTAATCGTCGGGATCGCCGCTACGCCAGCTGCCGCCGTGGAAGAAGACGATGACCGGCTTAGGGCTGTCATCACCAGCGCCCTGGTAGACGGCGATCTTTTGCTGAAGGGAATCGCCGATGGTCTCGCGGTGGACCAGTTCCACGCCGCGCGTACCGCCGGCAATTCGGTCGACAGTATCGAGCACCGCCGGGCCATTGCGGGCGATGGCATATTGCAGCGATGCGCCGGCGATAAGCACCAGCGCCACCAGGCCGAACACGATCCAGCCCATCCGGCGCAATCCCTTCTTCGTCATGACAATCCCTGCAAGCCCGGTTCCGGGGGAACCATGTCACCGCTCGCTAGCGGCGCACAGGGGCAAGCGATAGCCTAAATCCGAATCGAAGGCGGGGTCGCAGAAGTAGAATTCCTAAGGGGTTCAGCCAACCAGCTTGCGGGCTGCGCGCTCGACCAGCGGTACATCGCTGGTAATCTCGCCCAGCATCACGATTTCGCCATTGGGCATCCGTCGGATCATCACCAGCCCGAATTCGTCGCCATCAGCGCTAAGTGCATCGAAGGATTGCGGCTGCAGGCTGCGCAGTTTGCGGGCCAGCTTTTCCTGCGGACTTTCCGCTTCTTCGCCGTCTTTGTTGCTCTCTTCGCGGCGTAGCTGGCGTTCTGCCTTGACCACACCTTTCAGGCCGCCTTCAGCGTGTGCCAGGAAACCGGCCAGCATTCCGCGGCCCACTTCCATCCGGTGCGCATGGCTGAGCACGGCGGCATATTCCGTCAGGCGGGTCTTGTCGTAATCTGCGCCGAAGACCAGTTTCACGACCGGCGTCATCGGTGCGCGTTCCTGCATTGTCAGGCCGCTTGACGACACCAGTTCATCGAATTCTTCCTGTTCGTCCTGCGCCGCCAGGCTGAAGTCATAGGCACGGCCAACTGCGGCATAGAGGGCGGAGCGGCTGCGATCTTCACTGCTGCGCGCGGCCAATGCCAATTCGCGGGCTGCGGCGAGGCAATCGTAAAGCCCTTCGTCTAGGTCAGCGGGCGCTGGCTCGAGGAAATATTCTTCCTCGCCTTCCATCGCATAGGCATCGCCGGCCGACAGGTCGATCGGGACCTTGCGCGGAACGGACAGTCCGGTTGTCTTCCTTGAGCCGAACAGCGGCGATGGCAGGTCATCTTCCGCATCTTCGTCCGATTCGTCTTCGATTTCTTCGTCGTCTTCGTCTTCGAAGCTTTCGTCGAGACCCAATTC
>JBFEKH010000127.1:0-5599 GCA_041552775.1 Allopontixanthobacter sp.
CCTGATCAGGAAAATTAACAGGAAGTGCACCTGAACGGTGCGCCTCCCTGCCGGTCAGATGTCAGCTCTCATCGACGGTTTCGGCGCCGGGGCCATTTTTCTGAACAGACGCAATCGCATTCTTCGCGCTGGCTTTGCTGGAATAGCCTTCGGTCCAGAAGATGGCTTCCGAATTATACATGAAATACGCCACGAATTCGCCAGCCTTGTTCTTCTTGATCTTGAAATGATGCGCCATTGAAACCTCTCCTTTGATGCATGAATGCCGCGCCAATCTAGCCGCTGGTTCAGATAAATCTACCCGAAGCGTTCCGGCGCGTATTTCGCGCGCTCCAGTGTCTGTGTCATTCCGTCCTGCGGCATCCCGAGTATGATCTGCGCGCCCAATCGCGCCGCCGCCGGAGCGGTCTGGATCCCGAAACCGCCCTGCCCCGCAAACCAGAAGAACCCGACGTTTTGCGGATCGAAGCCATAGACCGGCAGGCGGTCGGGCGCGAAACTACGCAAACCGGCCCATTTGTGTTCAACCTGTGCGACCTGCCAATCGACCACCTGCTCAAGTCGTGCAATCGCAGTGGCTACGGCCAATTCTTCCGGAGCGGCATCGCATGGCGGCGAAGGCTCCTCGTCATGCGGGCTAAGCCACAGCCGACCGCTTTCAGGCCGGAAATAGAAATTTCCCCCAATATCCAGGACGAGCGGTAAATCTTGCGGCGGCAAAGGGTCGACTCGCAATTGAGCCATGGTGCGTCTTTTCGGCTCAATTCCGATGGGGCCGACCCCGGCAATCCGGGCTACATCATCAGCCCATGCACCCGATGCATTGACCAGCAAGCCAGCGGAAAACGCCTGACCACTTGTGGTATGGAGCTGCCAGCTATCGCCCGTTCTTTCCGCAGCGCACAGACGGGCCCGAGTAACGAGTTGCGCACCGTGCTTGCGAAGTGCCGCCAGATAATGCGCATGCAAGCCGCCAACATCAATATCGGCGCAGGCGGGTTGCCATACGGCACCAGTCCATTCAGGCCTGATGCCTGGCAGACGTTGGGCAAGCTGCGCCGCATCCAACCGTTCGATCGTGGCCCCGGTATTCACGAAACGCACCATGAAATCGTCGATCGCACGCCGGTCTTCATCCCGCCCGACATACAGCGCCCCGCGCTGCAACAAGAAGCCGCGTTCAAGCAGGTACGGTCCGGAGGCCAGCGTCAGCGGCACAACGTCTGGCCCGCCATAGCATTCTTCCCAGAACGCTGCTGATCGCCCGGTTGCATGGTAGCCAGGCTGTTCCTCCGCCTCCAGCACGATCACGCTGGCATGGGGTGCAAGCTCGGCGGCCAGGCTGGCGCCGGCCATACCGGCACCGATGATCGCAATGTCGTAACGCTCGGGCAAAATCACTTAATCCGCGTTGACCGGCTGCGAAGTTTCCGCGGGCACGGTCCGGTCGAGAAATTCGGTGATCGCGGCCATGACTCGGCCGCGCACCAGATCCACTTCGCGCAGCACCTCGTGATGGGCTTCCTTGCCCATTGAAAGCAGTTCCCCGTGCGGCAAACGGCTGGCTGCCCGATCTATTGCCCGCATATCGACAAGCTTGTCGTTCGTGGTGCCGATCAGCAGCGCCGGCAGGGTCACCGCTTCTAGAACGCCTGGACGATCGAGTTCGCGCATTGAGGCATAGCTGCGCTCGACCCACCGCCAGCTGCCAGGCCCCATGACTATCTCGGGGCGGTAATCACGCCACCATAGCTCGTCTTCATAGCGGTCCTTGTCATGGGTCAGCAGATTGATCCGGCCGATTGGAATTTCTCCGGGTTTCTCGCTCCATTTCCATGCGGGGCGCGCCGGATCGCCAAGGCGTGCCATCAATTTGGCGGCGCGGTGCATGATCGGCACCGGCAGCACGGACCCGAAGAAACCGAGCATCGGGGCAGACAGCACCACCGCATCTGGATCGATCCGCTTTTCTGCAACGGCGCGAAGCACCAGATGCCCGCCCATCGAATGCCCGGCGGCAACGTGTGGACCAGGTGTTTCGGCTTTCCATTGCGCCCAGAAGGCCGCGATATCATCTACCCAGACAGAAAAATCGCTGACGTGGCCGGTCACAGGATCATTGCCGAGCCGCCCCGATCCTGCCTGCCCGCGCCAGTCAGCAGCGGTTACCCGCCAGCCTGCCCGGTGCCATTCCTCCAGCGTTTCGAGATATTTTTCGTAGGCATCTCCGCGTCCCGGCATGAACAGGATCGAACCGCGCGGCATTTCCGGATCAGCCGAGGGCCAGTCTATCCGGCGGATTGCATGTGCATCGGGCGCCTTCCATTGGCCCTCCACTGCATCGGCCGGGATCGTGCGGCGGTCGATTTCCGGCGCTACTGCATCACGGTTCATGGCGGATGTATCTATTTGGCAAATGTTAACCTCCAGCGGTTGGTTACTATTTGGTAAGCCATCGTCTGTAGCAATGCCTCCAAAGGGGTTTTTGGGGGCTTTAATGCTGAGCGAATATTTCCACTACGGATTGCTGATTGCCTTGGCAATCGCGCTGCTGGTTGCGGCGTTTACCGATATTCGTCGGCGGCAGATCGACAATTGGCTCAATGCCGGCATCGCGCTGGGCGCACCCCTGTTCTGGTGGAGCGGCGGACTGTCGCTGTGGCCGGATGTGGCGATGCAGCTTGGCGTTGCCCTTGCCGCTTTCGCAATCCTGGCGGGAATGTTTGCCTTGCGGATGATGGGCGGCGGCGATGTCAAATTGCTGACCGCGCTCGCATTGTGGATCAAGCCGGAGTGGTTTCTGGAACTGCTGATCCTGATGGCATTGGTCGGCGGGGTGCTGACAATCGTCATGGGCGCTTGGCACGTCATGCGCCGTCAGCGGGACCGCCTCGTCATTCCATATGGTGTCGCAATTTCAGCCGCCGGCCTGTGGGTCATCGGCTTTCACTACTTGCCCGCAGCCGGAGCCGCCGTGGGTGGACCAGTGGGGTAAACCGGATTTTAACCAACTGCACGTACTTAACACAAACACAACGCCCAAATGACTTTCTTTTACGGGCCGAATGAGGGGGCTTAACAGCCATGGATAGGAAGAAACTCGCTCTATTGCTTGGCGCACTGATCATTGCAATTGGTACGGCATTGGCTGCACGGAGCATGTTCGCCGGGAACACTGCACCAACTGCCCAAGCGGCAGCTGTACCGCAAGGTCCCAAGGTTCTGGTGGCGCAACGCGGGCTCCCCGTCGGTACGATCATCACCGCAGATTCGATCAGCTTCCAGCAGTGGCCGGAAGAACTGGTCCAGGACGCTTACTTCCTGGACGGAGAATCCGACATCACGAAATTGCTTGGTACTGTTGTTCGCTATCAGATTTCTGCCGGCGAGCCGGTTACCCAGGGATCGTTGGTGAGCCCCGGTGATCGCGGCTTCCTCGCGGCGGCGCTTGGCCCTGGCATGCGGGCGGTTACCGTACCGGTTTCGGCGAAGACCGGTGTTGCAGGCTTTGTGTTCCCGGGTGACCGGGTCGACATCGTACTGACCCAATCGGTCAAGGGCGACGGCGGCGACCTCAAGGCAGCAGAAACCTTCTTGCGCAACCTGCGGGTCCTGGCAACTGACCAATCGACGACTCAGGAAAAGATAGAAGGCAAAACTGTTGTCCGCCCCTTCCTCACCGTCACTCTGGAAGTGACCCCGAAGATCGCCGAGAAGATTGCCGTCGCACAGACCATCGGGACACTCAGCCTGTCGCTGCGTTCCATCGCGGATAACCAGACCGAGCTCGACCAGGCCATTGCGGCCGGGGACATCAAGGTACCCGACAACGCAACCCCCGAAGAAGAAGAACGTCTGCTCGCGCAGGCCATGGCGCGTCCGAACGACAAGGGTTCCACCTTCGTAACCGGCAGAGACGTATCCCGCTTCCAGCGCAGCACGGTCCCGGCAACGGGTTCCTCCAACGGAGGTTCACCGTCCAACAACGGTGCACCGCCTGCCTATGTTCGCCCAGGCGAACCAGCACCGCCAACCGGCCCGTCTGTACGCGTAACCCGCGGCAAGACGACTGTCGAAGTCCCGGTTGGAAGGAACTGAGATGAGCCACGCAATCACAACTTTCGCCCGCCAAATCACTGGCACGAATTCGAGGGGCAATTCCATGAAACGCCGTCTGACAGCTACTCTGCTGCTTTCCGCCATCGCTGTAGCTCCGCTCGCCGGTGTTCCCGCAGGGATTGCGAATGCGCAGTCCATCAAAAGCCCTGCCCAGAGCATCGTCTTGTCGATCGGTCGCGGTGAACTTATTACCGTTCCTGGTTCGATGGCCGACGTCTTTGTCGCCAATGACCAGATTGCCGATGTGCAAGTAAAATCGCTGCGTCAACTATACGTGTTTGGCAAGGCCGGCGGTGAAACCACGGTTTATGCGAGCAACGCGGCTGGCGACATCGTCTGGTCAGCCAACGTACGTGTCGGTTCGAACCTCGATAGTGTTGACCAGATGTTAAACTTGGCGATGCCTGAAGCAAAAATTTCAGTCTCAACCATGGGCACCAACACTGTCCTGCTGACCGGCATTGTCGCGGCACCAGAAGATGCTGCGGAAGCCGAACGGCTGGTTCAGGCATTTGTCGGCGAAGGCAGCAATGTAATTAGCCGCCTGAAGATGGCCACTCCGTTGCAGGTCAATCTGCAGGTTCGTTTCGCCGAAGTCAGCCGTTCGCTGGTTCGCGAAATGAACAGCAATTTGACCACGTTTGACGGCAGCGGCGGGTTCAAGTTCGGGGTTGGTAGTGGCCGTACGGCTGCTTCCGGATCTTATCGTGTCGATGGCCCGCTCGGGGTTGGCCCCGGCGTCAAGGGCCCGGCGTTCGTTCTTCCCGATGGCACGGAAGTCGTTGGCCCCGGCGTCGATACAGCATCCGGCAGCGGTTCGACCATCGCTGGCCTGGGTCGCTTCCTCGGTCTGGATATCCTAGGCGCACTCGATCTTGCAGAACGCGAAGGTCTGGTGACCACCCTGTCACAGCCGAACCTGACAGCACTGTCGGGCGAAACTGCCGATTTCCTGGCGGGCGGTGAGTTCCCGATCCCGAGCAGCGGCGGGCTTGGCACGACTTCTATCGAATATCGCAAGTATGGCGTCAGCTTGGCTTACACTCCCACCGTGCTGGCCAATGGTCGGATTTCGATCCGGGTCCGCCCGGAAGTCTCCGAACTATCGACCCAGGGTGCTGTCATCGTGGATGGTTTCTCTATCCCGGCGCTGACTGTGCGCCGCGCTGAAACCACGGTGGAACTCGGCTCCGGCCAGAGCTTCATGATCGCCGGCCTGATGAGCAATAATGCTCAGAACTCGATCGACAAGACACCGGGCCTCGGTGATACGCCGATCCTTGGAAATCTGTTCCGTTCGCGTTCGTTCCGGCGGGGCGAAACCGAACTGGTCATCATCGTAACACCGTATCTGGTCAAGCCCGTTGACGCGAGCCAGATCAAACTGCCGACCGATGGTTTCCGCGCGGCAACCGAACTGCAAAGCCTGATCGGTTACCAGGACAATGACGGACAAAGCGGGGCTTCGCGCCCAATGCCG
>JBFEKH010000128.1:0-5581 GCA_041552775.1 Allopontixanthobacter sp.
CGACAGATGATGATCGCCGAAACCCACCGCTCCATTACCCAATGCATCGCGCGCCGCCAGCATATCGGCGCGTTCGGCAGCAGCTTCCTCGTCCACGGACCGCAAGCGGCGGATCGCCAGATCCATCCGTTCGCGCGCTGTCTGCCGTTCGGACGGCGCGTAGCTTTCGCTTACGATCATTTCGTAGGGTAAGCGCAGCAGTCCATCCATCAGGCCCGGCGAAGTCGCGTCAGGATAATCCTTCAGGCTAAGCATGGCCGAAAAATCGGGTGTGCCGGACCCGCGCAGTTCCATCGCATCAAGCCCGAAACTGGCGCGGCGATAAGGCAACATGTGGCCAATATCGGTATCGTCCGATGGGCGGCGCACGGGCCGCATCTCGCCATTATAGAGCGCGCTCAGCAGCTCGAGGATTTCATTGTTGGTCCGGTCGGTCGCGCCCGAATAATCGCCCAGCATTTGCGCATTATATGCGCCGAGCGAGGCGATCATGCCGGTGGCGGCTGCTTTCAGACTGCGAATGTCCTTTGGATCGGCTTCGATTTCGCTCTGGCCCTTTCGGCTCCACATCTTGGCCAGTTTCTCGGCGATCCCTGCCTTGCCGCGCGCAGGCCGGCGGATGAGAGTGATAAACTGGTCGTTGATGAACAGCGAACCGCTGCCCAGCCGCTGTTTCCACCGGGCATCGATATGGGCGGACAGCGCATCGTCGAATTCTGCCTCAAGATCTATCTCAACCCGGCGGCGGATGACGTGGTGATAAAGGGCAAAGCGCGCATCTAGCGTGCTGCGCAGCATGATTTCGCGGGTCGCGGCATGGGCATTTAGTGCGGCACTGTCCTCCGTTTCGAACAGCAGACCCGGCACCTGGATCGCGGTCATCACTGACCCATCGCGCAGCAGCATCGTGTGCTGGTCGATTAGGCGGGCGTAGGGCAGCCGGTCGCCCGCGCGGGCTTCCTTTGCGCTCCATGCTGCGGCTCCGATCCACTTACTCATAACCGGCCGGCCCTCCTCAGGCCTGAATGTGTGCCTCGATCAAGCAGCATAGCTGTTGCAGCCCCAGCGTTTCCAGTTTTTGACCCGGGGGCAGCGACTGACCTTGGTGAGCCACAGATCAAATATTCGCGGCTCGCGCAGACAGGCGAAATAGCCAATAACGTGCATTATGATCGGAATTGGCAAGATCCAGAAACTCTTGAGGATCAGAAATGCTTCGCCTGTCACCAGCATGTTGATGATAAAGAAATTCAATGTAACACCGGCAAACATCTGCGGGCGGGTCAAAGCGCGGTGAACAGGATGGCGATCGAGTTCCATGTTACATCAGCCTCCTGCTGCACCTTGAATGCCCGCGACGATTGTGCCCGCGCCGAACAAGATGAAAATTCCGATCACTACCGTGGCACCGAAACGCCAGTTCATCCTGCCCGTCAGCATCATGAAGCCAACCGCTGCCACAGCCATTACTGCCACCGCAGTGGCGACATTGCCCAGCAATGTGCCCTGCAGCCAGCCAAGCGCAGCAACAATCGGGCCCGACCCTTGCGGATCAGCGGTTTGCGCCATCACGGCAGACGGGCTGACGGCAAGAACAATTGCAGCAAGACGGGAAAAGACGCGCATTTACTTGGTACTCCGGGAGTGACTGGATAGCCGGCCAATGACCGACACTACATAATTCTGCGTCTCGCGAATGCGCGGAACACCGCCGGCCCGGATCACCCGGCCAGGGCCCGCATTATACGCCGCTAGCGCTTTTTCGAGATCGCCATCGAACCGATCGAGCTGCTGACGTAAATATCGTGCGCCGCCTTCCAGATTGGCAAACGGATCATCAGGATCGACGCCCATTTCCCGCGCTGTTCCGGGCATCAATTGCGCCAGGCCGCGTGCACCAACCGGCGACAGCGCACCCGGTTTCCAGCGGCTTTCCTGCCACACCAGCGCCTCTATCAAAGTCGGGCTGAGATCGAAGCGGGCTGCCAGTTCGTGCACCTTGGCGGCATATTGCGGGGGAATATTGGCGCCGTGCATCGCCGGATGGGCAATTGCTCCGGCAGGAACAAGGTAATCAGCGCCCAATTCCACGGGTAAAACTGCTGAAGAGATGCCGTCCAAAACAGGCGCAGCCGTATACGGCCCCGCAATCCAGCGGGCACCTTCATCACCTATTTCCAACACATCTGCATTGGCGGGCGAAGTCAACAGAGCCATGCCTGCAAAAATCGCAAACCGGACCGGACCTAAAAGAATCATAAAATGCTCCGTTAGGGCCCCATGCGTACACTACATGACAAGTCGGTGACAGCAAGTTGCGCGGGTTCGGATTTGGAGGGAAGATCCGGCGCGGATCAGCGGCTGCCGCCCCTGACGAAACGGCTCGCTCGGGGACATTCCCGAACGAGCCGTCTTGAATCTGTCAGAATAATTTTATTCGGATCAATTGCGGCTGGTCCAGCCGTGATCCAGCTGCCTCAGCGTGACGCGACTCGTCCGTTGGTGCGGAATTCGCCGCGTTCCAGCATAGCCAGCGCGCGGCGGGCCAGAACCCGCGAATCCACCCAGTCACCCTCAGCAGTTTCCAATCGGGCGCGATCTTCCAGCCGGGCGGCAGCAGTGAACAGCGCCCGCGCCTGAATGTCACGGCCCTGCCGTGCGTGGGCAATGCCCAGATTGATCAGACGCGCCGGATCATTATTTTCCAGCTCCGCATTTTGTTCGATCTTTTTGATCGCAGCGGAATTGTTGCCTTCCGACAATTCTTCGAACGCCACGTCCACAGGTTGGATAGTCGTGGCATCAGCCTGCTGCGAGACCTGGACCGGAGCCTGCATCAACAGCGCCAGCGCCAATGTTGTTCCTACTACCATCACCCATCTCCTCTTGAATTTATAGTGAGATGATGTGCCTCAGAAACCCCAACTGCAACAAAAATGAAATAATGTCATCGAATTGTAATATTTGTGATCGGCCCATGTTCGTAGCTGTGGCAGTCTTGTCATATATCGGTCATATTTCAGGTGCTTACGCAAAAACGAAACCTTGCAAACAAACTGTCACTTACCGTCCCTAGCCGGTGATTCGCGGCATCAAGTCGCTTTCCTGATTCTCGGTTTTATTGAGGGGCCCGTTGCTCGTGACATTAATCCAACGCACACTTATTCTCGGCTGTAGCACTCTGGCATTGGCCGGCTGCGGCGCTGATGAAATCGTTTCGCCCGGTACCGGCGGCAACATTACCATCAACAACCCGCCCGCCCCGACCCCGACGCCGACACCCACCGCAACGAGCACGCTGGTAACGCCGGCCAACGGCTGCCCAACCATCGCTGATCCGCAGGGCCTGACCGATGACGGAACGATTACCGGTCCAACCGGCACATACCGCGTCTGCACCATGCCCGCCCGCTTCAATGCTTCGGCCACTTTGCCATTCGTCAGAGGACTGCTTTACCGTATGAATGGCCGCGTGGATGTTGGCACGGATGGCGGCCCAGCTCCAGACGCGACTGACGGCGTGAGCGACACCAATGTCGCGCTGACGATTGAACCGGGCGCAATTGTTTACGCCAGCGGATCTTCATTCTTGATGGTTAACCGCGGTAACCGCATCAACGCCATCGGTACTACCGCTCGCCCGATCGTCTTTACCAGCAGGGACAATGTTCTCGGTCTTAATTCCGACAGTTCTTCGGGCCAATGGGGCGGCGTTGTATTGGCTGGGCGTGCGCCGGTCACCGATTGCATCGCGCCGGGCGCCGTAACCGGCTCGGTCAACTGCGAACGTCAGGTCGAAGGGGCTGCGCAGCCTGCAATCTTCGGTGGCGCTACGACAACCGGTACGTCTGGTACGCTCAGCTATGTGCAAATTCGCTATTCAGGTTTTGTCCTGTCGGGCGATTCGGAACTGCAGTCGCTGACCACCGGGGGAACCGGGAGCGGCACCGTTTTCAATAACATCATGAGCTACAACAGTTCGGACGATGGGCTCGAATTCTTCGGCGGTTTTGTAAACATGACCAACCTGATCGTGGTTGGCGCCGAAGACGATTCGATCGATACGGACACCGGTGTGAAAGCCAATCTGCAATTCGTAATTGCGGTGCAGCGCGCAGGTGTCGGTGACGGGATCATCGAAGCCGATTCAAGCAATACAGGCAACGATTCGCTGCCGCGCCAGAACACCCAGATTTCCAACGCAACGTTCATCCAGCGGCGCACCAACGATCAATCCATCCGCCTTCGCGGTGGCACGGACTATGCCATCGTCAACAGCATCTTGATTGACGGTACGCCTGGCACTCCGTGTTTGCGGATCGACGATTCGCAAAGCATTCGGGCGGCCAACGCCGGCCTGGACGACGTTGGGCCGCCCCGTTTCGAATCCTTCGTGATGGATTGCGACACTCCGTTCCGCGCAGGCAGCGGCGGGGTGACATTGGCGGATACCCAGAACATCTTCAATGCCGGTGCGAACAACAATTCAAACTATACCAATTCCCTGACCATGACCTTCGTCAACGGGGCCACGGAAACTGCATTGACGGCGTTTGACCCGACTGTTCTGTCCAGTTTCTTCACCAATGCCGGGTTTGTCGGGGC
This sequence comes from Allopontixanthobacter sp., assembly GCA_041552775.1. Taxonomy (GTDB): domain Bacteria; phylum Pseudomonadota; class Alphaproteobacteria; order Sphingomonadales; family Sphingomonadaceae; genus Allopontixanthobacter. Next base: position 4,606 of record JBFEKH010000128.1, read on the forward strand.
CGTCAGAGCCAGTGACACCTGGTACCAGACGTGGACCTGCAATTCATCGGCGGTCTCGTTTGGTACAGGCAACACCGGTGCCTGTACCTCGCTTCCGGTATTCTAATCGCACGCAATGCACAGAGGGGGCGCTCCGTCTCGGGACGGTCGCCTCTTCTTGCATCTCCGGATTGCTCGTGCCGCGGCCTGCGCCCGGATCAATGAAACAGACCTTGATACGATGAGAGGGTCTTCTGATATGACCAATGGAAAGCCACTGTCGGCTCTTCTCCTGCTAACCACAGCGCTGGCTTGGCCAAACGTGGTAATGGCGCAGGAACCACCCGCGGCCCAGAGCGAACCAACCGCTGAAGCAGAACCACCTGAAGAAGATGTCGGCGATACCGATATTTCCATTCCCGGCGGCGGCGGTGAAATTATCGTTACCGGCCGCCGCAACCGCGATATCACCCGCAGTTCGACCCAGGTAGTTTCCGTTCTCAATAGCGAACAGATTGCCCGAACCGGCGAAGGTGATATTGCCGGGGCACTCGGGCGGGTCACCGGCCTTTCCGTGCAGGGCCAGGGATTCGTATTTGTTCGGGGCCTGGGCGATCGATACTCCCTCGCCTTGCTCAACGGCCTGCCGCTGCCTTCCCCCCAACCACTGAGCCGGGTTGTCCCGTTGGACATTTTCCCGACCAGCATGATCGCATCTTCGCTGGTGCAGAAAACCTATTCAGCCAACTTCCCCGGCGAATTTGGCGGCGGGGTCATCAACCTGACCACCAGAGCCGTGCCAGAAGAAAGCTTCCTGAAGATCAGCGCGGGAATCAGCGGGGACGAACAGACCACCTTTTCCGGCGGGATTGATCACTATGGTTCGGATTACGACAAGTTCGGGTTCGACGATGGTACGCGCGACATCCCGCCCGCACTAAAATCCTTTTTCGATAGCGGCGCCCGGATTGGCGACCTTGATGTAGACCAGCAGGAA
>JBFEKH010000129.1:0-5513 GCA_041552775.1 Allopontixanthobacter sp.
ATTGTCACCGCTCGGAAAAAAGAAGAGAATCTTCAAACCGTGCCGGTGACCGTGAATGTGTTCGGCGAACAGATGATCGACGACGCTAATATTGTTGGACTCGAAGATTTGTCCGACTTCACGCCCGGGTTCCAGCTGCAATCCGCATTTGGCCGCGATGGAGACCGCCCGGTTATTCGCGGCGCTTCGAACATATTGATTTCCGAGGGCAAGGTCGGGTTCTTTATCGATGGCATCCCGTTTGTTGGCGCGTCGACCGCGCTCGATCTGGAGAATTTCGGTCGGGTTGAAGTCATCAAAGGTCCGCAGAGCGCCGTCTTCGGACGGGGAACACTGTCGGGAGCCGTAAACTATGTCTCGAGAGGTCCGGCAAACGAGCTGACGGCAGATTTCGAGCTGACCGCGGCGACGCACGATAAATATGAGGCTTTCGGCCGAGTGGCGGTGCCGATCGCGGATGGATTGAGCGTATTTGTCTCAGGAAAATACAGTGACTTCGCCGGATTTTATACAAATTCCGTGACTGGCAAGCGTTTGGGGCAGGAAACGCTGAGCCTTTCCGGGGGATTAAACTACCAGAGCGATGACTTTGAAGCGAGCGTGATGTATCTTCGTACGGAAGATGATGATGATCATTTCGCGATCGGCCTTCAGGACTCTTCATTCAACAACATCTATAAGGCGGGTAGTCGCGGCTATTACAAAGGCGTGGTGTCGCTGCGGGAGCCGATTGGTCTGAACACGGACCAATTAATCGGTCCAGGACTCAATCGGAAGGCTGATCGCTTCCTCGCCAAAGCTACTGCGGATTTGGGTGATTCCGGATTTACTGCGACAGCACTATTCGGCCATACCCAAATTTCCGAACGGGCTGGCACCGACCAGACTTTTAACGCCCAAACGGCATTGTTCATCAGATCGCCTTTTGTCTGCACATTTTTCATCCCTGATTGTGCCTTCGGAGTTTCGCCTTTTAACACCGATATTGAAACCAAACGAACAGCAACATCGGCTGAGTTGCGATTTGCTTCGCCGCAAGACAAATCAATTCGGGTCGAGGTCGGCGGATTTTTCTTCGACGATACCACGAAACGGACAAGCTATGGCCGGAAGCAAACCGAATTCGGTTACGACAGGATCGGGGAGACCGAGGTCGCTACCAACCTTGCTGCTTTTGGTGCAGTAGAATTCGATGTTACAGATCGTCTTACAATCGGCGGTGAATTGCGCGTCGGCAGAGACGAGATCGGAACCCGGCCCGGCGCTTCCTACCGGTTGGGTGATCTTTTTCCGGGTGCTACAATGCCGGACAGAACGATCGCCGGTGAAGGCGCTGTCCGCAATGCAGTATTCAAATCCATATTACCGCGCGTAACGGTTGATTATCAGGCGACTGACGATGTGCTGGTTTACGCCGTCTATTCAGAAGGTAATTCACCCGGCGGCTTCAATGCTATTGGCGCTCCCAATGCGACTTATGGTGAAGAGCGACTGAAAAATTATGAAGTTGGCGTCAAGGCACAGCCAATTGATGGTCTGCGTGTCAACGTCGCCGGTTTTTTCAATGACTATTCGGATCAGGTCCTTTCGAGCACCTTCACAACACCAGCAGGCGGCGTGAACTCATTCAGCGACAATGTTGGTGATACGGAAATCTGGGGCCTGGAATTTGATGCATCCTGGCGGGTCACTGATTTTCTCACATTCTCGGGAACATATGCTTATGTCGATGCGGAAATTGTGAACGGATCCAGTGCGGATCAGTCGGTGCTTTTGGGCGGTTCGACAGGTCTTGGCACGGTGCCGAATCCAGCGATTCCCGGCGCTTTTCTTCCCACTACAGGGGGCTGCGCCAACCCGAATACGACCCTAAATGCTGGTCAGCGATTGGGCGATGGCACTTTGACCGCAGGGCCGACCCCTTGCGCACCTTTCGCTGATATTTCGGGCAAGAGACCACCCTTGGTTTCCAAGCATCAAGCTTCCTTCACTACCGCTATCGATGTGCCGCTAGGCGAAAGTGGTTGGGATATATTCGCGCGCGGCGATATCATTTATCGTTCGTCATTTTTCGCGCAATTACATAATCTGGCGGAAACCGGAGATTCAACCAAGGTCAATTTTGCGGCAGGCTTCCGGAACGACAATTTGACGATTCGCTTCTGGGTTAAAAATGCATTTCAAGACGATACGCCCCGCGGTATTTTGCGCTATGTTGATTTCTCTGCACCGAATCTCAACGGGCTGTCCCAACGTGCATTTGCCATTACACCGCCGGAACGGCGCCAGTTTGGCCTAACGGTAAGCGGATCATTCTAAAACAAGGAGGGCGGCTATGACTGTTTCGTGGATACGATTAACGGTTGTGGCCGCCCTGCTTTGCCTTCCCTCACTCGCTGTTGCTGGCGAGGAGGAAAAGCTTGAGGGTATCAAAGCGGTACTCTCACAAATTCGTGATGCCGCTATCGCAAGCAAGCCGGAAATGGCGGCTTCATTATTTGCTGATGATCTGGCTTTAATTTCCCAGTCCGGAAAACTCTATGGCAAGGACGCTGCGCTGTTCGATCTGCGCAACGGATTTGTAGCATGGGATAATAGCGAGGTTATTGTGCGCGAACAGGGCGATACAGCCATAGTGACGCTCGTCAATAACCGGACGCGGACTGGTATGGAACCGGCCGAATTTCTAGTGATGCAAGTTTGGCGGAAGGAAGGCAGCAACTGGCTGTTGAGCGCGCAAAGCAGTGTTCGAATAAAGCAAAAGGCTCAGCCAGCAGCCAAATAGAATTTGGTTTTTCGTTCCGAGCCTCCGGTGTTTCAGCCCGATGCATTGGATGTCATGTTGATGATCAAAGGGATTTGGAAATGAAGCTGAGTGATATTACGGTTGCGCTGGCCGCATCCGCATCGGTGGTGGCATGCACGGCCAGTGGTCAGGTTACAGCTCAGATTGCTGAAGCGCCTCTCGACAGGCTGGTACTTGTTCGCTCCGATGGCAGTTATCCAACGAAAGCGTTGGCCAAAGACAAAATTGTTCTGAAAGTGCTACAAACCACTGTAGATTCTATTTCCGATTTTCCGACCATCGAAGCAGGGCTGCATCATAATCTCACGCATATGGAAGAAATCGCACGCAAGGCTTGTACAACCGGAAAGAAGCCGGACTTTCTGCTATATCATGAATTTCCGCTTACCGGTTATTCGGGTGGCACACGTACCGAAAAACTCAAGTATACCGTCAAGATTCCGGGCCCCGAAACCGAACGGCTTGGCAAGATCGAGAAGGAGTGCGATACTTATCTCATATTCGGTACCTATGCGACCGATGACGATTGGCCAGGACATATTTTGAGTCTGAACGCTGTTATCGGGCGCGACGGCAAGCTTGCAAAAACTTTCTGGAAATCGCGCAATATCAAGCGCATCTATCCTGATCGGGAAATCACGACGACAACGATCGAAGCCGTCCGCGATAAATATCGGGCGATGTACGGGCCGGAAGAAGAGTTTCCGGTGCTGCAAACCGAATACGGGAATATTGCGGTCAGCACCGTCCAGATGGATCCGTTCATCTTTGCCGCATTTGCCATGCGCGGTACGGAAATCATGATCCGAACGGCCACGCTTTTTGCCGAGGATGATGTCACCTCGATGGCGCGTATCAATAATTTCTATTCGACGATGACGAATATCGCGTTTCCCGCCACCGCCAACTACAGGGAGGGTGAGTCCATCATTGTGGGCCCGAACGGCAAAATACTCGCGAAAGATCCCACTGTTGATCAGGACGGTATTATCGAAGCCGAAATCCCCATCGCAAAATTCCGCGAAGGGCGGAAGATACCGAGCTATGCACTGGATATGGTGAAGCCGGTGTTCGAACAATATGTTCAGGAATTTCCCTTGAACCATCTCGATATACCGCGCGACCAGTTACCGGAAACAGGACAGAAGATGAAAGAGTTGATGGAGAGTGTGAGCCGGTACGATCGGTAGCGCCGCTTAACCCGGTTTGCTGTTCAGTAATTTCATGGCAGTCTGTTCACCACTTTCCATCGCGCCTTCCATACCCAGATGCAAATTGGACAGATGCTCACCGGCAAAATGCAGTCGTCCGGCAGAAGTGCCGACATTGCCTGCGGCCCAGCTGACTTGTCCAGGCGCATAGTGCAGATATGCCCCGCCCGCGAGCGGATTGCTTTCCGTCCAACGCACGACTTTGAATATATCAACCTGGCCATCGCTGGCAGGACGCAGTCGTTTCAATTCGCTGGAGCATAGCGCTGCCAGCTCTTCGTCCGACTTGGCGTTTAGTTTTGTTGCTCCGGTACCGTTTATCCAGGCTCTCAATACACCATCGGGCGAGCCATCTTCGCCCGGCCGGGCAAGCAGGCGCTCAAGCGGACCATCGGTCCACATCGATGCTCCAAAACCATCCTCCTCCCAGAAGGGACGTTTGGCGTGGAAGTGAATTTGCATGATCTGCGTAAAGGGAAGTTCCCCGAACGCCCGTTTCTGCACTTCTGACAGCGGAGCGTTGACGGTCATTTTATTCATAACGGGCAGGGGAACGGCGCACACAACCTGTGCTGCCCGCCAGGTTCTTCCGCCCTTGCTCTCTATCTCGACACCGTTCGCGTCCACATCGATACGAATGATTTCCTGGCCGGTTTCCACTGCGCGCGGCAAAGCTTTTGCCATCGCTTCCGGCAGGGATTGCGCACCTTTTACGAAATAGCCGGTTTTTCCAAAGGCGGCTTCCTGGTTAAACGCTACGCCCGTCCGGAACGCATTGAGCATGGAATAGCTGTCCACGCTGTTGGCATTGAACGCTTGGTCAATGGCGGCAATCCCCGCTTCATTAATTCTTTTGGATTCCAAAAAATCTCTTGCCGAAATATCATATTTGGAAAACCCCGGTTTGCTCCAGCTTGAAACATCCGGCAGGGGATTGTCGGCACCGGCAAGGACAGGAAAAGCACTGTCCGGTGTCAATTCCTTCATTCGGCCTTCAAACGGATTGCCTTTGAAGGTTGGCCAGTCTTTCTGCGCCAGCAACTTTCCATCCTTATGCAGCGCTGTGGCCCGAGGCGGAAAACGATAGGGCGCGATCGGAACGCCCAGTTTTTCTGCCATATAACGGATACGCGCATAGCCCCCGCCGACTTGCTCACCGCCCCCCTCGGTCAGGCCATGAGCGCTTTCAATTGTATAAAGCCGGCCGCCTATACGGTCGCTGCCTTCCAGTACCAGCACATCCTTGCCCGCCTCTGCCATCAGAGTTGCGGCATAGAGACCGGACAGGCCTGCGCCGATAACAATGATTTCCGCATCGTGCTTTTTATCTTTTATGGAGCAAGCCGATAATATCGTGGTGGCGGCAATACCGCTCAACAAGGTGCGGCGACTAATGGTCTTTTGGTGAATGAATGTCATGATTATGTTTGACAATAAACCGCGCAACAAGGCAAGACTAATTTGTCCGGACAATTGTATTAGAGAGTGAAGCTAGA
>JBFEKH010000130.1:0-5481 GCA_041552775.1 Allopontixanthobacter sp.
CTGATCTCGTACCTGTTCGCTGCGGAGGGCATGCGCAGGGTGTGGGCTGACGTCGATCCGGACAACGCCGCGTCGAACGCCGTGTTGAAAAACCTCGGATTTACACTCGAAGGGCGGCTGCGGGAGTCATGGAGCACCCACATCGGGGTGCGTGACAGTCTGATCTGGGGATTACTCGCACACGAGTGGCCCCGGCAGGCCAGTTAGGTTCAGGAAACCACCGTCGATATCCCGCCTGCCAGCGATGACAGCACCTCGCAGGTGCAATCGCTGCGTGTTGCCGATGAAGCCTGGATTCGGCTATTGTCTGCCCGGCGGCGGAACACCGGCAACACCGCGGTCATCAGCCCCTTCGCGGCACCATAGTTGGTCAGGTCAGGATAGGCCCTGCCATCGTCTAATTGCCGATTTTCTTCAGCAAGCTGGTCTGGGGTAGGGGTGTCATTGTGTTGCTCCAGACAAATTGATTCATCGTCGATGGCAAAGATGCCTGCAAAACCCTGCGATGCCGCTGTCTGACGTGCGAAAATGCTGTAGGGTTAGCGGTCTGAACATTTCACGGAGAATACGGATGAAAGCCTTGATCGCCATTGGGTCCCTGCTTTGCGGGACTGGTCCGACAAGGGCACGGGCCGCCAGAATGCGGTTCCCAATCCTGAAAATGCTGGCGCTTTCCGGCGCTGGCCTCGTCGCTCTCGGCCTACCGTCCCTGGCCGCCGCGCAAAGCGGCGAAAAGGTTGACACCGTAAGAGAGGATGCAGTGGATGCTGTCGCCCAGCCGCTGGAAGACCTTAACCTGCGGAACAAGGATATTCCGACAATCCTGATCATCGCGCAGGCGGCGCCTTATGAACTGGCTGCGGTTACACGCCAGAAGGATACGAATGATTGCCAGCTTATCGGCAACGAGATTGTCTTGCTGGAAGAAATGTTGGGCCCGGACGTCGATCAGGAGCCCGAGAAGGAGAGCCTGGCGAACAAGGGGCTGCAGTTGGGCGGAAGCCTGCTGGGCGGGCTGATCCCGTTTCGCGGCGTAATCCGTCAATTGACCGGCGCAAATGCGGAACGCGAGAAGATGGAACGGGCGATTTATGCCGGCATTGCCCGGCGCAGTTTCCTGAAGGGTTATGCACAGGGGATCGGCTGCGCGCCAGCCGAGGAAACAGCCGAGGAAACAGCCGAGATCTCGGCGGAGTAACTGGTCGTCCGGACCAGGCACCGATGGCTATGCCCCGGTAGAGCCTGACACTTGATACCTCCAAAACAACCACTCTGGTAATTTCCCCCGTCTTGCCACCCCATACGCACATTCCCTGATACCAACCGCCCGCCCATGACCGCATCCTCCCTCCGGTCCCCGCAACCGGAGGAAATGGCCCATGAAACACTTTGCAGCAGCACTCGCGCTGGCGGCAGCGGCCACGCTGCCTGCGGCGTGTGACGACGACGTCTATGGCCGGGGGTCGCTGACCTGGTCGAGCTATCCTTACTACGGCTGGTATGACGATTATTACGGCGCGTTCCACGATGGGTATTGGGGAACGGATGGGTATTTCTGGTACCGGCTGTCACCCGACCACCGGCGGTATGTCCGCGATGACCGGAGGCATTTCCGGCGCGACAACCGGAACGATGACCGGCGCTACCGGCGGTTCGAACGGCGGATGGACCCGCCGCGCGATGGGACGAAAATGCCCAATTACCCCCGCCGCCGGTATCGCCCCGGCTGATCGATCCCGGCAGGGCGCTGGACGGACGGCGCGCCGGATTACCGGAGCGGGAACGCAGCGAGGGCTAGGCGCGGGCGGTGCGTGCTGGGTCTTGACCGAAACCCCGAATCCAACTAAAGGCGCCCCATCCGAAGCGGGAACCTCCTCACCGAGTGCCCGCCGAAGGACAGATAGAGCTGAACATTGCCGGTTATGTTCCGGGGGCCTTTCGCGCAATCGAACGGGCCCTTCTCTGTTGGAAGGGGTGGTAACATCCCTCTCTCGGGGCAGCCGTCAAAGTAACCCGGTGTTTCATCGGGTGGAGTGTTTTCAGGCTCGTATGACGCGCGGTCGCCCAGTGGGCGGCCAGCGGTTCCGGTTTTGCCGGGGGCTGCGGCGTCTGCGGACTTCTTCACGCTTCACCACGGTAATCCGCCACGTAACAGGTGAAGAGTACTTCATGCCGACAATTAACCAGTTGGTCCGCAAGGGCCGCGTTCCCCAGAAGGCCAAGTCCAAGGTCCCTGCGATGGAAGCAAACCCGCAGAAGCGCGGCGTGTGCACCCGTGTGTACACCACGACGCCGAAGAAGCCGAACTCTGCATTGCGCAAGGTTGCCAAGGTCCGCCTGACCAACCAGCGCGAAGTGATTACCTACATCCCCGGCGAGGGCCACAATCTTCAGGAACACAGTGTTGTCCTGATCCGTGGCGGCCGTGTGCGCGATCTTCCCGGGGTGCGTTATCATGTGCTCCGCGGTGTGCTCGATACGCAGGGTGTCAAGGATCGCCGCAAGAGCCGTTCGAAGTACGGCGCCAAGCGTCCGAAATAATTGGCCCAGTAAGGTTTTACGGCAGGCGCGCAGACAATCCTGCCGCGCTGCCTGACTAAAAGGAATTATCCGATGTCACGTCGTCGTCGTCCCGAAAAGCGGGTCATCCTGCCCGATCCCAAGTTTGGTGATCAGATCCTGTCGAAATTCATGAACAACCTCATGTATGATGGCAAGAAATCCACTGCCGAGAGCATTGTTTACGGTGCGCTTGCCACGGTCGAGGCCAAGGCCAAGTCCGATCCGATCCAGATGTTCCATGATGCGCTGAACAACATCAAGCCTCAGGTCGAAGTTCGTAGCCGCCGTGTTGGTGGTGCCACGTACCAGGTGCCGGTTGAAGTCCGTCCCGAACGTGCGCAGGCACTGGCAATCCGCTGGTTGATCTCGTCGGCTCGCGGCCGTCCGGAAACCACCATGAGCGCGCGCCTTTCTGGCGAGCTGATGGATGCAGCGAACAACCGCGGCAATGCCGTCAAGAAGCGGGAAGATGCGCACCGGATGGCTGATGCCAACCGTGCATTCTCACACTATCGCTGGTAATCGGCGCTAGGTAATATCCGGGGAGGGCGCTGTGGGCATCGGCCCGCAGCGTCTTTAACCGGTCACATTAGTAACCATATGGGGATCGGGACCGCATCGGGCGGTCCCCCCTCTTAAGCACCACAGGAATTATCCATGGCCCGCGAATATCCGCTGGAACGCTACCGTAACATTGGCATCATGGCGCATATCGACGCCGGGAAGACCACGACCACGGAGCGCATTCTTTATTACACCGGCAAATCCTACAAGATTGGCGAAGTGCATGACGGCGCGGCGACCATGGACTGGATGGAGCAGGAGCAGGAGCGTGGGATCACGATTACCTCCGCTGCGACCACCACCTTTTGGCAGGCCGAAGACGGCCAGGGCCCGAAGCACCGGATCAACATCATCGATACCCCAGGCCACGTTGACTTCACTATCGAAGTCGAACGCTCACTGCGCGTGCTCGATGGCGCGGTCGCCGTGTTCGACGGCGTTGCCGGCGTAGAGCCGCAGTCCGAAACGGTATGGCGCCAGGCGGACAAGTATAAAGTCCCGCGGATGTGCTTCATCAATAAATTGGACCGCACCGGCGCGGATTTCTATTACTGCGTCCAGTCGATCATCGACCGTCTCGGTGCGAAGCCTTTGGTGCTGTACTTGCCGATTGGTATAGAAGGCGGCCTCAAGGGTCTCGTCGATCTCGTGAACAACCGCGGTATTGTCTGGGAAGACGAATCCCTTGGCGCGAACTTCAACTATATCGACATTCCGGAAGACATGGTCGAAAAGGCCGCCGAATATCGTGAAAAGATGATCGAAATGGTCGTCGAAAACGATGATGAGGTGATGGAAGCCTATCTCGAAGGCAATCTGCCCGACGTAGCGACCCTGAAGCGCTTGATTCGCAAGGGCACGCTGGATCAGGCCTTCGTGCCGATCGTGTGTGGTTCCGCATTCAAGAACAAGGGCGTTCAGCCTCTGCTCGACGCAGTGGTCGACTACATGCCGTCGCCAGTCGATGTGCCTGCGATCATGGGCATCATTCCCGATACGGATAAGGAAGATTCGCGGGCTTCATCCGATGAAGCGCCTTTCTCGGCTTTGGCGTTCAAGATCATGAACGATCCCTTCGTTGGCTCGCTGACCTTTACGCGAATTTACTCAGGTCACCTGGTCAAAGGCGGCGTGTTGAATTCGGTTAAGGACAAGAAGGAAAAGATCGGCCGTATGTTGCTGATGCATTCCAACAACCGCGAAGACATCGAAGAAGCGTTTGCTGGCGACATCGTTGCACTTGCAGGCCTGAAAGACACCACCACGGGCGACACGCTGTGCGATTCAGCGCATCCGATCATTCTTGAACGGATGGAATTCCCCGAGCCGGTGATCGAATTGTCGGTGGAGCCAAAGACCAAGGCTGATCAGGAAAAGATGGGCGTCGCGCTCAATCGTCTGTCGGCAGAGGATCCTTCGTTCCGCGTTTCGACCGATCACGAATCGGGTCAGACGATCATCAAGGGAATGGGCGAGCTTCACCTCGACATTCTGGTTGACCGTATGAAGCGCGAATTCAAGGTCGAAGCGAACGTCGGTGCGCCGCAGGTGGCATACCGCGAATCGCTAGGCCGTGAAATCGAAGTCGATTACACCCACAAGAAGCAGTCTGGTGGTTCGGGCCAATTTGCCCGCGCCAAGGCTGTATTCATCCCGGGTGAGCGCGGCCAGGGTATCGTATTCGAAGACACCATCAAGGGCGGTAATATTCCTCGCGAATACATCCCGTCGCTCGAAAAGGGCATGCGCGAGCAGGCAGCCAGTGGCTATCTGATCGGCTTCCCGATCATCGACTTCACCGTCAGGCTTACTGACGGTGCGTACCATGACGTCGACTCTTCGACCGTGGCGTTTGAAATTTGCGGTCGCGGTGCGATGCGTGAAGCAGCCGAGCGAGGCGGCATCAAGCTGCTCGAGCCGGTCATGAAGGTCGAAGTGGTGACACCGGAAGATTATCTCGGTGACGTTATCGGCGATCTCAACTCCCGTCGTGGCCAGATTCAGGGCACCGACACCCGCGGTAATGCCCAGGCTGTCGAAGCCTTGGTACCGTTGGCCAACATGTTCGGTTACGTGAATGAGCTCCGTTCGTTCAGTCAGGGCCGCGCAAACTACTCGATGCAGTTCTCCCATTACGAGGAAGTTCCGGCGAGTGTTGCACAAGAGGTCAAGGAGAAGCTTGCCTAACTGCAAGCTACCGTCTAGTGGCGGCGCCTGATTCAGCGGGTGCCGTCAATTCCCGCAATCATTTAGTTCATACGAATAGAGGTTATAGACAATGGCGAAAGCTAAGTTTGAGCGGAACAAACCGCATTGCAACATCGGCACCATCGGTCACGTTGACCACGGCAAGAC
>JBFEKH010000131.1:0-5415 GCA_041552775.1 Allopontixanthobacter sp.
CCAGCAGGTCGCGCGCCCGGAACACCAGCGCGGCCGCTTGCTGCGCTTCGGTCTTCACCGGCACGTACCGCATTCTCGGCCGCTGTGCCGCCTCGCAGATAGCTTCAGCATCGGCCGCATCGTTCTTCTGGCACTTCACGAACGGCTTCACATACGCCGGTGCGATGAGCCGGACATCATGACCCAGCTTGGCCAGCTCGCGGGCCCAGTGATGCGCGCCGCCGCACGCTTCCAGCACCACCTGGCATGGCGGCTGCGCAGCAAAGAACTCCAGCAGCTTGGCTCTGCTAACCTTCTTGCGGAGCAGAGCGCGGCCCGACGCATCCGCGCCGTGCACCTGGAAAACAGACTTTGCGATATCGAGACCAATTATGCTAACTTCTGACACGGACGCCTCCTCACTAATGGTGCTTAAACACCTCCATTATGGCACATCGATGCCGTCGGGGGGCGTCCACCCCATCACCCACATTCAGACATAATGGCACACCGCCGCAATCCGAAAAGCGGACTCGGCGCATACCCCACTTTTGGTCATTTTCCTACACGCGCCGCGCCTGATAGACCGGGTTCGGCTCTTTCCAATTGTCGGTATCACCCGCCTTTTTCGCGGCGCGTAATTTTCTTGCGCGAACCTTGCGCAACATTTTTTCCTGTGCGGGGCATTGTGTCACTTCTGTCCGGAAAATCGTTTTGTCTCAGGGGTTAGTCCGGCGGACCGCAAATGTTGGATGTGTCACTTTTGTAACCCTGCGGCCTGCCGGAATCCAACCCGTGCCCCACTGGCGCTCCGCCGATTTGCAATTGTGCCAGTAACGGGTAGCCTCTGCCCGGGTCCACGAATCGCGATGGCGGCTGCGGCTGCATCGCCTTGTGAAAATGGGGAAACTTATGAAGAGAATCTTGATCGCTGCGGCATGTGCATCGCTAGCAGCCTGCTCACCGGCAGAAACTACCGACGAAACGGCAGCACCGGCAGAAACCGCCGAAGTTGCGACCGCAGTAACCGCGGCCGACGGCGGTCTTCCCTATGGGATGTTCAAGGTTACGCAGGCTGACGGCACAGTAAGCATGGAAGACGTCCGCGAAGATGGAACCTACACCTCTACTTCGGAGGGTCAGGAACCCCGGACAGGCAAATGGGAACAGACTTCGTCCGATGCCTTCTGTTCGACGCCTGATGAAGAAGGCGCGGTCCAGAAATGTTACGCCGAAACAGTTGACGAAAAAGGCGTCTGGACCTCCACCGATCCGGACGATGGCAAGGTTTCGACGATTGAACGCGTCACGACCTAAGACCAGCCTTTGATGGCAAATTGGGGCATCGCGGCGTTTGGCGCCGCGGTGCCCTTCGCTTTTCGGGCCTTAACGGCTGAGCTGGAACACCGCATATTCCGCCCGCCAGTTTGCCCCAGCCGCGCCGATTTCCCGGTCTCCGGCGAAGAACCAGCTGCGGTCGGCCGTCACGCCTTTATTGCGCAGCAGCTCGCGGAAATCGGTCACCGTGACATGGTGGATATTCTGCGTTTCGTACCAGCTGACCGGCAAATGCCGCGTCACCGGCATGCGGCCATGCAGCAACAGCGCGCGGCGCATCCGCCAATGGGCGAAATTGGGGAAACTGACGAAGGCCTGCCGTCCGACGCGCAGCAATTGGTCGAGCATCAGGTCGGGCCGCTCCGCCGTCTGCAACGTCTGGCTCAGGATCGCGTAATCGAACGCGCCGTCGGGATATTCGGACAGGTCGCGGTCTGCATCGCCCTGCACCACCGACAGGCCGCGCGCGACGCATTGTTCGACTTGTGCCGCGTCAATCTCCAGCCCGCGCGCATCGACCTGTTTTTCATCGCGCAGCGCGGCCATCAGCACCCCATCGCCGCAGCCGATATCCAGCACCCGCGTGCCGGGATCGATATGGTCGGCGATCACCGCAAGGTCGGGGCGTAGATGGGCGCAGCTCATTCGAGGAACCCCTTCACCACCCGATCGAGTGGGGGGACGTCCAGCAGGAAGCTGTCATGGCCGAACGGTGCGCTCAGCTCGACAAAGCTGACCGCTGCGCCCGCTGCGTTGAGTGCATGAACCACGTGGCGGCTTTCCGCAGTGGGATACAGCCAGTCGCTGTCGAAACTGACCAGGCAGAACCGGGCGGTGGTACCCGCGAAGGCTTTTCCCAGTTGGCCGCCGTGTTCCTCGGCCAGATCGAAATAGTCCATCGCCCTGGTGATATAGAGGTAGGAATTGGCGTCGAACCGGCGGGTAAAGCCGCTGCCCTGATAGCGCAAATAGCTTTCCACCTGAAAATCGGCATCAAAGCCGAAGCTCTTGGCGCCCGCGCTGCCATCGGGTTTGTCCTGCATTCGGCGCCCGAATTTCTCGGTCAATCCGGCCTCGCTCAGATAGGTGATATGCGCCGCCATCCGGGCGACGGACAGGCCGGCATCGGGCGTAACGCCGCTGGCGTAATAATCGCCGCCCGCCCACGCCGGATCGGCCATGATTGCCTGCCGGCCAACCTCGTGAAAGGCGATGTTCTGCGCGGAATGGCGCGCGGTGGTGGCAATCGCAAGAATTCTGGCGGCGCGGCCGGGGAAATTGGCGGCGAGGCTGAGCGCCTGCATCCCGCCCATCGATCCGCCAACCACGGCGTGGAGCTGCTCGATCCCCAGCCCGTCCAGCAGGGCAATCAGGCCGCGAACCATGTCGCGGATGGTGATGACCGGGAAGCGCATGGCGTAAGGCTTTCCGTCCGGCGCAGCGGAGGCCGGGCCGATGGAGCCCATGCAGCTGCCGATCACATTGGCGCAGATGACGTGAAAACGGTCCGTGTCGATTGGCTTGCCGGGGCCGACCATGCGTTCCCACCAGCCGGGCTTGCCGGTCACGGGATGCTCGCTGGCGAGGTACTGGTCGCCGGTCAGCGCATGGCAAACGAGGATCGCGTTGTCCTTCGCCGGGTTGAGCTGGCCGTAGCTTTCATAGGCGATCGTTACGCCGTCCAGCGCCTCTCCGCTGTCGAGCGGAAGGCTGGCGGGAAGCGTGAACGCGTGAGAGGTATTTTGCACAACCATCGGCGGCGGGACTTGGGGCAGGCGGCGGGGCCTGTCAATTGTTGCCGCAATCGGGCTGTCATTACACGAACAAAGCGGCTATTCGCGCCGCCGATATGGTAACACGACCAACAGCTAAACCCTGGATCGCCGCGATCCATGCCTACGTCCCGGGCAAAGCCCATGCGGACGATGGGCGGGCATTGGTGAAACTGTCAGCCAATGAAAATCCGCTCGGCAGCAGTCCTGCGGCCATTGCGGCCTTTACCAATGCTGCACCGGCAGCGACTTATCCCGACCCGGACAGTACCGCTTTGCGAACCGCGCTGGGCAAATTGCACGGGTTTGATCCTGCGCGGATTGTGTGCGGCACGGGTTCGGACGAATTGTTGAACCTGGCTGCGCAGGCCTATGCCGGGCCGGGCGATGAAGTGCTTTTTTCGCGCTTCAGCTTCTCGGTCTACGACATTGCAGCCAACCGTTGCGGCGCGCTGCCGGTGGTTGCGGCGGACAAGGATTACGGCGCCGATGTTGACGAACTGCTGAAGCATGTCGGCGAGAATACGCGGGTCGTTTTCGTGGCCAATCCCAACAATCCGACCGGCAGCTACCTGTCGAAGTCCGAAATTGCGCGCCTGCACGCAGGTCTGCCCGCAGACACGTTGTTGGTGATCGATCAGGCCTATGCCGAATATTTGACCGACGAAGAAGATGATGGCGGGCTAGAATTGGCGGCAGCCCACGAAAACGTGCTGGTCACCCGGACATTCTCCAAGATCTACGGGCTGGCCGGTGAACGGATCGGCTGGGCCACCGGTGCGCCTGACATCATCGCCAATCTCAACCGCATTCGCGGGCCGTTCAATGTGACTAACCACGCCCAGGCAGCAGCGCAGGCGGCGGTTGGCGACCAGCAATTCGTGCGCGATTCAAGGGATCACAACGCCACCGAACTTGCACGGTTCAGCACCTTTATCGAAGCGCTCGGCAATCACGGATTGCGCCCCATTCCCAGCAAGGCAAATTTCCTGCTGATCCTGTTCGAGGGCATAGTAACCGCTGAAATGGCGCAGAATGCCTTGGCCGAGGCTGGCTATGCCACGCGCTGGTTGCCAGGTCAGGATTTGCCGCACGGTTTGCGGATCACCATCGGAACTGCGGCGCAAATGGATGATGTCATGGCGGCACTGCGCACTTTGCTGGGCAACGCCTGATGGCCGTCGAGCGGGTCGCAATTATCGGGCTTGGTTTGCTAGGTGGTTCGGTGGGGCTGGCGGTCAGGGAATTCCTGCCGAAAATCAAAACTTCCGGCTTTGACCAGGATCCGGGCGTCCGCGTGCGGGCCGGGCTGCGCCATCTGGTGGACGAGGTTTGCGATAGCGCGGCCAAGGCGGTCGAGAACGCAGACCTGGTGATCTTCTGCGTACCTGTCGGGGCGATCCCCGATGCGGCAGCCGAGATCCGGGACAGCCTGCCCGCGCATGCGATTATCTCGGACGTCGGATCATCGAAACAGACCGTGGGTGAGGCGTTGCGCGCTGCCCTGCCCGACCACACGATCATCCCTGCACATCCGGTGGCAGGCACCGAACGCAGCGGGCCGGATGCCGGTTTCGCGACCCTGTTCCAGCATCGCTGGTGCATCCTGACACCCGATGCCGATGCGCCGCCGCAGGCTTTGGTCGATCTGCAAAAATTCTGGGAGGGCATTGGCGCGCGGATTGAAATAATGGATGCCGCGCATCACGATCTGGTGCTGGCTGTCACCAGCCATATCCCGCATCTGATCGCCTATACGATCGTAGGTACCGCGTCCGATCTGGAGGACGTAACACGCAGTGAAGTTATCAAATATTCAGCCGGCGGTTTTCGTGACTTCACTCGCATTGCCGCATCTGATCCGACCATGTGGCGCGATGTATTCCTGCACAACCGCGGCGCTGTGCTGGAGATGCTAGGGCGGTTCACCGAAGACCTAACCGCGATGCAGCGGGCCATCCGGTCGAGCGACGGCGATGCCTTGTTCGATCTGTTCAGCCGCACCCGCGATATTCGCAATTCGATCATCGAAATGGGGCAGGACGATGCCCGGCCCGACTTTGGCCGCGCCGATCATCTGGGCCAGAAGAACGAAAAGCCTTAGTTCGGAACTTCATTCAGGGCGGTGATCGCGGCAGTCACACGAGCCTCGATCTCGGCGCGTGGCAGGCCGGGCGGGATCATCTCGCCGACCCGGTAGGTGATCGTACCCGGACGTTTCCAGAACCGATGGTATAAAGGGCCGCTGTTCACCGCGACCGGGACCACTGGCAATCCGATCAATTTGTACAGCCCGGCGAAACCAGCCTGCAACTTGCCCGGTTCA
>JBFEKH010000132.1:0-5194 GCA_041552775.1 Allopontixanthobacter sp.
CATACTTCTGGCGGATCGGGGCCTTGAAGGTTTCCGCCTGTTCCGGCGTCCAGCTGTCGGCATCGCGGTGGACGGTGGCCAGCACGCTCGCCGCCTGTTCGCCGCCCATCACGCTGATCCGCGCGTTGGGCCAGGTGAACATAAAGCGCGGGCTATAAGCCCGGCCCGCCATGCCGTAATTGCCCGCGCCGAAGCTGCCGCCGATCACCACGGTGATCTTGGGAACCTGCGCAGTGGCAACGGCGGTCACCAGCTTAGCGCCGTGCTTGGCAATGCCTTCCGCCTCGTATTTCCCGCCGACCATGAAGCCGCTGATATTCTGCAGGAACAGCAGCGGAATGCCGCGCTGACAGGCGAGTTCGATGAAATGCGCGCCCTTCACGGCGCTTTCGGAAAACAGGACGCCGTTGTTGGCCAGGATGGCGACAGGCATGCCCCAGATATGGGCGAAACCGCACACCAGCGTGGCGCCGTAATTGGCCTTGAATTCATGAAATTCGCTGCCGTCCACCAGACGCGCGATAACCTCGTGCACATCATAGGGCGCGCGGACATCGTCGGGGATGATCGCGTAGAGGTCCTCGGCATCGAATTTGGGTGGGCGCGGGTCTTTCAGGTCGACGTCGGGCCTGTGCGTCTTGCCCAGATGGCTGACGATATCGCGTACGATGGTCAGCGCGTGTTCGTCATTCTCGGCCAGATGATCGACTACGCCCGATTTGCGCGCATGCAGATCGCCGCCGCCGAGGTCTTCAGAAGAAATCTCCTCGCCCGTCGCAGCCTTCACCAGCGGCGGACCGGCGAGGAAGATCGTGCCCTGCTCGCGCACGATCACACTTTCGTCGGACATGGCCGGAACATAGGCCCCGCCCGCGGTGCAGCTACCCATCACGCAGGCGATCTGCGGAATGCCGAGACTGCTCATCTGGGCCTGATTGTAGAAAATTCGCCCGAAGTGATCACGGTCAGGGAATACCTCGGCCTGATAGGGCAAATTGGCCCCGCCGCTGTCGACCAGATAGATGCACGGCAGGCGGTTCTCAGCTGCGATTTCCTGCGCGCGCAGGTGCTTCTTGACCGTCAGCGGGTAATAGCTACCGCCCTTCACGGTGGGATCGTTGCACACGATCATCACCTGCCGCCCGGATACGCGGCCAATCCCGGCGATCATGGATGCGCCGTTGACGTCCCCCTCATACATCCCGTTCGCCGCCAGCTGGCCGATCTCAAGGAAGGGCGAGCCGGGATCGAGCAGCCGTTCCACCCGGTCGCGCGGGAGCAACTTGCCGCGCGACACGTGGCGCTCGCGCGATTTTTCCGAACCACCCAATGCAGCTTCAGCGACCTTAGCGCGCAGTGCGTCCGCAAGTGCCTTGTTGTGGGCGAAGCGCGCCTTGCTCTCAGGGCTTTCGCGGTCGAGCTTGGTGGTGAGGGTTGGACCGCTCACCTTGCCGCCCCGATCAGTTCGCGGCCGATCAGCATGCGGCGGATTTCGTTTGTACCCGCGCCGATGTCGAGCAGCTTTGCATCACGCAAATACCGCTCCACCGGCCAGTCCTTCGTGTAGCCCGCCCCGCCCAGTGCCTGGACACTTTCGGCAGCAACACGGAAGGCGTTTTCCGAACTCAGCAGGATCACGCCCGCCGCATCGAAGCGCGTCGTCTGACCTGCGTCACACGCCTTGGCCACCGCGTAAGTATAGGCCCGCGCCGATTGCAGCGCGACATACATGTCCGCCACCTTCGCCTGCATCAGCTGGAAACTGCCGATTGGTTTGCCGAATTGCTGCCGCTCGCGCAAATAGGGGATCACCGTGTCGAGGCAGGCCTGCATGATACCAAGTTGGATGCCCGACAGCACGACGCGTTCGTAATCGAGGCCGCTCATCAGCACGCCCACCCCGCCATGCAGCGGGCCCATGACGTTTTCTTCCGGCACTTCGCAATCGTCGAACACCAGTTCCGCTGTCGGTGAACCGCGCATCCCCATCTTGTCGATTTTCTGACCGATGCTGAAGCCGGGCATGTCCTTCTCGATCAGGAAGGCTGTAATCCCGCGGCTGCCTTCTCCGGTCTTGGCGTAAACTACCAGCGTGTCGGCATAGGTCGCATTGGTGATCCAGAACTTGGTGCCGTTGAGGACATATCCGCCCTGAACTGCTTCTGCCCGCAGCTTCATCGAAACCACGTCCGAACCCGCGCCTGCCTCGCTCATCGCCAGTGATCCGACATGCTCGCCGGAAATGAGCTTCGGCAAATATTTTGCCTTCTGATCGCCATTGCCCCAGCGGCTGATCTGGTTGACGCAAAGGTTCGAATGCGCGCCGTAGCTCAGTCCGACAGAGGCGCTCGCCCGGCTGACTTCCTCCACCGCGATGACATGTTCGAGATAGCCGAGCCCGAGCCCGCCATCTTCTTCGGCCACGGTAATCCCGTGCAGGCCCAGAGCGCCCATTTGCGGCCACAGTTCCTGCGGGAACCAGTCCTCGCGGTCGGTCTTTTCAGCCAGAGGCGCGATCACTTCATCGGCGAAACGGGCGGTCGTGTCGCGGATCATGTCCGCATTATCGCCCAAGGCGAAATCGAAATCAGGGGTAGCGCGCATGGATGCTCCAGCAATCTTTGTTCTGTTTCAGGGCTCTGCAAGACGAGAGCGGAATGCTGCAGCGAATAGGCGAGCATCGGCGCTGTGGGAAGGGGCTGCGACGCAGCCAAACCTGAATTGCAAAACGGATCAGATTAGGCTGAGCTGTAACGCTGGCCAAACTGCGTCATGCCGCGCTACGAGTGCATCCCCATGAGCAAGAAGAAACGCTACCTGACTGCAACCATGGCGGATGGCTATGTGAAAACGATTGGCCCCACCTCATCCCCCTTCACGCATTATTGGCGGATCGTTGCGAACCTGCCCGGCGGGAAAACGGAAGTGTTCTGGGGCCACGCAAAATCCCTGAAGGAAGCCTCCATTAAGAAAACCGCATCAGGAGATGCAGCGCGGCAGCGCGGCTGGTTGAGTTACGATTTCGAAATTGTCGAGCTCGTCGATACAACGGATCGCAAGGGGACTAGCCACTAAGGCGTCAATCCGCGAAGGCTTTCATCGTTAATTGCAGCGAACGAACCCGCGCAGCAGGATCGAAGGTCGATCCCGAAACGATGATTTCGTCGGCACCCGTGCGCTCCACGAAACGCTCTATTGCGCTGCGTACTGTCTTCGGCGAACCGATCGCACTGGCCTGGCCGATATTGGCTAGCATCGCCTGGTGGGGCGCTGGAAGAGATGCGCGGTATCCAGCCACTGGCGGCGGCAGTTTGCCCGGCGCCCCGCTACGCAGCCGCACGAAGGACTGCAGTTGTGAGGAAGCCAGCAGCTCCGCTTCCTCGTCCGTATCCGCGCAGATTACGGTCATCGCGGGCATGACATGGGGGCGATCCAAGGCGGCGGAGGGTTGGAAGTCTCGCCGGTAAACCGCTAGGGCAGCATCCAGATGATCGGGGGCGAAATGCGATGCAAAGGCATAGGGCATGCCCAGCTGGGCCGCCAATTGCGCGCCGAACAGGCTTGAACCGAGCATCCAGAGTTCGATGGCCGCGCCAAGGCCCGGTGTCGCCGCCAATGGCAGTTTCGGTTCGCCAGTAAACAGCGCCCGCAATTCCATGACATCTTGCGGAAAATATTCTGATGCTGTCCGCAAATCCTTGCGAAATGCATTGGCAATCCGTCCGTCAGCCCCCGGAGCGCGGCCGAGCCCCAGATCGATCCGACCGGGAAACAGTGCCTCCAGCGTGCCAAATTGCTCGGCGATCACGAAGGGATTGTGATTAGGCAGCATGATGCCGCCCGATCCAATGCGGATCGTGGATGTGGCATGGCCGATATGCGCCAGCACGACTGCGGTGGCGGCGCCCGCGATGCCTTCCATGGCGTGATGTTCGGCGACCCAGAAACGCGTGTAACCCGCCGCCTCTGCCGCCTGCGCCAATGTGGCTGCGGCAGAATAGGCCTCTGACAGAGTGCCACCTTCGCGGACGGGAACGAGATCGAGAACGGAAAGTGGGACCATTGGGTTTCCAATTGGAAAAATACGGTTTGCCATATTTGGGCGGGAAATGTGACGACGCGTTTGGTTATCAGTCTTCATGCAGATCCGGCGAGGCAGCAATCCAGCCTTGCACCATCTGGTGTGCCGCCATTGGAATGGCAAGGATTAGGGCCCGGAGATCGCTCAATGCTTTCCCCGACCAGAAGCCAGCGCATTTGTGTTATAAGAGATAAGTGCAAACAATCGGCGGGGCTTGAAGCTGACCCGCGAGACTGTTCGCGCTACGCGGAAAGGGAAGATGTGTCGGAACTGAATCGAGTACATCCAGTCAGGATACCAACCAGGAACCGCCTCCTCTCGTCCTTATCGATGGATGATTTCGCGCGAATATTGCCTCATCTCGAAGATGTCGAACTTCCTCGTCACCAACGGATGATGAAGCCGGGCGTGCCGACAGAATATGTCTACTTCCCCGAAACATGCATGGTGTCGCTCATCCTTGTGCTCGAGGATGGGGCCTCAATCGAAGTTGGCCTGATCGGAAGAGAAGGCCTGGTCGGCGTTCTTGCAGGGTTGGGAGCAAGTGCGATTTCGGGCGAGGCAATCGTCCAGATGTCAGGATCGGCAAAGCGCATGCCAACCGAGATCCTGCGAGAGGAAATGGGCCTCAATTTTACCGTCCGGCAGATGCTGCTGCGATATGTCCAGGCGCTGTTCGCGCAGGTTTCCCAAACGGCAGCCTGCAACGCGCGACATCTTTTGCCCCGCCGTTTGGCAAGGTGGCTGCTGCTGGCGCGAGATTGCGCGGAATCCAACGAACTGATGCTCAGCCATGAATTCCTGTCGATGATGATCGGCGTGCGCCGCGCGGGCGTGACCATCGCATTAAGTGAATTGAAGCAAGCCGGCATCATCGAAACAAGCCGCGGACGGATCGTCATCCTTGATCAAGAACGGCTCGAGGCCAGCGCATGCGAATGCTACCGCACCGTGAGACTCGAATATGATCGCCTGCTCGGCGTTGCAAACTGAAGCAAAGACCGAAGACGCGACCAGCCGAACGGCCATCCGCGTTCACGTCTTGTGTGCTAAGATTGGAATTGGTGGTGCCGCTTAGAGGATTCGAACCTCTGACCCCATCATTACGAATGA
>JBFEKH010000133.1:0-5137 GCA_041552775.1 Allopontixanthobacter sp.
AGTGCAGCCCCTCGATCCGGTACAGGAAGCTCGTACCGCAGTGGATACGCCGCTGTTTGCATCGCTGCCGGGCGATATCTCCGCATCGTTTGAATTCTTTCCGCCCAAGACGGAGAAAATGGAAGCGATCCTGTGGGATTCGGTCCAGGCGCTAAAGCCGCTCAATCCCGCTTTCGTTTCTGTAACCTACGGCGCTGGCGGGTCCACTCGGGAACGCACGCATAACACCGTGGCCAGGATTATTGCCGAGGCGCACATGCCCGCCGCCGCGCATCTGACCTGCGTCGATGCCACCAAGGCCGAAATCCGCGAAGTTGCGGAGCATTATTGGGAAGCGGGGGTGCGTCATATCGTCGCATTGCGCGGCGATGCGGGGGAACCGGGCGCGCCGTTCGTGCCTCATCCCGATGGTTATGCCAGCGCGGCCGATCTGGTTGCGGGCCTCAAGGAAATCGCAGATTTTGACATTTCCGTCGCGGCCTATCCGGAAACACATCCCGATGCGTCCTGCCCCGACAGCGATATCGACAATCTCAAGCGCAAGCTGGATGCGGGCGCGACGCGCGCAATTTCGCAGTTCTTTTTTGCGCCGGAAACCTTCTTCCGGTTCCAGGAAAAGCTTGCTGCCAAGGGCATTACGGCTCCCGTTCTGCCGGGTATTTTGCCCGTCACTAATGTGGCGCAGGCGCGCAAGTTTGCTGGCGCGTGCGGCGCGGAGATCCCTGTCTGGATGGACGGATTGTTCGAAGGCCTGGATGAACGCCCTGCCGCGCGCCAGCTGGTCGCCGCAACGGTCGCCGCTGAAATGTGCCGCCGCCTGTATGCCGGAGGTATCCGCCAGTTCCACTTCTACACCTTGAACCGCGCCGACCTCGCCTATGCGATTTGCCACATGCTCGGGATGCGGCCGCACGGAGATGTCAAATGACTGCCCTCAATCCTCGGGAGAGGCTGAACGCCGAAGCAGCCAAGCGCGTCCTTATTTTCGACGGCGCGTTCGGTACGCAGATCCAGGACCGCAAATTGTCGGAAGGCGATTATGCGGGAGATCTGGGGCTGCGCGCCGACCAGAAGGGCAATAATGACATTCTGGCGCTGACCCGTCCTGATGTGATTGCCGACATCACCCGCGCCTATCTGGATGCGGGATCGGACGTGGTTTCGACCAACACCTTCTCCGCCAATGTCATCAGCCAAGCCGATTATGCGGCTGAGGCGTTGGTGAAGGATATAAATATTGCCTCCGGCAAAATCGCCCGCCAACTAGCCGATGAATATGCGGCCAAGGACGGGCGCCCCCGCTTTGTCGCAGGCGCGATCGGGCCGACCAACAAGACGCTGTCGCTTTCACCAGATGTGGAAGATCCCGGTTTTCGCGAGATTACCTTCGACTATCTGGTCGATGTCTATCACGAACAGGCCGCTGCCTTGATTGAGGGCGGAGTGGACTTCATCCTGATCGAAACGATTTTCGACACGCTGAACGCCAAGGCTGGGATTTTCGCGGTCCGCAAGCTGGCGCAGGAACTTGGCCGCGATGTGCCGATCATGCTGTCCATGACGCTGACCGATCTTTCGGGCCGCAATTTGTCGGGCCATACGGTGGAGGCATTCTGGCACGCGGTGCGTCATGCCAATCCGATCACCATCGGTCTCAATTGCAGCTTCGGCGCGGAGCAATTGCGCCCGCATATTCAATTGCTCAGCAAGATCGCCGACACGCTGCTGCTGGCCTATCCCAATGCCGGCCTGCCCAATGAACTGGGCGAATATGACGAACAGCCGGAAACCACAGCAGGTCTGGTGCGCGAATGGGCGGTGAATGGACAGGTCAACATTCTTGGCGGCTGCTGCGGATCGACGCCCGATCACATCGCTTCCATGGCGAAGACAGTTGCCGGGCTGGAGCCGCGCGCATTGCCGGTGCCGCCTACCGTGACGCGCCTTGCCGGCCTCGAACCTTTCACCATGGCCGCCTGAAGGGCGACAGGACATAACATGACCAGCCCAACAGGCTCACAATTCGTCAATATCGGCGAGCGCACTAATGTCACCGGCTCCGCCGCATTTAAGAAACTCATCATGGCGGATAATTACACCGCCGCGGTGGAGGTCGCGCGCCAGCAGGTTGAAAACGGCGCGCAGATCATTGATGTGAACATGGACGAAGGGCTGCTGGATGCAGTCCACGCCATGACCACGTTCCTGAAGCTGATCGCGGCGGAACCCGATATCGCCCGCGTCCCGGTGATGATCGACAGTTCCAAATGGCATGTGATCGAAGCGGGCCTCAAATGTGTTTCAGGCAAGCCGATCGTCAACTCGATTTCCATGAAAGAAGGCGAGGAAGCTTTCCTGGAACAGGCCCGCAAATGTATGGATTACGGCGCTGCCGTAGTGGTGATGGCGTTCGACGAAACGGGGCAGGCAGATACCAAGGCACGCAAGATCGAAATTTGCAGCCGCGCCTATAAACTGCTGACGGGTATCGGGTTCCCGCCGGAAGATATCATCTTTGATCCCAACGTGTTCGCGGTGGCGACCGGGATCGAGGAGCATGACCGCTATGGTCTGGACTTCATCGAGGCAGTGCGTGAAATTAAGGCCAACTGCCCGCATGTGAAGACATCGGGCGGGTTGTCCAACCTCAGCTTCAGCTTCCGCGGCAATGAAACCGTGCGCCGCGCGATGCATTCGGTGTTTCTCTATCACGCCATCCCCGCCGGGCTGGACATGGCGATCGTCAATGCCGGGCAACTGGATATCTATGACCAGATCGACCCGGTGCTGCGTGATGCGTGCGAAGATGTAATCCTGATGCGTCCGGTTCAGGGCGATCTGACCGCGACCGAGCGCCTGATCGAACTCGCTGAAAGTTACAAGGGTACCGATTTCGCTCAGGAAAAAGCCGCGGCCGAATGGCGCAGCTGGCCGGTGGAAAAGCGGCTCGAACATGCGCTGGTCAAGGGCATCGATGCCGATGTCGTGGCCGATACCGAGGAATTGCGCGCCCGCATCGAAGCCGAAGGCGGCCGCCCGATCCATGTGATCGAAGGCCCGCTGATGGACGGGATGAACGTGGTGGGCGACCTGTTCGGCAGCGGCAAGATGTTCCTGCCGCAAGTCGTCAAATCCGCCCGAGTGATGAAAAAGGCCGTCGCCCATCTGATCCCCTATATCGAGGCGGAGAAGGAAGAAGGTGCCAAGGCCAAGGGCAAGATCATTATGGCGACCGTGAAGGGAGACGTGCACGATATCGGCAAGAACATCGTCGGCGTGGTCCTGCAGTGCAACGGGTATGAAGTGATTGACCTGGGCGTGATGGTCCCGTGGCCGAAAATCCTTGAGGTGGCCAAGGCGGAGGACGTCGACATGATTGGCCTGTCCGGCCTGATCACCCCGTCGCTGGATGAAATGGTCACCGTGGCCGAAGAAATGCAGCGCGCGGGGATGACCATGCCGCTGCTGATCGGCGGCGCGACCACCAGCAAGGTGCACACCGCTTTGCGGATCGAGCCCGCCTATACCGGCCCGGTGATCCATGTGCTCGACGCGAGCCGCGCGGTAGGTGTAGCGAGCAAGCTGCTGTCCGATACCTTGCGCGACGATTTCGTGGCCGATGTGAAGGCCGAATATCAAGACGTACGTTTCAAGCGGGCGAACAAGGGCCAGTCCGAATTGCTGCCTTTGGCGGAGGCACGCGCTGCAGCCTTCAAGCCCGATCTGGCCGACAAGGCACCTCCGCCCGCCAAACCGGGGGTCCACACGTTTGATGACTGGTCACTCGCCGATCTGCGCGCGGTGATCGACTGGACACCGTTCTTCCGCGCTTGGGAATTGCACGGAAACTATCCCGCGATCCTGACCGACGATGTGGTTGGGGAAAGCGCTCGGTCGCTATATGACGATGCGCAGGCAATGCTCGACCGGATAATCGGCGAGAAATGGCTGACGGCGAAAGCGGTTGCCGGTTTCTGGCCATGCAAGCGGGATGGCGATGATGTGCTTCTGAACGATGATGGTTTGGGGGCGAAACGCATCCCCATGCTGCGCCAACAGGTCAAGAAATCGCGGGACCGTGCGAATTATTGCCTCGCCGATTTCATTGATCCGGCGGGTGACTGGATTGGCGGCTTTGCTGTCGGCATTCACGGGATCGACGAACATTCTGCCCGCTTCCAATCGGAGAACGACGATTATTCCGACATCCTGCTGAAAGCGCTGGCGGACCGTTTTGCCGAAGCGATGGCGGAACGGCTGCACCAGCATGTCCGCACCGATCTGTGGGGATATGCCCCGGGCGAACAGCTGACCAATGAAGCCCTGATCAAGGAGCAGTACCGCGGTATCCGCCCTGCGCCGGGTTACCCCGCGTGTCCTGATCACAGCCTGAAACCGATCCTGTTCGACCTGCTTGATGCGCCTGCGAATGTCGGCCTGACGTTGACCGAAAGCTTTGCCATGTGGCCCACGTCAGCGGTCAGCGGGTTCTATTTTTCCCATCCGGAAAGCTCTTATTTCGGGGTCGCCCGGATTGGCCGGGACCAGCTGGAAGATTACGCGGCGCGGCGCGGGGTCGATCTCGAAACGGCAGAGCGGTGGCTTCGGCCCAACCTCGATTGATGGCAATGCCTGCCGGACGGCTGGTTTGGTGCGGCGGCGCGGCGCTGGCTGCGCTGTACTGCCTACTCCTGGCGCTTGCTCCGTACGATCCTGCTTTTCTGCGGCAATTGTGGTTTCTGCCCGGAGTTGGGGTTGTCGGTGCGATTATTGCCAACACGTCCGGTACGGGCGGCGGTGTGGTATTTGTGCCAGTGTTCAACGCCCTGCGCGAACACGGCGTGATGTCTCTCGATCCACTGCGGATCACTGCTGCTTCCATGGCAATCCAGAGTTTTGGGATGACGATGGGGGCGCTTCGATGGACTGACCGCCTGCTGCATCAGCCTGCTATTTTTCCCGGTTCAAACGATTCCCATGTCCGGCCGCACGATTACGTTCTGGTCGTGGTACTTGTGCTTGCGCTGTCGCTGCCAACCATGCTTGTGGTTCAACGGATCACCAGCTTTGATGCCCATGCGGTGCTCGTCGGCTACAAGATATTTTCAATCCTGCTGGGTCTGGCGCTGATTGCCGC
>JBFEKH010000134.1:0-5049 GCA_041552775.1 Allopontixanthobacter sp.
GTACGGTGTGCGCGAAGTTGTTCCCCATATGTGCATGGTCTGATCCGCCACTGCCTCGTCCGCTCAATGATGGTAAAGGCATTGGTTTCAGGCGGAATTCCTAGCCCAAACCGGGCTTGAGGGGAAGAGGCGAGAACGCGAGTTTGTTCTCGTTGGGGACCGGTTTGGTAACAAATAGCCATTTCGTTAAGCCAAACTGTCGAGGCCGCATCGCCCCTTTTTACCCGCCCGAACCTTGCCCGATTTGCGGACCAGCTTGATCGCCGGAAGGGGGTGTCCAACCCCACGCTTCCGCCTGCTGAAAGGCTGCAGCATTCTGCGTTGCTAGCATCTGAAAGCGCGGACGCAGAGGAGGCGGAATCAAAGCAGGCGTCGGATAGCGATTGATGAACTCTGCGCGCATCAATTCACCATAAGCTGAGCCGCGAGAGAGCACTGCGTGGATGTCTTTGGGGTAGTATTCGAGGAGCACGTCTGCGACCTCGATGGCGTCTTCATAACGTCCCTGGCTCATCAACCATTCGGTCACCGTGCTGGCCATGACAGCAATGGTTTCCCGCTTCGTCAGGACACCGAGATAGATACCGTTCTCGGCTTGCTGATCGGTCACACCCATGCGCTCGTGATACCAGATTTCGCGGGTGGGATTGCCTCCACTGGTGGCCTCGATAGCAAGGCTGCGGCCATTGGTCGGGTTGGTATAGCGCACGAAAACATGGAGTGGCGCGGTCGATAGCGAAACGTTCAATCCGAGCCGTTCCGCAACGATCAGATGCAGAATGGGCATCGATACACAGTTACCCTTCCGCGTGACGAGATAAGTCGAAAGCAGTTTGTTGTTGAGGTCCACTCCGTAAGGATCGGCGTGGTCGTATGTGAACGGTCGGCTCTCGTTCCATGCTCCCTCATCGTAGATCACATGGCGAACCGCCTTCAGCTTTTCTATGTCGTTGCCGTTAGCCGCGATGCGCATTGCAGCGGAAGCAAGCTGGTCGATTTCAGCAGTTAGCTCCTCTGCGTTTGTTTCCGGCGCGATGATGCTGTCAAAAGTCAGTTTAGCGCGTTCGAAGCTTATCTCGTTGTCAGGTGCAGAAATGACGGAGCGGACCGTATTGGAAACGGATTGGGCGAGGACGGGTCCTGCCCAAAAGATGCTTGTTGCCATTACGGCAAAGGCCGTCAGGAAACGGAGTAATACCGCCCTACTGTTGCGCCGCTTCAACTCGCTGCAAGAGTGCATCATAGCGAATATCATTGATGACCTCAAAGGCAGAAAATTCGCCATCTTCCAAAAACACAAGGTAATTATAGCCGATAAAGCCCCTAAAAAACGGACGACACTCACCATTCACTTCAGTTTTGTTAAAATGGTTAGGCGAGAACCTCTCTCCATCTCTTTCATGCCGTTCGGTAGCATCGATATAGCTCTGGGGGATAGAAGAATAAGGTGCCGCTCCAACAATCTTGAAATTGCCGATGCGGACGGGAGGTTGCGATGCACTTTTGATGACGCGCAATACCTCCATGGTGTAGACCCCCAACTGTGGAGGAAGCTCTTCGGACGTGGTAAAATCGAGAGCTGTAGCGAGAAAAATGTCCGATGAACGCGCGGACATTTCGTCCGTAGTTTTACCAATCGGGTCGCTTGGTAGGATAGGGCACTGCCTAACCGCCCGCGCATCACTAGCATTTGCCGTTCCGAGCAATAGGAGGGCAAAGCAGAACGATAGGGCAAAGAAACGGGTCAATATCTGGTCCTCTGCCGGGTGCGTCCCATACTTCTCCTATAGACGTTCGTCCTGTTGACCGCTCGTGCCTCGCCAGCTCCAAGGTTCACTGGGGGCGGAGGGTCAAATCCTTCAAATACTGGAACCGCGGGAATGACATCGACCGTCGCGCCGGAAACATCAATTGTTCCGCTTCCGTACCTGGAAGTGCCAGTTACATCGTCTAAGGCATGGCTAAGTTCATGTTCTAAAACTTCGTCCGTAGAGAACGGTATCACTCCTTCGGGTCCACCATCTACAAGCGTGCCAGTGGCGGTGTGCGGCCCCAAGCCCAATACGAGTTCGCCGTTGATGCCGTACTCAGAGTCAGCATTGCCGTAATCCGAATTAGTCCCGGTTGGGTCTACTGAAAAATCGATCACCGCGCCTGCCGTCACGGCAGCCGATTCGACTTGCGAAGCGATACTATTTTGGTTCGACATTTGAGCAGACAGAATATTAGCTGATTGGGTATCTGTAGGACAAATTCCACCGGTAGCATTACCGTCAGCATCCCATTCACATTTGCCCGTCGGGTCTACGCCATTGATCGGGTCGTTTCCAACGTAGGCGTAGAGATTAACGTTATCCTCATATCCAATGGGATCGGTTTGCAGGTATCGCGCATGCGCGGGCGATGCAGTCACCACTGCGAGAGCAATTGCAGCGGTTGTGGTGGCCAAATACGAGTTCTTCACGGCGCGCCTCCCCTGATTCCAAGAACAGGCATATCAGGTTGACCTACAAATACTATCCCGTTCTTTTCTTTATCACCTTCCGCTCATCATCTGCTCGATCACGTCGCCGATCCGTTGCCCCGCTTCGATGACGGGGCCGTCATCAAGATGGGCGTAGCGCGCGGTCGTGGTGACGTGCCTGTGGCCCAAGAGCTTGCCGATCATTGGGAGAGTTTCCGACCGCGCCGCTGCATGGCTGGCGAAGCTGTGGCGCAGGTCGTGCAGACGCACTCCGTGCAACCCCGCTTCCTCCCGAACGTCCCTCCAAAGGTAATCGACATCGATCTGACGGCGCGTTGCCGGGTTCCAGAGTACTTCCGCACGATTCCTGTGGCGCGGCAAGCATTGCAGGATGGTCCATGCGGCATCGCCAAGCCATACGGTGCGCGGTCCTGTCTTGCTGTCGGTCAGCAGCAGACGGCGGCTCTTGACCTCGCTCCAGGTCAGACCGGTGATCTCGGACTTGCGGCAACCGGTCAGGATCAACAGGTAGAGCGCCGCGCAATGCAGCGGTCGCGTGTCGCGGTGCCGGTCGATGGCTTCGCCCAACCGCTCGAACTCCTGATCGGACAGGAACCGTTCGCACTTCCTGCGCCGGTTCATGCGGATCATGGCGCATGGGTTTGAGCCTTCGGGCATGATCCCCCATTCCTCGGCCTTGTTCATCATGGCGCGGAGGATTTCACAGGAGCGGTTGGCCGCGCCGGGACCGCCCGTCACGCTCGCGCGGTTGAACCATTCCTGCACATGGCTGTGCTCGATCTCGTCCAAGAACATCCCTGCAAAGGCGTTTTGAAGGTAGTTCTGGCGATAAAGACCTTGTGTCTCCTGCGTGGACGGTTTCCAGCTCGGCGATACCTTGCGCCAGTAGGTTTCGAGGAAGTCGGCATAGAGCGGCACCTTGCGTCGCCGCTTGCGCTTCTCGGCGGGATTCTGACCGACCTGCGCACGCAATAGCACGCGCCGCGCCACGTCCATTGCCTGCGCTTTGCTCAACACCTTGGCGTTGCCGATCGTGACCGTGCGCGTCCGTCCTTCCATCGCCGCCTGCACGATGTAGATCCTGCGTCCGCTGGTATAGTGTCTCGTGCCGAACCCCGGCAATCGCCGCGACCAGATCGTCTGCCGTAAACGGCTCCGGTCGCTGGTCTTGCCCACCACGCCAATGCGCAGAGAGCCGAGTTCTTCGGACACGATGGTCTGGAGAGTGAGCGCGTTCATTGGCCTACTCCTACGAGGCGGGCAATCGATCCCGACACCCGCTCGGCGGCGTCCGCCACGACTGCATCGGAAAGATGGGCGTAGCGCGAGGTCGTCTCGGCCAGTGCATGACCGAGCAGCTTGCCGATCACCATGAGCGAGATATTGTCGCGGATCGCGGTGGAGGCAAAGCTGTGGCGAAGATCGTGCAAGCGAACATCGGGCAAAGCTGCATGGTTGCGCAGCTTGAGCCAGAGGGTGTCGAGATTGAGCGGTCTGGCGGGTTCGTAGCGCGAGGGGAATACCAGCCCCCTGCGCCGCTCGTCCGCCAAGCCTTCGACGATTTCGACCGCCTGCCGGTTCAGGTAGATGATCTTCGCGCCGGTCTTGCTATCGGGCAGCATAAGGCGTGGAGGCTGAACCCATTCCCAACGAAGGTTCTCGATCTCACCGCGCCGCGCGCCGGTGTAGACTAGTAGGCGGATAGCGGCGACCGGCAGCGGGTATTCACTGTCGAAGTCGTCGAGCGCGGTTGCGAGCCGCGCATATTCGCGCGGGGTCAGGAAACGCTCCATTGCTTTGCGCTTGTAGCGCGGCGTGCCCCTGCACGGGTTCGATCCGCGCGGGCGCAAACCTAGCTGCTCGGCATAACCCATCATCACCGACAGGATCGGCAGGACGCGATTGAACACGCCGCCGCGCTCGGCAAAGCCATCCCGCCAGAACAGAATGTCGGCCCTGACCAGCTCATCAACGCGGCGATCACCGAATGCGGGCAGGATGTAGCGGTCGATGCCTGACCGATTGCGAACCTGCGTGCTCGGCTTCCAGTGGCGCGCATAGTCGGTCCAGAAACGCTCGGCATAGTCGCGCATCAATGGAGGCTGCTTGGCCTTGGACTTGCCGCTCTTGCGCGTCGGCAGGCCGTCCAACGCAACCTCGGCCAGTTTCTGTCGCGCCAGTCGCCGCGCCTCGAATGCCGTGATCTGCTTCGCCGTGCCGAGCGATGCGCGCCGCTGCTTGCCGCGCTGCCGGAACATGACGAACCATGTCCGCCTGCCTGATGGATGCACCCGCAGTCCGAAGCCGGGGAGCTCGTCATCCCAATACTCGATCATCTGCTTGCCGGGTGCGCGGCGAGCGATATTGCCGTTCAGCTTTACGTGCCGGACCGGCCGTTCACCCCTTCTCTCGCGCTTGCTGGCAACCACGCCGAATGTCTGATTCGGGCTTGATTTTTCTGGCAGCACATGGCCATTCGTATCCATCGATTTGCTCCTCGTTTCCGAGCAACAAAATCGCGCAAACTACTGGTTAATAATTACTTTCTGCAGCCAAGCTGCGTA
>JBFEKH010000135.1:0-5001 GCA_041552775.1 Allopontixanthobacter sp.
GAGCCGTCACCAGGTCCGCCGAACTGCGGCTGGTACACGATGCCGGTGCCGATGGCGCCGACAATACCGGCAATCCCGTGGATGCCGAATACATCGAGTGCATCGTCATAGCCGAGCTTTGCCTTCAGCTTGGAAACCGCGAAGTAAGCCACGATCGAAGCAACGATACCGAGCACGATCGCTCCGAACGGTCCGCTGTTGCCAGCTGCCGGAGTGACCGCAACCAGACCAGCGATTACGCCCGAGCAGAAGCCCAGTGCGGAACCCTTGTGGCCTGCCAGCTTTTCCATCAGCATCCACGCCAGAGCGCCTGCTGCGGTGGCAACGAAGGTGTTGATCATCGCGAGACCGGCTGTGCCGTCTGCTTCGAGTTCCGACCCGGCGTTGAAGCCAAACCAGCCAACCCATAGCAGGCCCGTACCAATCATGGTCATGACAAGAGAATGCGGCGGCATGGGCTCGGTTGGATAGCCCTTACGCTTGCCGAGGAACATCGCGAGCACCAGCGCCGAGACACCGGCGTTGATGTGGACCACGGTGCCGCCGGCAAAGTCCAGCGCGCCCATCTTGAACAGCAAACCGCCGCCAGCCCAGACCATATGTGCGATCGGGAAATAGACGATGGTGAGCCAGATGGCGGTGAACAGCATCACTGCGGAGAATTTGATCCGCTCTACCGTCGCACCCAGAACCAGTGCTGCGGTGATCGCGGCGAAGGTCATCTGGAAGCTGACGAAGACATATTCGGAAATCACTTCGTCGGAGAAGGTCGCTGCGGTTGAATCCGTAGTAACCGATGACAGGAACAGGCTGCCGCTGCTGATGAAGTTACCAATAAACCCTTCGGACGTGGTCGGGCCGAAAGCCATCGAGTAACCCCACATCACCCAGATCAGCATGGCGAGCGTTGCAGCGCCGCCAACTTGGGTCATG
Source organism: Allopontixanthobacter sp. (assembly GCA_041552775.1). GTDB lineage: Bacteria > Pseudomonadota > Alphaproteobacteria > Sphingomonadales > Sphingomonadaceae > Allopontixanthobacter. Next base: position 934 of record JBFEKH010000135.1, read on the forward strand.
GTGGAAAGCATGTTCTTGGAGCGGGTCAGACCGCCGTAGAACAGTGCCAGACCCGGCAGGATCATCAGCAGGACCAGAATGGTGGAAGTCATCATCCAGGCGTTGTTTCCCGGATTGGCAACCGCCGGAGCAGCTTCTGCCACCGCGGGAGCCACTTCAGCGACCGTCTCAGCGACGGCCTCGACAGTTTCCTGTGCGAATGCGGTAGTAGCGGCGAACATCGACGTGCCTAGCACGCCTGCGCCGCAGATCATTTTACGGATCATCGTCATATCCCTCATGTCAGTCATAGGGCCGTATCGCCGGTTTCACCGGTACGAATGCGGGTTGCCGAAGTCAGGTCGAGGACAAAAATCTTGCCGTCGCCGATACTGTCGGTGCTGCCGGTTTGCTGGATGGTTTCCACCACCTGCGCGGCGAGTTCGTCGCTTACCGCGACTTCGATTTTCACCTTGGGCAACATGTTGGTCGAATATTCGGCCCCGCGATAAATCTCGGTTTGACCCTTCTGACGGCCGAAGCCCTTGACTTCGGATACTGTCATGCCCGCGACACCGACTGCGCCAAGCGCTTCGCGGACTTCGTCGAGCTTAAATGGTTTGATGATGGCAATGATGAATTTCATCGAGCCCCCCTGCTACTAACCGGACAATCACCGGCAGGGGCTCAGGAGCAATCTTCGTGCCAGAATCGCAAGCACCCATGATTCCTCACTTTTGGGTAAGGTTTTAACCTTGTTCGCAGGCTTTGCGTGATGCTTTTTTAGGCAATGCCTATTTCGTGGGCAGTCCAGCGGCTGTCCAGACAGGCAAGTGATCCGATGCCTCGGCTGAGGAGCGGCTGTGATGCACGCCCATTTCCGCGCCGGTCCATTCGCCGGACAGGATAATTCGGTCGAGCGGCGCCAGCGGGCGGCGGCTGGGGAAACTGCGGCCCGGCGACAGGACCTGCCACGGGTGGGTGAAGGCGCGCATGATACCGCCCCGGTTTCCCCACTGGTTGAAATCCCCCATCACGACGGTGGGACATGAAACCTCGTGGCTGTCACAATGTTTCAGGATCGCGCGAACCTGGTCGTGGCGGCGCAGTCCCGACAAATCGAGATGGGTGCCGACAATTCTGAAGCGGTGGCCCAATGCCATGACATCGGCACATACCGCTCCGCGCGGCTCCAGCATCGGCAGGTCGATTGGCTCGGCATCGAGAATTTCGAAATCGCGGCGTACCAGAAGCACATTGCCATGCCACCCAAGGCTGCGCGGGCGCTTGGAAATATCGACCGCGCGCCATTTGGTGTCGTCCAATGCTGCGCGGGGGAGCACGCTGGCCCGGTCGCCAAAGCGCAGATCCGCTTCCTGCAGCGCAATGATATCAGCATCCATCTCGCGCAGGACTGCAATAATCCTCTCCGGATCGCGGCGCCCGTCGGTGCCGATCCCCTTGTGGATGTTGTAACTGGCGAAAGTCAGCTGCATCAATTGGTCAGGCATCACCAGCTATATAGCGATCCGTCGGCTTTGCAGGCAGCCCATCGATACTGGCCGTGCGCTGCGACATCTTGGCGGCCCATTTGGCTGGGTCGGACTGTGCGTGATATTTCACTAGGGTCTGTCGTTCTTTTTCCAGCGCCATTACCGGTACTCCCCAGCCGCAACTCGTCTGTACCGATTGAACAGCAATATCGAATATTTGGCGAGTCCCAGGCAGCAGGGTAAAACTGCCGGCCAACGCATCCCAGTCCGTATCCTGCGGCAGCACCGGACGCCCGGTGCCGTAAATTCGCAGAATCAGTGCCGGCTGCTGGAAATTGCAGAACATGATCGTAATCCGCCCATCTGCCAGCAGGTGCGCATTGGTCTCGTTGCCGGAACCGCCTAGGTCGAGATAGGCGACGCGGTCAGGGGCCAGTACCCGGAACGCATCATACCCCTTGGGGCTGAGATTGATCCGCGCTTCCTCTGCAGCGGTCGCCACAAAGAACACCGGTTGCTGCTGGATCATGGCGACATGATCGGCGGTTAGCGTGTCGGTAAAGTCTGCCATGGCGGTCTGTTACGCCCCGAACACTATCTTGTCACCGCTCCTTGGTGGCAGAGAAAACCAGCTCCGGATGCTTTTCCTGCTGATAGTTCACATCCCAAGCGGACCGGGCGAGGAACACCAGGTCATTATCGCGGTCACGCGCCAGATTCGCCCGGTTGAAACCTTCAAAGGTGGCTACGGCATCATCTGCACCGCGAATCCATCTGGCGGTATCGAAGGGGGCAGGCTCCAGCACCGCTTCCACCTTGTATTCAGCGGAAAGGCGCGAGATCAGGACTTCCAACTGTAGCTGTCCGACCACGCCGACGATCCAGTTCGCGCCCAGTTCCGGGTAGAAAACCTGGATCACGCCTTCTTCGGACAGATCATCCAGCGCCTTTCGCAATTGCTTGGTCTTGGTCGGGTCCTTCAGCACCACCCGGCGCAGGATTTCCGGCGCGAAATTTGGCAGGCCGGTAAACCGCACTTCGTTCTTTTCCGACAGGCTGTCGCCAACCCGCAAGGTCCCGTGGTTCGGTATGCCGATGATGTCACCAGCCACTGCCGTATCGGCCAGTTCGCGGTCCTGCGCAAAGAACAGGATCGGCGAGTGGACCGCGATGGGTTTGCCAAGGCCGGAGGGCGTCAGCTTCATACCGCGTTTGAACGTGCCCGAAACCTGCCGCATGAACGCGATCCTGTCGCGGTGGTTCGGGTCCATGTTGGCCTGCACCTTGAAGATGAAGCCGGTCACTTCATCGCGGTCGGGCGAAATCTGTTCGTCGCCAGCCGGCTGCGGGCGCGGCGGCGGTGCGAAGTCGGCAATCGCCTCGATCAACTCGGTAACGCCGAAGTTCTTGAGTGCGGACCCGAAGAAGACCGGTGTCAAATCGCCATTGCGATAAGCCTCCAGGTCAAACTCGGGATAGCCCGCCTGCGCCAACTCGGCTTCCTCGGCGAACTTTTCCGGCAAGACGGCGTCCTTGTCGCGCTTGCCCTTGAATTCCTTGCTCGGGCCTTCGGGGCGCGCAACGGCGTTGGTCGCGAAATCGAGTATGCCTTCAAATTGTCCGCCCATGCCGATGGGCCAGCCCTGCGGACTGACATCCAGCGCCAGCATATCGGCCACTTCATCCAGCAATTCGAACGTGTCGCGCCCTTCGCGGTCAACCTTGTTGACGAAGGTGATGATCGGGACCGAACGCAGCCTGCAGACCTCGAACAATTTGCGTGTCTGCGGTTCGATACCCTTGGCCGCATCGATCACCATGATCGCGGAATCGACCGCAGTAAGTGTGCGGTAGGTGTCTTCGGAGAAATCCTCGTGCCCCGGCGTGTCGAGCAGGTTGAAGGTGATCCCCTCCCGCTCGAACGTCATGACCGAACTGGTCACGGAAATGCCGCGCTGCTGTTCGATCTTCATCCAGTCCGAGCGCGCGCGCCGGGCCTGCCCGCGCGCCTTCACTTCACCCGCGAGGTGGATCGCGCCGCCTTGCAGCAACAATTTTTCCGTCAGCGTGGTCTTGCCCGCATCCGGGTGCGAGATGATCGCAAAGGTGCGGCGCGGGTTTTGGGAGCTGGTTGCCATGATCAGCCCCGCAGCTCCGCGCCCAGTTTGGCAGCGGCGGCGATGATCTTGTCCGAAATGGCTTTCAGCTCGTCATCCTTGAAACTTTTCTCGCCGGGTTGCAGCGTCACTTCCAACGCGATGGATTTCTGCCCTTCTGGCACACCTTGACCGCGGAAATCATCGAACACCCGGACACTGACAATGCTGGCCTTGTCGGCACCCCCGATCGCCCGCTCAAGATCGGCAGCGGGCAAAGTGGCAGACACCAGAAACGCGAAATCGCGCATGACTTGCTGAAGTACAGGCGGGGAATAAGCCGCCCGGGCGAAGCTAGCCGCGCCCTTCCTTGCCGGGATCGCATCGAGAAAAATCTCGACCGCTACAACCGGCCCATCGACATCGAATGCGGCGAGCGTCTTGGGATGGAGCGCACCAAAACGGGCGAGCACATTCTTGGGCCCGAGCCGCAAAGTGCC
>JBFEKH010000136.1:0-4995 GCA_041552775.1 Allopontixanthobacter sp.
AAACGCCCGCGCAGTTCGATGGCACCAACAGTCGTTTACGGCCCTGATGGCCAGATGATCTATGTCCTGGGCGCTGCTGGCGGAGGCACGATCCCCACGCAGGTGGCCAAGACATTGATTGGCCTGATCGATTTCAAACTGTCGCTGGACGAAGCGCTGGCTTTGCCGCAGCTGTATTCTCCGACTGATGTTGTCGTGATCGAACAGGGCACCATGCTGGAATCCATGATCGCCGAATTGAAGGCGCTCGGACATGCCAATGTCATGGCCAGATCGTTGCCGCTGAAGGCCAATGCCGCGCGGTGGACGCCGGATGGCTGGATCGGCGCCGCAGACCCCCGCAGCGAAGGCGCTGCGATCAGCCAATAGGCACGCCTAACAGCGGTCTTGCCGCTGGGCAGCAGGCAGCCTAAATCAAACTGATACAACCGTAAAAACGGACCCCAATTGCGGGAGCAGGAGCGGATTTTGAAGCTTTCCGATATCGACCAAGCCAATAATCTCGTCGAATTGTTTCTGCTCAGGGCAGCGGAACGGGGCGACAATCCCTTCCTCGGCGCAAAACACGATGGCCGCTGGCAAACGATCAGCTGGCGCGAGGCGGCGGACAGGGTTTGCCTGATGGCCGAGGGATTGCGCAAGCTGGGCCTGGAAGATGGCGACCGGGTGGCGCTGGTATCGGAAAACCGGCCCGAATGGTGCATTGCCGACCTGGCGATTATGGCCGCGGGCTGCATCACCGTGCCGACCTATATCACCAACACCCAGCGCGACCATCTGCACATCCTCGACAATTCCGGCGCAAAGGTGGTGATCGTTTCCAACGCGAAACTGTCCGTTCCGTTGATCCCCGCAATGATGGGTTCGGGCATGGCCGACCATCTGATAGGGATCGATGATATTCGCAAATTCCAGTCCGGCGGGATCAACTGCCATGACTGGTCCGAAATGTCGGAAGGCGATCCAGTCGACGCGCGCGCCGCGGTCGAAGCGCGGATTGCCAAGATCAAGCGGTCCGACACAGCGTGCATTATCTACACCAGCGGCACCGGCGGCGCGCCGCGCGGGGTGATGCAGCACCACGGCGCGATCCTGTGCAATGTTGCCGGGGCGGCAACCATCGTGGACGAGGATTTCGGCATCGAAGACGAGCGCTTCCTCAGCTTCCTGCCGCTGAGCCATGCCTATGAACATACCGGCGGACAGTTCCTGCCGATCTCGATGGGTGCGGAGATCTTCTATTCCGAAGGGCTGGACAAGCTCGCCAGCAATATCGAGGAAGTCCGTCCGACCATCATGGTGGTGGTGCCGCGCCTGTTCGAAGTGCTGCGCACCCGGATCATGAAGCAGATCGAAAAGCAGGGCAAAGTGGCGAACTACATGATGGACCGCGCACTCGCGATTGGCGAAAACAAGAAGGGCGGCCTCACCCGCCTGCGCGACCGGCCGATGAATCTGATCCTGGAAAAGGCCCTGCGGCCAAAAATCCGCGCAAAGTTCGGCGGCCGGATCAAGGCGATGGTGTCAGGCGGCGCACCGCTCAACCCCGATGTCGGGATATTCTTCGATGCCATGGGACTGACCATGCTGCAGGGGTACGGCCAGACCGAATCCGGCCCGATCATCAGCTGCAACCGGCCCAGTGCGGGAATTTCGATGGACGGGGTTGGCCCGCCGATGCTCGGGGTGGAGGTCAAGATCGCCGAGGATGGCGAAATTCTCTGCCGCGGCGAACTGGTGATGAAGGGCTATTGGCACAACAAGGCCGAAACTGCCCGCACGCTGCAGATCGATCCGGCGGAACCGGACAAAGGCGTGTGGCTCCACACCGGCGATATCGGGCATTTCGACGAGAAGGGCCGGATCGTCATCACTGACCGCAAGAAAGACATGATCGTCAACGACAAGGGCGACAATGTCGCGCCGCAGAAAATCGAAGGGATGCTGACGCTGCAGCCGGAGATCGGGCAGGCGATGGTTTCGGGCGACAAGCGGCCTTACGTTGTCGGCCTGATCGTACCGGAAGCGGAATGGGCGCTGGAATGGGCACGCGCGAATGACGAAAAGTTCGATTTGTCCCAATTGCAGGAATTGCCCGCTTTCCGCACCGCAATCCGCGAAGCGGTCGACCGGGTGAACAACGAATTGTCGGTGACCGAGAAAGTCCGCCAGTTCGCCTTCGCGGACGAGGCGTTCTCGGTCGAGAACGAGGAAATGACTCCCAGCCTGAAAATCCGCCGCCACAAGATTCGCGAACGCTACGGCGACCGGTTGAACGGGCTGTATCGCAGTTGAGGATCGCCCGTCCGATTGTCGCCGCCAGCGGAAATTGTGATGGGCACTGACACACTGGCGATGGCGGACGCGGGCGGCTCACGGATACACCGGAGAATTTGTGTATTCGGAGGCACAGGCACGATAGGCCGCGCCACCGTTGCTGCTCTGGTCCGGCACGGACATGAAGTCGTCTGCTTCGTCAGGCCCCCTCCGGAACGCAGCCAATCACTGCCGATCTCAAATGCTGCGCGCCTGCCAGACGGGGCTGATGTCAGAATCGTCGATCCGGCCGATCGGGCGGCATTGGCGCATCACCTATGCGATGGCGAGAAATTCGATGCTGCGATGTCCTGCATGGCCTCGCGCAGCGGGGCGCCCGATGATGCCTGGGCGGTCGATTACCACGCGCAAATAATCGCTATGGAAGCAGCGAAGGAGGCAGGGCTCGGCCATTTCATCCTGCTATCGGCAATCTGTGTGCAGAAGCCGGTGCTGGCGTTCCATCATGCCAAACTGGCATTCGAGGCGGCGCTGATCGATTCCGGTATGCGCTATTCTATCGTTCGGCCGACAGCCTTTTTCAAATCACTTTCCATGCAGATCGAGCGTGTGAGGGCTGGTCGCCCCTTTCTGATCTTTGGCGATGGCACGCTGACAGCCTGCAAGCCGATCAGCGATGATGATTTGGCGGAGTACATCGCGGGCTGTCTGGACGACGAGAGCCGGTGGAACCGGATCCTGCCGATCGGCGGGCCGGGCGATGCCATCACGCCCCGCCAGCAAGGTGAAGCGCTGTTTGAAATGCTCGGCAAACCGCCCAGATTCAGGTCGATACCCGTGGCGATGCTCGGGGGTATTGTCGGGCTGCTGTCGGCTATTGGCCGGTTAGTTCCGGCGGCTGCCAGAAAGGCGGAGTTGGCCCGGATCGGACGCTATTACGCCACCGAATCCATGTTGATGCTGGACCCGCAGTCAGGCCGGTATGATGCCGCATCAATACCTTCGACGGGCACCGAGACCCTATTCGATTATTACCGGTCGGTACTGGCCGGGGATACCGCGCCGGAACGCGGTGATCACGCCGTATTCTAGGCTGTCAGGCGGCGACTTCTTCCACCCAGTCGGGATAGAATGCCGGTTCGCGGTCAGACCAGCCGGGCGCGGTTGCCGCAGCTTCGCTCAAGCTTTTGAGCAAATCCTTGCGGCGGTCCGGACGAATTTGCGGCAAGGCAGCGGCGGCGCAGAACGCGCTCGGCAACCACGGCCGAACCTGTGCGCCGAGCAGGCGTTCATACAGGAAGCGATAGGCGGAAAAGCTGGTCAGCCGTTCCTGCGCCAGGTCGAAGGCGGTTACCCGCAGCAATTTGCCAATGAACGGTTCGAGATCGTCAAATCCGGTCCCACTGGGTGTCGCGCCGCGCAGGCTCTTCAATTCCTGGTAGGAAACATACTGGCTGCGGATCGAGGCATTTTCCGACGCATCGCGCGCCCACAGCTTGAACGCATCATGACGGCCCAGCCCGATGTCGAGACTGCGCTTGATATAGCGCTGTTCGGCGGGCGTGAAATTCGCAAATTCGCGCATTTCGGCAATAGTCATGGATGCAGTGCTGGTATTCATGATCCCAAACTTCCCCTGTTGTGGGGATGTTTTCGCTCAGCATGGTTAATATCGGGTTAGCAGGGTGTTTGTTTTCGCTCGCGGCCGAGTCGGCTTTTGACTGGCGCACCTCAAAACACATTCTCTCGTTCTAGATCAATCCGGCGAGCGGGCTGCTGGGATCGGCATATTTGCGCGTACCCATCCGGCCCGAAAGATAAGCGTGGCGCCCTGCCTCGACCGCCAGTTTCATCGCGCGGGCCATGCGAATCGGGTCCTTCGCCTCGGCGATCGCGGTGTTCATCAGCACCCCGTCGCAGCCAAGCTCCATCGCCACGGCGGCATCGGAGGCAGTGCCCACGCCTGCATCAACCAGCACCGGAACGCTGGCGCCCTCTACGATCAGGCGGATAGTCACGCGGTTCTGGATGCCTAGCCCCGAGCCGATCGGCGCGCCCAGCGGCATAACCGCGACCGCCCCGGCTTCTTCGAGTTGCTTGGCGGCAATCGGATCATCGACGCAATAAACCATCGGCAGGAAGCCTTCCTTGGCCAGGACTTCGGTGGCTTTCAGCGTTTCGCGCATATCGGGATACAGCGTGCGCGCTTCACCCAGCACTTCCAGCTTCACCAGGTCCCAGCCGCCCGCTTCGCGGGCCAGCCGCAGTGTGCGGATGGCATCTTCCGCCGTGAAACAGCCCGCAGTGTTGGGCAGGTAGGTGGTTTTCTTCGGATCGATGAAGTCCGTCAGCATCGGTGCCTTGGGGTCCGAGACATTGACCCGGCGCACCGCGACAGTGACGATTTCCGCCCCGCTTGCCTCAAGCGCAGCAGCGTTCTGGGCGAAATCCTTGTATTTCCCGGTGCCGACGATGAGCCGCGAGGTGAATTTACGGCCGGCGACTTCCCAAGTGTCATCATGGTCCCCGCCGCCGACAAAATGGACGATTTCCAGCACGTCGCCGTCTGAAAGTGCAGCCTCGCCCAGCGTGGAGCGCGGAACAATCCCGCCATTACGCTCGACCGCGACCTTGGCCGGGTCGAGTTCCAACTCGCGCACCAAGGCGGCGATTGTTTGAGCGGGGGTGCGGCGGGTTTCGCCATTGACGGAAACAGAT
>JBFEKH010000137.1:0-4958 GCA_041552775.1 Allopontixanthobacter sp.
CGGAGATGATCGATCATCCCGGATCGCGGAGATTGAAATGATCGAGATCACGCCTGCCGAAACCCCGGCGCGCGTCATCATCAACAGCCGCACCGGCACCGTGGTAATCAACCGCGCGGTCCGGCTGGCCCCGGCGGCGATCAGCCACGGCAAGCTAGTGGTCAGGATCGCCGAGGCGCCCCGCGTTGTCCAACCGGAACCCTTCGCCAACGGCCAGACGGCGGTGGAGGAATCCAGCGATATCTCGGTCGAAGAACAGGGCAGCCGCGTTACTATGATGCAGGGCGGGGCCAATCTGTCCGAGATCGTCGATGCCCTCAATATGCTGGGCGTGGGCGCTGCCGATCTAGTGGTGATCCTCGACGCGCTGAAACAAGCGGGCGCGCTACAGGCCGAAATGGTCGTGATATGATCGCCGCCCCAGCCATTGGCTCGCTTGCGCAGAACGGCGCGGCTGCACCTTTGTCGCCATCTGGTGATCTCAAGGCCGCAGCGCAGAAATTCGAAGCGATCTTCATCCGTCAGATGCTCAGCGCCGCGCGCGCTGCCGATTTCGGCGGGTCGGATATCTTCGGCGGACCGGGGTTGGAACAGTTCAACGCAATGCAGGACGAAAACATGGCCAAGATAGCCTCTGAAACCGGTGCCTTCGGCTTTGCCAAGGTGATCGAAGCGCAATTGGCCGCTCAAACACAAACGCAGAATCAGGCGCAGGCCAAACCGGCCGGGGGCGAGGGCTAGGCCATGGCAATGGATCTGATCAACATCGGTGCGAGCGGTACCCGTGCGGCCCAGGCCGCGCTGGGGGTCACCGCGCAAAATATCGCCAATGCCAATAATGCCGATTACAACCGGCGTTCGCTCGACATTACCGAAGTGAACGCGACCGGAGGGATTGGTCGATCCGGCGATTCCCGCCTATCGGGCGTACGGATCGAAGGCATCGCGCGCAGTGCGTCGCAGATACTGACCGCCGATTTCCACAGGACCGGCAGTGATGTTGCCCGGGCCGACACGCAATTGGCGGGCCTGAAATCCGCCGAACGCGCAGTCGAGCAAGCGGGCATTTATCCCGCGCTGGTGGAATTCGAAGCTAACCTGGCGCAGCTATCGGCTGACCCGCTCAGCATGCCCTACCGTGAAACCGTGCTTGAAAGCGCGCGGAGCATTTCGGCCAGTTTCGCACTGGCGGCGCAGGGCATCGACAATTCAGCCAGCGAGACTGCTTTTACAGCGCAGGCAGGGGTTGATCGCTTGAATCTGCTGGCCGGAGAACTTGCGCGCACCAATACCAATATTGCGCGAACCCGCGAGGGATCGGTCAGCAATGCTGCCCTGCTGGACCAGCGGGATGCCTTGCTGCGCGATCTGTCCGCCCTGGCCGGGACAACTACACAATTCGACAGCGCCGGGCGCGCCACGGTGCGCCTCGGCGATGCCAGCGGCCCGGTCCTGGTTACCGGCGACACGGTCGAGCCCCTGTCCATGACAGTTAATCCGGACCGGACGATCCAGTTTGCCCTCGGCGGCAGCGCGGTTTCGCCTGCTTCCGGCGAGCTTGCAGGCTACGGACAGGCGCTGGACCGGATGGCCTTGCTTCGCAGCGATCTGGACGGGGTTGCCGCAGCACTTATCGCCGCCGCCAATGCAGCGCAGGCAAATGGGGCGACGCCATCGAGCGCAAGCGGACAGCCATTCTTCTCCGGCACCGGAGCATCCGATATCCAGTTGGCACTGACAAATGGATCAGGCATTGCGACCGCCCCGGCGGGAAGTCCGGCGGGCAGCCGCGACATCGGAAATCTGGCGGCGCTGCAATTCGCGCTGGGCAATGGCGGACCAACATCTGCACTGGACAGCGTGCTGTTCGGCCTATCGAGCGAGATCAGCGCGCGCGGAATTACCCGCGATGCGCTGCGCACCATTGCCGACAGCGCCGCCGCCGTGCTGGCTAGCGAAACCGCTGTCGATCTGGACGAGGAAGCGGCCAATCTGCTGCGTTTCCAGCAGGCGTTCCAGGCCTCTGGCCGGGTGATTCAGGCCGCGACCGACATTTTCGACACCATTCTGGCGATCAGGTAGGGCCATGACGATACTGACCAAAGGCACGGCCGCATTTTACGACCGCAACATCACCCAGATGGCCGGATTGCGGCGCGAGACAGAGCGACTCCAGCAGCAGATAGCAACCGGCCAGCGGCTGGAAATATCGTCCGATGATCCGGTTGCGGCTTCGCGGCTGCGCAATTTGTCGAGGCAGGACCGGCTGGCATCTGTCGACGGAGCCAATGCCCAGCGCGCCAGCGCAAGCCTGCGTGCGGCGGATGGCGCCCTGTCCGGCATTGCCAATGATCTAATCCGCGCACGTGAACTGACGGTACAGGCGGCCAGCGGCACCCTGTCCGATGCCCAGCGAAGGCTGATCGGCGAGGAGCTGTCCCAATTACACACCAGCCTGGTCGCCAGCGCAAATTCGCGCGGCAGCGACGCCCGCCCGCTATTCGCAGGGCAGGCGGACGGCCCGGCCTATATCCTCGATGCGGCGGGCAATGCCATCTATGGCGGTACTGCCGGTTCCGGCGAAATCACGCTGGGCGAGGGCATTTCGGTAACCCGCGGGGTGACCGGGCCCGAGATTTTCAATTTCACCCATGAAGGCGTGGCCACCGACACCATGTCTTTTGTGAAAGGGCTGGCCGATGCGCTGAAGGGCGCAGCGGCTGATCCCGCTGCTGCCGCCCGCGCTGCCTTGACCGGTTTCGACGGAGCGCTGGATAGCCTGACCCGCTCGCAAACCGTGATCGGGGTGCGCGTCGCCTGGGTGGAAACGGTGCAGGACCGTCAGATCGTGACATCGCAGGACCGCGCGCAGGAAACCGCCGACACCGGCGGCGTGGATCTGGCATCCACAATCACTCAATTGCAGCAAATGCTGACCGTGCTGCAAGCCAGCCAGGCGAGCTTCGTTCGCATAGGCCAGCTCAGCCTGTTCAACACCATTTAAACCCGGTCAAAGGAAAAGTATCATGTTGCCAGCGGCCGGGATTTTTATTCTCATCGTGCTCGTCTTCGGAGGATTCGCGCTGACTGGCGGCGCATTGGGGCCGGTGCTGAAGGCGATTCCGCTCGAAATGATGATCATTGGCGGCGCCGCTGTCGGCGCGCTGGTGGCAGGCAATTCGATGCATGAATTGAAGGCGCTGGGCGGGGGATTTGCAACAGTATTCAAGGGACCGAAATTCACCCGCCAAGACCACATCGATGCCATCGCACTCACCGGCAAGCTGCTCAAAACCTTGAAAAGCGAAGGCGCCGTGGCACTGGAAGGTCACGTGATGGACGCACAGAATTCTACCCTCTTTGCCGAATTTCCGCGCATTCTGGGTAACTCCCAGCTGACCGGCCTGATCGCGGATACCTTTACGCTGATTGTCGTATCGTCCGGTTCGCTGGAACCCCACGCGGTCGAAGAAGTGATGGACAATACGATCAAGACCCATCTGCACGATATGGACGAACCCGCCCATGCGCTGCAGAATCTGGCGGATTCCTTGCCTGCGCTGGGCATCGTGGCGGCCGTGCTTGGGATCGTGAAAACTATGGGTTCGATTGATAAACCACCGGAAATCCTAGGGGGAATGATCGGATCCGCATTGGTTGGAACGTTCCTCGGAGTCCTTCTGGCTTATGGCATCGTCGGCCCCCTCGCCGGGCGGCTGAAGCAGATCAATTCGCAGGACCAGCAAATCTTCCATTCGGTCAAGCAGATGGTAATCGCATCGCTTAATGGATATCCCCATGCCTTGGCGGTGGAAAGCGCGCGGTCCGGTCTGCCCGGAGGGGTTCGGCCCGCTCTCATCGAATTGCTTGACCTGCTGAAAGGCAAATAGGATGGCCAGCGCCGCGCCCGCGCCGGAAGCAGTGCCCCTGCGCCCGATCATCGTGAAGAAGATCACGGTCGAGGCCGCCGGGCATCATGGCGGCGCGTGGAAAGTGGCTTATGCCGATTTCGTTACCGCTATGATGGCGTTTTTCCTGATGCTGTGGCTGCTGGGCGCGACCGATGAAGCGCAGCGCAAGGGCCTCGCGGATTATTTCACCCCGACCTTGGTCCAGTACCGCGAAAACAGCGCCGGCTCCAACGGGCTGCTGCAGGGAAGTTCGATTACCGGGGCCGACAATTATCCCAACGCCGCCGGGCAAACTGGCACGCAGACGATCACCATTCCGCTCGACACCACGGGCGGTCCGCGGGAAGGCTCCGCGATGGACCGCAATTCGGCCGAGCGCGCGAAAACCCTGCGCAAGGAAATCGATGAAAAGCTGCTCGCTTCACGCAGGCTGGCGCGGCTCGTGCGGCAAGTGCGGGTGATGCAGACACCCGAAGGCATCCGCATCGATCTGGTCGATGATGCCGACTTTTCCATGTTCGCACTCGGGACCACGATGCTGCTACCCGAAGCGCGGGAATTACTGGCGATCATTGCAGGTAGTGTAAAAGGCGCTAGTTCGAAGATCACGTTGCGCGGTCATACCGATGCGCTGCCGTGGAAGCCGGGGGTCAGTTCGAACAACTGGTCGCTATCGACCGGGCGGGCAGAGGCAACGCGGCAGGCGCTGATGCGTTCTGGCATTTCCGAAGGCCGCTTTGCCCGGATCGAAGGTGTGGCCGACCGCGAGCCGCTGATTGCCGACAATCCCTCCGATCCCCGTAATCGGCGGATGTCGATCCTGCTGATGGATTAAAGCAGTTTGCCAAACAGCGAATACGCCGTTTACGAAACCAACTTTAAAAATCCGACTGTCATCAAGCGTTCGCAAAAGCGACGTTCCGCTAACGACCTAAGTGCAGACATATGCACTTTTGCGCCATAATTATTGTTATTGTTATGTGCGCAACCCTTTCACTCGCAACGCGGAGCGACACGGTGATGCAGGGGCATCGTGAGAAAAGCATC
>JBFEKH010000138.1:0-4951 GCA_041552775.1 Allopontixanthobacter sp.
CAAATCCGAGAGATTTTCCGCTATTTCACCCCGCATGTCGAACCGCTCAGCCTGGACGAAGCCTATCTCGACGTGTCGGACGATCTGCACGGGATCGGCTCCGCCACCCGGATTGCCCAATTGATCCGCGCGCGGATTCGCGAAAAGACCCAGCTGACCGCCAGCGCTGGAGTGAGTTACAACAAATTCCTGGCCAAACTGGCGAGCGACCAGAACAAACCGGACGGGATCTGCGTAATTCGCCCGGGCGAAGGCGCGCAATTTGTCGCCGCCCTGCCCGTACGCCGGTTTCACGGTATCGGACCCAAGGGGGCGGAAAAGATGGCCCGGCTGGGGATCGAAACCGGGGCGGACCTGGCGGCCAGGGATATCGAATTCCTGCGCAGCAATTTCGGCAGCTTTGCGGATTATCTGTTCCGCGCATCCCGCGGGATCGACCTGCGCCCGGTGCGCGCCAACCGTATTCGCAAATCTGTCGGCGGCGAGCGGACGTTCAGCGAGGATATCTCGTCCGGCTCGGCCCTGCGCGATACCCTGGAACGAATAGTCGATATCGTGTGGGACCGGATCGAAAGCGCCAAGGCCGAAGGCCGCACCGTCACTCTGAAAATGAAATATAATGACTTCACTCAGGTCACCCGGGCGAAATCCCTGTCGCAGAATGTCAAAGACAAACAAGAATTCAGCGCGATCAGCCGGGCCATGCTGAAAGAATTACTCCCCCTGCCGATGCCGATCAGGCTGATGGGTCTGACCCTTTCAAACCTCGAAGCCGATCGCGCGGAAAAGCAGCAGGCCCTCGGCCCCGATACCGCGCAATTATCCCTGCTCTGACGGGTCCGTCCACATACCCAGCCGGCGCCGGGTCATCTGGCTCAATGGTTCGGGCAGCGAATGGAGCGGGAAAAATCGTGCCTCCACAATCTCGCGGTTGTCGGGTCTGGGATTGCCCTGCACCTTGGCTGCGAAGACATGGACCGAATTATCCGCCCCATGCACGCAGTCCTTCTGGATTCCGATAAATGTCAGCCGGCCGGCATCGCATCCGGTCTCCTCGCGAAATTCGCGCCGGGCAGCATCTTCAGCCGCTTCGCCGCGATTGATCCCGCCCGTCGGGACCGACCACGAGCGTGATCCATAGCTATGCCGGACGAGCAGCAATCGGTCGTCGAGATCGGTGGCGATTACCGATACACTGGTAATTTCGGGCTTGCGGAGGAGCCACCACCGCTTGCGCGCTTCGTGAGCCGCACGGTAGGCCAGCCGGTGCAGCGGTGCGGGGATCAGGTGAAGCATGTCACTTCAATGTTCGGCTTTTCCGCCGCTGCGCCCAGCAAACGCGCCACCGGCAGATCATGCGCCCCGGCGGCTGCAGCATCGAACACCGCACGCTTGTCATCACCGCGGATGACGAACATCAGCGCATCGCTGCCCAGCAACGCCGGAATTGTGAGGGTCACCCGGTCGAAGGGCGCTTCCGGCGGCAAGGGATCGGGGGTCAGGCGGCGGACCAATTGCGGATCGTCAACCTGCGGATCGGTATTCGGGAACAGCGACGCGATATGGCCGTCTGCACCCATGCCCAGCCATGCGAGCGCGAAATGCGGTACCTGCGCCGCGGCTTCACCGGCTTGATCGATGATCGACACCACGTGCGCGCCAACCGGCTCCAGCAGAGCGCGGATGCGGCCGGTATTACTGGCGTCATGATTTTCCGGAACGATCCGGTCATCGCCCGGCCAAACCGCGATCCTGCTCCAGTCGAGCGTTGATCTGGCCAGTATCTCGAGGATCGGAAACGGCGTCGAACCGCCGGGAATGGTGATCGCAATCGGGCCATCTGCCTGCGCTAGCGCGGCGGACAAGCGGCGTTCTATCCAGGCGGCAATGGAAGCATCATCGGCATGTTCACGGATTGTCGGTGAGGTCATCCGACCCTCATACCCAAAAGGCCGCCCGGAACCAGTGCTTTGGGGCACGGCGGGCAACCTTTCGCGGGACACTATGTCCGTTATCGTACATTTTTTTCGGGCGAAAGCTTATTTCAGGGTCTGGGCGAGGAACCACACGCGTTCTTCGGCCATGTCGGTCCAATCATCGAGCAAGCCGTCGGTGGCATTGTCGCCCGCCTGTTCAGCCAGCGGCTTCATGCCCTTGAGGCGCGCGACCAGCTTGGCGTTGTCATCGTGCAATTCCTGAACCATCGCTTCTGCACTTATCGACGTATCGTCCTGATCCTTGATCTGCGTATGCTTTGCGACCGACCCGATCGAAGTCAGAGTGTTATCGCCCAATTTGCGCACCCGTTCGCCGATTGCATCCATCTGGTCACGGATTGCAATCGCCTGTTCGTCGAACATCAGATGGAGGTCTCGGAAACGCGGACCGGCAACGTGCCAGTGGAAGTTCTTGGTCTTGAAAAACAATGCAAGATGATCTGCCAATAATCCGTTGAGTTCTCCAACGAGTGCGGTTTTCGAGTTATCGCCTTTATTGGCCATGATGGTATGTCCTTTTCTAACAGAATATACCTTAACAACGCCCGGAACTGCCCCGGGTTTCCGACAATCTCCCAATCACGTCGATCGATAAAAGCGATCAATCAATCAGGCCGCGCGCACTTAATCCGATTAATATGCCGAGCAAAAGGATGATCCCCGCCAGTACCAGCCTAACCGGACGCAGTGGCCGCTCAACTTCCAGCGATTGTGCCATCAGCCAGCCTATCGTCACCGCCCCGCCGCCGCCGAGCGCGCCGCCGATTGCTGCCAGCACGGGCGATCCGGTGGCCGAGGCAATGGCGAAGATCAGGAACCGCCCGGCATCACCTAACTGGCGGGAAAAAAGCACCAGCGCGATCGCGCCCAGAGACTGCGTCGGCTCCTTTGCAGCCACGACCCGGTTCGGCCAGGCCAGTTCCACACCCGCCAGCACCATGGCGATGGCAACCAACATCGTCTTGCCTTCGGGCGGCAGGATCTGCGCGGCGGCCTGCCCCGCCCACGCCATGATGCACGCCGTAACAATCGCGACCAGCCAGCCGGTGACCAGCAGGACATAGCTGCGCCCGAGGCGGCGCGACAATTGCGATATCAGCAATTGATCCCGGCTGCCGATGGATGTCACCAGCGCAGCGATGAAGGCAAGGAAGAAGGACGGCATGACGCCGCCCTAGCCCTGATTGCTCATGCTTGCCACGGGCCTGTAATCGCCACGGTGGTTGTCGGACTGTAGGAATTGACGAACAGCACCTTGCCATCGGGCGAGAAACACGCGCCCGCCGGCTCGGTCTGAACCCGCAGGCGCGCCAATGGATAGGTCTGCCCCTGCGGCGTGATCCCGCGCAGGTAATTGTCGACCACGTCGGTATATTGGTCTTCGCACACGATCAGATGGCCATTGTCAGCCACAGTCAGATTGTCGCCATAGTTGAACTGGTCGGGCGAGGTGGATTCGTAGAACAGGCTGAGCGCATCGGGCCCGCCCGCCTTGCCCGGGCGCAGGCGGAACACCTGGCCCAGCTTGGCTGCGCCGCCATTGGTGCAGCAGAAATACATTTCGCCGTCGCCCATATGGATGCCTTCGCCCCGGGCGAACAGCATGGCGCCAGCGGCAGCGCCGCGAATGCGCAGGTCGTCTTCCGGTGACTCGACATTGTCGAGATCAATCCAGCGGACCGCCTTCATCACGCCCACTTCGACCGCTGCGTTTTCCCAGTTGCGGCTGTCGGCAGTACCGTCGGACATGACCAGCGCCTGTAACTTGCCGCCCTCGGCCAATTTGCCGGGGACGCTGGGAATGAAACGATACAGCAGGCTGTCACCGCGGTCTTCGGTCATATAAACATAGCCGGTCTTCGGATCGACAGCAGCAGCTTCATGGTTAAACCGGCCCATTGCGGTCAGCGGCGCAGGATTGACCAGTTTCCCGGCATTGGCGGGCACTTCGAACACCCAGCCGTGCGATTTTTCATTGCGGTCGGACGCGGGAACCACTGCTTCCTCGCAGGTCAGCCAACTGCCCCAGGGCGTGGTGCCACCAGCACAATTGCGGATCGTGCCGGCGAGCGAGCGGTATTGCTGCTCCACTTCCAGTGTCCGGGCATCCAGAACGATAGTGGTCGTGCCGCCGGGCATCACCTTGTCACCGTCGATCCGGTCATAGCCGAAGGGAATATCTCCGCCGGGGTCCTTGTCCGGCATCAGTTCATGATTGCGGACCAGCGCCAACTTGCCATTGCCTAGGTCGAAACAGCCCATGCCGTCGGCGCGGTCCGGCACGGTCAGCCCGTCGGTCATTGCATCGCCCAGTCTGGAAACCACCCGGTAGGAAAATCCCTGCGGCAAATCGAACAAACCGTTCGGATCAGGCACCAGCGGGCCATATCCAGCCAGCTCGGGGGCAGAGGCAATACCGGCTGAGCGGGCAGTACATCCGCTGGCCAGCAAGGCGGCAAAGGCAGTGCCGGTAACAGACAGGAAACGGCGACGGTCGGCGGTAGAAAGCTGGTCCAAGATACGACTCCGGAAGTGGGCACAAGATGCGCTGCTATATGGGGCACATGTAAGCAGAATGACAGCCGTTCCCACGGCCGATCGGCCGGGCGCGGGTTCCTTCCTGAGAATCCCTCTTCCAGATGCGTGCGGGTCAGAACCGGTAAGGTATCCGAACGCTCAGCGCCATGTCGGGGCTGTCATCGGTCAGCCCGATGCCGACATTGGTCACCAGCGCAATGTTCTCACCCAGCGAGAATGTCGCGCCGAGGTTCACCAGTGCGACATTTGCCTGGCTACCGACAATCTCGCGCGTGGCCTGGTCCAGCGGAGTCAGCCGGGTACGTTCTACGATCCGCTGTGTATAGGACATCGAGATGCTGGATTTGTCGTTCAGTGCAAAAGCCAGTCCGGCGCCATACTGCACCGCATCGCCCAACTTGACCGAACCCGGCTGA
>JBFEKH010000139.1:0-4916 GCA_041552775.1 Allopontixanthobacter sp.
AAAGGCGGGATCGATTTCAACAACAATACTGCATTCGTGAATGAACCTCGTACCTTTGGCCTATCGGTGCGCCTGAACTACTGAGCGCCACACGATTGAATTTCTGGGGGCGGAACAGCAATGTTCCGCCCCTATTTTATCATCTGTGAGCAGTCATTCTGAAGCGGCCGGCCCGCTCTCGGGCAGCACCAATACCTCCAGCGCAGCGGCCGGTTTCAGGAACCGTGCCGCGGTCTGGCGGATATCTTCCGCTGTGATCGATTCGATCGCCGGGCGGGCTTTGAGAAAACGGTCAATCCGTTCACTTTCGGTCTGCGCGCGGTTCACCAGACCCATCCAGCCGCCATTGGTCTTGAGTGCATTATCATAGGTTTCGAGCAGTGGCCGGCGTGCGCGGTCCAGCGTATCGGCATCGACCGGCTCGTTTCTCAGCCGCTCCAGCGCAGCCATAATGGCTTCCCTAGTCGCATCGACATCCCCCACATCTACCGAAGCCGAGATAGCGAAGGTTCCGTAGCCGGTATAATCCTGCGACGTGTTGCTGCTTGCCCCGGGTGAATAGGTCTTGCCCAGCCGCTCGCGCAATTCCTCCTGCAGTGCCAGCCGGACAATTCTCTCCAGCAAGGTCAGCCGAACATCCTGTTGCATGTCGCTGTCGTCCATGGTTGGCCAGGTCAGGCGCAGCAGTGCTTGGTCTGCTTCGCCCTGATGGATCAGGACGCGCGGCGTAAGATCCCTGGTGAAGCTGCGCTGACGTGCTTCTGGCCGCAGTTGAAAATCTGCCTCCCGTTTGGGCAGGGCGCCGAAAGTTGCCGCAACCAGGTCTATCGCGGCCTGTTCCTCGATATCGCCAACCAACGCCACTTCCACTGCGCCCTGTGCCAATCGATCGCTGATAGCGTTACGTAACTGATCCAGATTGAGAGCCTTGTACGCGGCCTCGGTTTGCAGCGTGAAGCGCGGTTCATTATCGGACAAGATACCGCCTAGTGCATTGCCCAGCACGCTGCCCGGCGTCGCGTTCTTGCTTTTGAAGAAACTGGCAATCCCGCGCTGATACTGGACATCGGCTTCTTTGCGGTAGCCTGGATCGACCAGGCCGGCGGTCAGTATTTGCAACTGCAGATCGAGATCACGCGCAGTCGTGGTGCCCCGAGCGGTGAAGCTGTCAGTGTTACTACCAAACGACCAGTCAACGCTGCGCCCTGCCAGGATCGATTGCAATTGGTCCTGCGAATGTTTGCCCAACCCGCCCACCGGCAGGACGGAAGTCATAGCGGTCGAGAGCGGACTTTCATTGGTATTGAGCAGCGAGCCACCATCGAGATTTATCGAGAACACGATCCGGTCTTGCTGCAAAACGGTCTGCTTGAGGTTAAGCATGACCCCGTTGGCAAAGCGTATCTCTCGGATGCCCAGCCTTGGTTCCCGCTCGTCCGAAACCACCGCACCCGGGGTCCCAAAATCGGTGTAACCAAAAGCGATCATGGCAGTTTCCGCCAGGGGTTCAACCGGCTCTGCCATCGCTGCGTCCCAAGCCGCACGCAGGCCTTCGGTGCCGCCTTCGGGTGCCGAGCTGCCGCGGAACCGGATCATCGGATTGTCTAGCGACGCGGCGTCATCCCGCAGGGCTGCAAGCACGGCGGCAGGCGTGACATAGGGGATGAATGCTACGAGCCGGTCCAGCCCGCTTTGTGCGGTGGAAGGAACAATGCCGTCCTCGACCAGCCCTAGGGCGCCGGCCATCAGCGCGGCGTTGCTGCGGGTTTCGGCAGACGCGACCGCATTTTGCTGAGAGGTAAGAGTGCCCGCGACCTGTTCGGCCACTTCGCTGTCGGAAAAGCCGTAATAAAGGGCGGTGCGCAAAGTCCTGACGGCAGCATCCATCCCTTTTGCCCATTGACCGTCCGCGCTATCGACCACCAGATTGGTGGTGCGACCTATCTCGAACAGATCGCCGGTCCCGAAGCCAGCCCCGCGAAATGGTGGATCCTCAGACCGGGCCGATGCCTGGAACCGCCGATTGACGATGCCATAGCCGATTGAACGCAGCAGGCTCTGGCGCCGGTTGCGGATAGAGTCCGGCTCGTCGATCCAGTCCGTGTGGCGGGCGATGATAACGCGTTCGGAAAGAGCAGGGTCGACATAGATATCGAACACCCCGCCGCGTGCCAGATCAACCGGGCCGGTGTCCGGTTCCTGAGGCACAGGCGCAGTCTGCCAATTGCCGAAGGCTGCCGCAATCACTTGTTCGACCAAGTCAGCGTCGAAATCACCAATTACCGCAACCACGGTGTTGGCCGGGACGTATTCGCGTTGATAGAACCCGCGCAGATCGTCGGCTGTCGCGGTGGCAAGTATTTCGGGCGTACCGATCGGCAGCCGCCGGGTGTAACGCGCGCCGGGCGTGAAGAATTCGAACTGGTCCAGCTGGTCCTTCTGCGCATAATTGGTCCGGTCGCGCCGTTCGGACAGGATCACTCCGCGCTCGCGGTCGACTGCTTTAGGGGCAATCGTCAATTCGCTCGCGGTTTCGCGCATCAGCTTGAGTGCGGTGACCAGCAGCGAGGGATCATTTCGCGGCAGATCGAGCTTGTAGGTGGTGGCCTCAAAACCGGTGCTGGCGTTGGTATCCGCGCCGAAGGCCAGACCTTCGCGCTCCAGCAATTTGATCATCTCGCCCTCGGGCACATTGGTCGATCCGTTGAACGCCATATGTTCGAGGAAATGGGCAAGGCCGCGCTCGCTGTCCGTTTCCGAAAGGCTGCCCGATCCGATGGCCAGACGGACCAGGGCGGTGCCTTCTGGCCGGTCATTCTGGCGGATGATGTAGCGCATGCCGTTGGCAAGCTGGCCGAACCGGTAATCCGGATCGACCGCGATATCGCTGGCCTCGAACGCCCAGACAGCTTCGGCAGCCTGGGTTTCTGAGACAGGTAGCGGGGCGGCTTCCTGCGCGAACAGAGAAGTCGGGACGAGTAGAAGGGCCGAAGCCAGAAGGCGATAACGCATAATGCAATGGCTGCACGAATCCGCCTGCCTGGGCAAGCGTATCGTGGGCGGAATTATTTTTTCGGGGTTGTATTCCGCAGGCGGCCGCGGTGGGCATTCATATCGAACACTTCACCGGGGCTGGTATCGTCATTCTGCAGCAGGCCGAGGCGCCGCGCGACTTCCTGATAGGCTTCTTCCTCGCCCCCAAGGTCTCGGCGGAAGCGGTCTTTGTCGAGCTTTTCGCCCGAGGTCATATCCCACAGGCGGCAGCCGTCCGGACTGATTTCGTCAGCCAGAATGACCCGGCTGAAATCGCCATCGTACAGGCGCCCGAATTCAAGCTTGAAATCGACCAGCCGGATATTGATCGCGGCGAACATTCCGCACAGGAAATCATTCACCCGGATCGCCATGCTGGCGATGTCCTGCATTTCCTCGTTTGATGCCCAACCGAAGCAGGCAATGTGCTCTTCACCGACCAGCGGATCGCCCAGCGCGTCATCCTTGTAGCAATATTCGATCAGCGTGTGAGGCAGCGGTTCGCCTTCTTCGAGGCCGAGACGGGTGCAGATTGAGCCTGCAGCCACGTTGCGCACGATTACTTCGATCGGCACGATTTCAACCTGGCGAACCAGTTGTTCGCGCATGTTCAACCGGCGAATGAAGTGCGTCGGAATGCCAATGTGGCTCAGGCGGGTGAAAACATATTCGCTGATGCGATTGTTGATCACGCCCTTGCCATTGATGGTGCCGCGTTTCTGCGCGTTGAACGCAGTAGCGTCATCCTTGAAATACTGGATGATTGTGCCCGGTTCGGGGCCTTCATACAGGATCTTGGCCTTGCCTTCGTAAATCTGGCGGCGACGGGTCATGAGCATTTCCTGGGAATTACGGGGCCGAAAAACACGCCGCCCCGGCGGACGAAGACTGATTCTTCGCGCGAAGCCGGGGCGATGGATCAGTCATTACAGCCAAAGTGCGGTCAACGCAATCAATGCACGGTATCGGGCGACGGAGGGGCCGAAACGACCTCCACCGCCGGATCATGCTTCGCTTTCAGGGAGTCGATCAACCGGCCGAGCGTGGCCCGCTGCACTAGTACGGAAAACAGCACTGCCGCGAAGGTGGCAGCCAGCAGCAAGTCCCGTGTCGGACCAGGGGGCAGGGACAGGGCAAGCGCGATAGAAATTCCGCCGCGAAGGCCGCCCCACCACAGCACTCGGCCTGCGCCCTTTGTATCGAGCCGCGCGGCATGGATCGTCTGGGTCGAGACTGCCACGGCGACAGCCCGTGCCGCCAAAGTGATGCCGATTGCTGCCACTCCCAGTACGATGTGCGGAATGCCGGGGACGAGCGCGATCAGTTCCAGCCCGATCAGCAGAAAGAGGACCGAATTGAGCATTTCGTCCACCAGTTCCCAGAATTTCAACACATAATCGCGCGTCACATCGCTCATCGCAAAGCTGACGCCCTGGTTGCCGATCAGCAGTCCGGCGACCGCCATCGCCAGCGGGCCGGAAATGTGCAGGGTGGTGCACAGTGCATACCCGCCCATGACAATGGCCAGGGTGATCAGCACTTCAAGCGTATATTCGTCCATGCTGGCTAGGGCCTTGTAACCGACCCAACCAAAAATCAGGCCGGCCAGAACCCCGCCGCCTGCCTCGATTGCAAATAGGCGCATCCCTTCGGACAGGGAGAAATCCGCGCCGGTTACTGCTGCGCCGAGTAGAATCGTGAACACTACAATGCCCACACCGTCATTGAACAGGCTCTCGCCAGCGACTGCAGATTGCAGCGACGCGGGGACGTTTTCATCCTTGAGTACACCCAGAACCGATACTGGATCGGTTGGCGAAATCAGCGCGCCGAACACAAAATACCAGATTGGGGCAATGCCAAGGCCGAGCAGCCAGCCGAGG
>JBFEKH010000140.1:0-4893 GCA_041552775.1 Allopontixanthobacter sp.
ATATCGTCCAGCGTGGTGCGGCAGAATTCGTCCACATCCACGCCGTTTCCGCCCGCCGCGCCCGCCGCAATCAGCGGACCGATGGAAGGGACGATGCCGATGCCCACCACCACCATGTCCGCCGGAATGATCTCGCCTGAACCCAGCTTGACGCCGGTGACATGGCCGCCAGCCCCTTCCAGCCGCTCAACCATGGTGTCGAGACGCAGATCAACTCCGTGTGCCCGGTGTTCGGCTTGATAAAAATCAGACAATTCCTGCCCGGCAACTCGGGCCAGCACGCGCGGCAGGGCTTCCAGCAGGATCACCTTGTGGTCCAGCTTGCGCAGGACCGCCGCCGCTTCCAGCCCGATATAGCCGCCGCCGATGACCACTACCTGTTTGGGCCCGCCCGCGAGTTCTGCGATCATCCGGTCGACATCGGCGCGGTTGCGCACCGAATGTACCCCGTTCAGGTCGGAACCCGGGCATGACAGCCGCCGCGGATCGCCGCCTGCAGCCCAGATGAGCTTGCGATAAGTCAGCGTGGTCCCGTCGCCCAGTGTCAGCTTGTGATCCATCCAGTCAACGGCGTTAACATAATTGCCAAGCCGCAGATCAATGTCTTTCTCCGCCCAGAATGTGGTCGGACGAATCTGGATCCGCTCGAACGGTTTTTCACCGGACAGATATTCCTTCGACAATGGCGGCCGCTCGTAAGGCGGGTCCTTTTCGCGGCCCAACAGGATGATCGACCCTTCGAAGCCGTTCTGGCGAAGGGCGATGGCCGCTTGCGCGCCGCCATGGCCAGTGCCCACGATAATGACGTCTGCGTGATTCATGCGGCTGTGGTTTGTCGCAATTGGCCGCCGGGTCAAGGGCAAGCTGGCCCAGCGGCTCCGTTATCGTCCGAGTACGTTCCGGGCTTGGCTGGCGATTTGCGCCAATACTGCAGGGGCGACGGGGCTTTGCGTCTGGGCCCGCCCGATCATTGCGCGGAATTGCCGTATGGCAGCGGAATTTTCCTCTGCCCAGTTGGCAACGGCGCCAGCGGGGTCGGTCTTGGCATTTTTCCGGCGCGATAGGCGGCGCAGGAATTCAAGCCTCATCTGTTGGAAATCGCGGGCCAGACCGGCCACCAGCAGCCGCTCCCACACATCGGAGGGTTCCATCAGTGCGGCGGTACCCTGTGCCCAGTCCAGCCCCAGCCTCGCACCCAGATCGGTAAACGCCCTAGTCAGTTCGGCGGCCCCGATTTCGGCGTCGAGCGACAGGCTGGCCAGCCCGACGGCTCCATCGATATCGTAAAGATGCGCGACCTGCGCGGCGAGTTTCTCCGGCGTACCGGCGGCAATAAAACTGGCGCGAAGTTTGGCCGATTGCTGGCGCGCCTCGGCGGCGAGCAGGCTGTCTGTCGAATCCGATAATTCATGCACACCGCGCGCAAGTTCTGCGACCACTTGCGATGGCCGGGCAGTGCTGCCGCTGCGGCGTAGCAGGTCGGCCATCTGCCCGCGCACGGCCGAAGCGGTACGTTCGAACAACATCAGGCGTGCGGCTTCGGGCATTTCGGCGGTGTCGAGCTGCGCCCACAGGGCATCGATGTCGAACAATTCGACCGCCGCGAAGAACGCGCTGGCAACCTGTGCCAGTTCGGCGCTTTCTTCCTCAGCCAGTTCGAACGGGTGCACCAGGCCGAGGCAGTTGATCACCTTGTTGGCGAGGACCGTGGCGATGATTTCCCGCCGCAGCGCATGGCTCAGGATCTGCGCCTTGAAGCTTTTCCGCATGGGAGCCGGGAAGTAAGCAAGCAAAACATCTTCCATCGCCGGATCGTCGGGCAGGGTGCTGTTTTCGATTGCGTCCTGCAGGACCAATTTGGTGGAGGACAGCAGGACCGCCAATTCCGGGCGGGTGAGGCCAATGCCGTCACTGGCGCGGCGGGCAAGCGCTACCCCGTCGACCAATCCTTCGGTCCGGCGGTCTAGATCGCCCTTTTCCTCCAGCGTTTCGATCAGGCGGATTTGCGATGCAGTGGCTTTCGCACCGCCGGTTTCGGCGATCGACAGGGTCAGGGCCTGTAAGCGGTTATCCTCCAGCACCATCGCGCCGACTTCATCGGTCATCGACGCCAGTAGCGCGACGCGCTTTTTCTCCGACAATTTGCCGCTGCGCTTGGCCGCTGCCAGCGCGATCTTGATATTGACCTCGTGGTCGGAACAATCGACGCCGGCGCAATTGTCGATGAAATCGGTGTTGCAGCGCCCGCCGCCAATTGAAAATTCAATTCGCGCAGCCTGCGTGATGCCAAGATTGGCGCCTTCACCGATAACCTTCGCGCGGACCATGTCGGCGTCCACCCGCAGGCTGTCATTCGCCGGATCGCCAACGGCGATGTTATTTTCCGCCGAGCTCTTGATATAAGTGCCGATGCCGCCGAACCAGATCAGGTCGACCGGCGCGGTCAGGATTTTAGAAATCAGCGCTTCGGGTTCGATTGATTTGGCATCGATGCCCAGCGCCTTGCGCGCCTGCGGTGATAGCGGGATCTGTTTCAAGGAGCGGCTGAAGACGCCGCCGCCCCTGGATATCAGTTTTGCGTTGTAATCTTCCCAGCTGGAACGGGGCAGGGTGAACATGCGGGCACGTTCTTTCCAGCTCGCCGCTGCATCCGGATCGGGATCGATGAAGATATGGCGGTGGTCGAACGCGGCCACCAGCAGAATTGATTTCGACAGCAGCATTCCGTTGCCGAACACATCGCCCGACATGTCGCCGCAGCCGACCACGCGGACTGGATCGCTTTGCACATCCACGCCCATTTCCAGGAAATGCCGCTGGACGGAAACCCACGCGCCGCGCGCGGTGATCCCCATCGCCTTATGGTCATAACCGTTTGAGCCGCCACTGGCGAAGGCATCGTCGAGCCAGAAATTACGGGATTCAGCAATGCCATTGGCGATGTCGGAAAATGTCGCCGTGCCCTTGTCCGCGGCGACTACAAAATAGGGGTCTTCCCCGTCGTGGATCACCACATTTTCCGGATGGACGACATTGTCGTCCACGATATTGTCGGTGATCGAAAGCAGCGTGCGGATGAAAATCTGGTAGCTGGCCTTGCCCTCTGCTGCCCACGCTTCGCGGTCAATGGCCGGGGAAGGCAGCAATTTTGGATAGAAGCCGCCCTTCGCGCCGGTCGGCACGATGACGGCATTTTTCACCCGCTGGGCTTTCATCAGCCCGAGAATTTCCGTGCGGAAATCGTCCCGCCGGTCCGACCATCGTAGCCCGCCGCGAGCCACCGGTCCCGCGCGTAGATGGATGCCTTCGACCCGGCGTGAATAGACGAAAATTTCGCGCCAGGGCACCGGCTTGGGCAGGTTCGGGACCAGCTTGGAGTCGATTTTAAAGGCCAGCGCTTCGGCGGACGGTCCGACAAAGGCATTGGTCCGCAGGATCGCCCCGATCAGCGCGTGATACAGCCGAAGCAACCGGTCGTCATTGATCGCCGACACTTGGGACAAACCCTGCCGAATCGCGCTGTCAGCTTTCTTGGCGGCAGCGTCCCGGTCACCCTCGAACGTGGGATCGTGTTTCGCAGTGAACAGCGCAATCAGCGCGGCTGTGACAGCAGGTGCGCGTTGCAGCGCATCAACCACGGTATAGATAGTGAAGCTCATCCCGGCCTGGCGCAGATAACGATAAAACGCGCGCAGCCAGTCAGCTTCTTGCGCGGACAGGCCGGTGCCGATGACCAGGCGGTTGAACGGATCGTCCTCCGCCCCTCCGTTCAGGACCGCGGCGATGGCTTCTTCGATCGCACGGGATCTTTCGAGCAGTTCGGCAGCACGGTCGCCCTCGGGCAGGGAAAGCGTGAAATCATGGATCGCACCAAGCTCGCTTTCGCCCAACACAGTGGGTGTTTCCGCGAGAATCCGGAAACCGAAATTTTCCAGCGCCGGAACCGAATCCGACAGTGGCAAGGTTCCGCCATTTTCGTAGATTTTCAGGCGCAGCTGGCCTTCCGCATCGCTGGCCAGATGGTAAAGACGGGCGTCGCGCTGGTCGGAGGTTGCCGCCAGCGGCTGGGTATCGCCAGAGGTCAGGTGGCGCATCCGCAGGATGTCGCGCGCGGCTTCTGCTGCGCCATATTCGCTGCGATAGGATACCGGAAATGCTTCGGCGAAACGCGTCGCGATGGCAGCTGCGCGGCCCGCTTCGAGATGGCCTGCCAGTTCGCTTTCGACCGCTTCGGCCCAACCGCGCAGCATGTCCTGCATAGCGGTTTCCAGCTTGCTTTCGCTTGCTACGGCATGCCCGCCGCGAATATCCAGCACGAAACGCAGCATGGCCAGATTGCCGCCCTCGACCTGAAGGCTCCAATCCAGCAATTCCGCATTGGCCCCGGTTTCGAGCAGGTTCTGGATTTGCATCCGGACCTGGGTCGACAGCATGTCACGCGGCAGCCAGACGAAGGCAAACAGATGGCGCGACAAGGCCGCCTGCACCATCGCCAAGCGCGGACGGGGGCGGTCGACCAGGCTCATCATGGTGGTCGCAACCCGCTCGATATCGGCTTTGGGAAAGCTGATCATCAAGTCGTGCGGCAGCGCAGTCAACGCGTGCACCAATGCCTTGCCGGCATGACCCTTGTTATCGAAGTGGAACTTGTCGATCAGCTCGGACAATTGGGTACGCAGGCGCGGGACATGGCTGGGCGGAGCAGCCAGCGCGGCGCTGGTCCAGACGCCGGCATGGACGGACAGGGCCGCGACCTTGCCCGCTTCAACCACCGGCACGATAAACAGGTCCAGGGGGACGCGGCGATGCACCTGCGACAGCTGGTTGGCCTTGATGACCAGCGGCGAATTTAGCCGATCAGCCTTGGCCTTGCTGGTCAGCGCCAGGTCGAAC
>JBFEKH010000141.1:0-4877 GCA_041552775.1 Allopontixanthobacter sp.
GAAACTTCGCTGCGCCGGGCCTTGGCTTCTTCGGCGGTCATCAGCCCTGCGGCAATGTCGCTGTCGATGGCCATCTGTTTGCCCGGCAGTGCATCCAGGGTGAAGCGGGCGGACACTTCCGACACGCGGCCCGCACCCTTGGTCACCACGACCATGTTGATGATCAGCAGAATCACGAAGACAAACAGGCCAACCGCGAAATTCCCGTCGATCAGGAAACGGCCGAAGGCTTCGATTACTTGTCCCGCGGCTGCTTCACCTTCGTGACCAGCCACCAGCACAATCCGGGTGGAGGCGACGTTGAGGGAGAGGCGCAGCAGGGTGGCAAACAGTAGGACCGAGGGGAAGGAACTGAAATCGAGCGGTTTGGCCGCGTTCATGGCAGCCATCAGAATCGCCACGGACAGCGCAATGTTGAGGACGAAAAACGCGTCCAGCATGAAAGTCGGGATGGGCAGGACCATCAGCACGATCAGCATCAGAATGCCGACGGGCAGCGCCAGTGTGGCAGGGGCCAGACGGTTCAGGAGGGGGCGGGCGATAGGGTTGCTCACAGGTTAAACGCTTTCAGCCGGCCATAGGCGGTTTGGACGTGTTGGCGGGCGCTGGCGGGCATGGCGTCGCCAGCAATGGCGAAGCTGGACCGCAGGGTTTCTGCCATGGTGGCAGAGCGGGCTGGCAGTGACGGGGCTGACATTGAGGTGGCTGGCAGCGGCGCGTAGGTCTGGCGCGCCGCATTGAAGCTGCTGAAATTGGCGGAAGTGGCTTGAGTCTGGAAGGATCGGCCGTGGAGTCCAGCTGCCTCAGCGAATTCGCCCGCCAGTCCGCCCATCGCGTAATTGGCCGGAGCGACGCCCATGGTCGGGCCGCCAGAATCCTGCGCCATGGCATACGCCATCTTCCCGCGCATGAGGTCCATCACATCGCCGACGGACCGTGCAGCGCCGCCTGGCTCGTAGAATATCGAACGATTGGCAGCAGCGGGTGCAGGCAAGATCGCGGCTGCTGAGGTGCCGGGACTGGTTTGCAATTGGCGGAGGAATTTGGCCGCGCCGCTCGCACCAAGGAAATGCGCCATGTAAAGTTCTGCGGAATCCGGCTCGCGCCCCAATACGCCGGTCAAAGCCGCCTTGTTGTCGCTGGCGAGTGCTCCCGCCATGAGGGATGCAGCGCGGGGATCGAAGCGCATGGCCATGATCTGGCTGCGGCTGCCGCCTGACGCAGAACCGACACCCAGCGCTTCGCCGTGCCGGTCTACCGTGTCGATCCAGGTGCTTTCGATGAATTGGAAAAGCCCGCCGGCGCTGGAGGTGCGGGCCTTGGCAGCGGGGTCCAGGCTCGATTCCAGTCGGGCCTGTGCCAGCAGATAGTCAAAATCGACGCCTGTTCTGGCTGCCGCATCGGCAATGGCGGCACGCGGATCGCGCGGGCTATCATTTTGGCCGCGCGCGATCCGGCTTGCTGCCGGAAGCGATGGAATTGAAAAGAGTGGGCTGTCGCTCAAAGGTCGGGATCCAATTCATGGGTGTCCCGTCCATTTCAGCAAGAGCCGTGCCAGTTTAGGCTAGACCCTGCTATTCAAGCTGATTGCAGGCGGCGCGCCTGACGGTTTCCGCGCGCATCATAAAGGCCGCTTGATCCGGTCAGTGCGTCCAGCCGCGCAGCTACGTTTACGGCGAGCAGATTGCGTACGCGGCGATTGACTTCGTTCAGTTCCCTCGCGGTAACCAGCAGGCCTTCGCATTCGGCATCGATTGCGGACGGCTTTTCGCCTTCCAGCCGGTCGCACAGGGACTGCTTGCCTTGCGCGCTCATCATCAGGCCTTCCAGATCCATCGCGGCAAGGGCTTGCCGCTCTGCCTGCAGGACGGCAATCATCTGCCGCAACCGGTCTGCGGTCATGTGCGATGGCGCGGTGCTCATCGTGCTGCACTCAGCAGCAGCGGCGCGGCAATCATCGCATCGGCAATCTTGGTTGGATACAGGGGATAATTGCCCTGCTTCAGTGCGTTGCGAATTTCAGTAACGCGCTCCTGATCTACCGGCGGCTGGAGCGCGTCGAAACTGGTGGTGGTTTCCACCCTGACCGCAGCTGTAGCTGCAACATCGGGCGATCCCTTGTCGGACCTCAGCGTCCGGGGCGCGGCGGCTTCATGGCCGACCGGCCTGGCAGATACGGCGGAATGGATCCGGCTGATATCAGAAGGAGACATGGTCTTTATCCTTTGTGAACTTGGGTATTGTCACGATTAAGGCTTAGGACGGCGCGCGGCGGCAGGCTTTAAGTGGCCGGGCGCAAATTTCTTCATCCGGCCGCCGTCCTGTCCCTGATCACATCGGTATCACAACCTTTCCGGGCCGCTCCACGCGGGCGCGGATAGCCTCTGACTTTCCGGGCGGCTTGACCCTGATCCAGTCGCCTGCTGCGCCGCCTTCGAGCGCCTCGCCCGACTGAGCGACCGAGAAACCGCGGCCTTCGATGGCGATGCTGACAATATCGCCGCGGCCAACCAGCTCCTGCACAGCGGGGGCCGCGGCTACCTTCACCAGAGGTACGAAAATCCGCCATCCCGACGGATCAGGACAGCTCACGGCGACGCTGTCCTGGCGCGTGCCGTAAAGCCGCAGATCGAGCGGCGAGGTGCACCGGGTCAACCGCAGACGCCGGTCAATCTGGCCGCGTGCGCCGCCTGCGCTACCGGTGACTGCACCCGTAAATCGCGCCACGGCCTGCTCGATCGAAACGGGGTCGATGAAGGGTGTGTTCTGCGCCGCTGCGGGTATCAAGGGTGCCGCCAGCAGGCCAAGGCCCAGAATGGGCGAAAGGATGGTTGGGATGGATTTCATGGTCTTGCTCCGGTCGCGGTACGTGCTTGCCCGCATCATCCGCGATCACTGCAACTTGCGTGCCAGTGTCTGATGATCGTCGAATGCGAAGATTGCCGTCATCCCGTCGGCAGGGTCTTCTTCCAGTGTTAGCGATGGGACCTGTCCCGCTGCTGCTGCGGTCCTGACAGCCTGCGCTGCGCGGGTGAGCGCAGCATCCAGCCCGCCCGGACGGTAGTGGATAACGATGCGCAGTCTTTCGCGCGCGTCGGGCGAATAGGCAGCCAGCCAGCCAGCCAGATCGTCTCCTTCCATGCGGGCAGAAAATACGGTCTGCGCATTGGCGGATTGCAGGGAATGGTTGGGACTTGTGTCCAGCGCGGCCGCGGTCGAGATAAACAGGATCAGCGACAGATCCGCCAGGATGACCTGCCAGCCCAGAGGCGATCGCACGGTCACGGCGCACTCGATACCGGCTGGTTGCTGTCTCGCCCGCTCCCCTCGGGGCATGCGGAGGCTAGCTGCTGGGCCAACCAGTCGAACAAGTGATTGCGGCCCGCTTCCTCCCGCTCGCCCGCCCGCTCGATCCAGCGCGCCAGCGGCATCAGCAGCAAATGTGCGACCAGAAGTCCGTATAGAGTGCTGACAACTGCCATGCCGACCGCGCCCATCAAGTCGCTGTTATTCGCGGCACCGACCGGCAATTGGCTCAGCGCCAGCAAGGTGCCCGCCAGTCCGAAGATCGGGGTCAGTTCCGCGGCAGCATAGATGGTGCGCAGGGCCCGTTCCCGCTTGGCGAGCCTCTTGCTCTGGTACCGGGCATGTTCGGCCATCGCAGCCTGGATCGAACGATGCCGGATCAGCGCGCCAGTGGCATCTGCGATTTCGCTGTCGCTGGACTTGCTCGGTTCGGCGCGCAGCACGCCGTCATGGCGCATATTTTCAACCTGCTCGGCGATTTCAGCGCGTGCGGCGGGATAGTCGAACCGCCGCCGGGCGAGCCCGCCCAGCACCAGTAGGGTCGCTTTCAGATCGGCAAAGCCGGCACGCAGCGCCGTGGCCAGCAGCGTCCCGCCGATCACGATGGCCGCGCTGGCCGGGTCCCAGAGGGCAGAGATATCCATGGTCGGCGTTGGCTCCTTCACGGGTCAGAACGACAGAACACGGCAATGTTTCAGGGGGCGGCAATATTTTGCCGTTCCCGGCAGGGGGCTGCCGCAACCCGGCTGTATACCCGGCAAACTCGGCACATCGCCGAAACTGGCACGCTGCTTGCATTGAGGTGGGCAGACAAGTTTCGTCACAAGGATATTGCCCATGAGCGGTTCCCTATTCGGTATTCACGGCGCGGCGCTGGAATTGCGTTCGCAGCGTCTCGGGATACTCACATCCAACATCGCGAATGCCGCGACCCCTGGATACAAGGCGCGCGACATTGATTTCGGCGCGGCGCTGGAAGCGAAGATGGGCGGGGCAGATAACCAGCGCGCCATTGCCGGATCGACCAGATACCGCGTTCCGGTGATGCCATCGCTGGATGGCAACACGGTCGAACTGGCCAACGAACAGATGGCCTTTGCCGAAAATGCGCTCGCCTATTCTGCCACGCTGTCCTTCGTACAGGGCCGCGCGGACAAGCTGACCCGCGCGCTGAAGGGGCAATAATCATGCCTGAACCCATGAACATTTTCACCGTTGTCCAGCGGGGCATGTCTGCCCAGCTGGTTCGGATGAACGCGGCAGCATCCAATCTGGCCAATGCCGGATCGGTCAGCGGCAGCGAGAACACAACCTACCGGCCGATGCGCGCTGTCTTCAGCGAGGATCTGGACCGGGCAAGCGGCCTGTCGACCGTCCGCGTGGACGGGATGACCCGCGAAAATACCGCGCCCACCAAACGTCACGAACCAAGCCACCCGCTGGCCGATGCCAATGGCGACGTGTGGGAAAGCCCGGTCAATGAAACCGCCGAAATGGTCGAGGTCATGGAAAGCGCCCGGCAATATCAGAACCTGGTGGAAGCCATGCAAACCGCCAAGCAATTGATGCTC
>JBFEKH010000142.1:0-4811 GCA_041552775.1 Allopontixanthobacter sp.
AGGGTCGGAGTATTCGTGTCGGCCGGGTACCGTGATCAGGACGGCGGGGCAGACGGCCGTTCATACAAGGGCTTTGCAGGCACCGTAGGTCTGCGGGCGGCGTGGTGAGGCAAAATGAGACGGCAGCAACAGCTTGATATTGATTGTTTCTGCTGCCGCAAATGGGGAGATAGCAGATGAGTGGATCGACTGATCTGGTAAAGGCCGACGTGCCTGGAACCGGCATAGCGAATTATGGCTCATATCTATCGGCTCAGGCCGACCGCATGGACCTGAGCGAGAGCGTCAATTTCTTCCATCGGCAGTTGAAGCTGATCCTAATCGTGACCGGCGCGGCCTTGCTGGCCGGTTTGCTGATTTCCCTATTTGCCGAAAAGGCATACCGCGCGGAATCGACCGTGATGTTGACGAACGATGCTGCGATTGTGACGCAATCGACATCCACAGCGGCGGCCCAGCCTGTCTTGAGCAGCGAAGTGGTCGACACACAGATCCAGATCATCACTTCCCAGGAGATGGCCAAACGCGTGGCGGAAGGGCTGAGCCTGACCCAAGGCATGACCGACAGCGAGCAGCGTGCACTTCTCGCCAAGCTCCAGGATCAGGTTTCAGCAGCGCGCGCGGGCGAAAGCTATGCCTTGGCCATTTCCTATCAGGCAGACGAGGCAAAGGCCGCTGCCGATATCGCGAACGAATTTGCACGGCAGTTCGTCAATTGGGAACTCGATTCAGAAAAGCAACGAAATGCAGATGCCCGCAATATCGTGGAGAAACGCCTGACCGAACTGCGCGATCAGGCGCAAGCCGACACTCAGGCACTCCAACAGTACAGGATAAGGAATAACCTGCTCAGCACTTCGGGCGCATCCCTCACAGAACAGGAAATCGCGACTTACAACCAGGAGGTAACCACAGCTCGCGCCGAAGCGGCGGCAGACCAGGCGCGGTTGCGCACTGCCCTAGCCCAGCTCCGCTCCGGTTCGACGGGAGACGATGTCGGTGAAGCACTGGATTCGCCGGTCATTTCTTCATTGCGATCGCAGGAAGCGCTGGCGGCGGCGAGCGTTGCCGACCTTTCAGCGAAATACGGCCCCAACCACCCAATGCTCATTCGCGTTCAAAGTCAGTTAGACGAGGTTCGGCGCAGGATCGAAGCAGAGATCGGCCGAGTGGTTTCCAACCTCAGGGCCAAACAGGAAGTTTCGCAACAGCGCCTCTCATCGCTGTCCTCCAGTTTGTCCGCTGCACGTGGGCGGCTTTCACAGAACAATGATGCGATGGTCGGCCTCAGCGAGATGGAGCGCGCAGCCGAAGCATCCCAGGGTATCTACGAAACCTACCTGAACCGGTTCAAGGAAATTATTGCGGCGGAAGGCAGCGAAAAACCGAGTGCAGATATTCTCACCCTGGCGGAAGCACCCATCCTTCCGGGCTCGCCGAACATAATGCTCAATATGGTCTTGGCGTTGGTGATTGGCTTAGGTTTGGGAGTCTTGGCAGCCTATATCAAAGAAGCCTTGTTCCATGGTCTCTCTACGCCAGAAGAAGTGGAACGCGACATCGGCATACCCTGCCTGGCGACGATCCCCCTCCTGTCATCGATCGATGAGGGTCACGACCACCCGGCAACGGCAATACAGGATGCTCCGAAATCTGGATTTGCAGAGGCATTCCGTTCGCTTGGCGCGTCGATTGATCTTGCCACACAAGGACAAGCAAAAGTCATCGCAATTACGTCCGCCCTTCCCAACGAAGGCAAAACGGTGATGTCGTGTTGCCTCGCGAGTGTATTGGCAGCCGGCGGGATGCGCACCATGCTGATTGATTGCGATTTACGCAGGCAAGGTATCAGCCGGTTGCTGAAAACGCAGGCCGGGCAAAAAGGTCTTATCGATGTTCTGAATGGAACGACGCCAATAGATCTTGAGAAATATGCAGAAGAGAATGTCTTCTGTATTCTTCCGCTTTCGCCGAGCGAGAATGAACCGGAGCACCTTTTACGCGGGCAGGAATTCGTAGATCTTCTGGAACGGCTTAGGGGCCATTTTGACCGGATCATTCTCGACCTGCCACCAGTCCTTCCGATTGCCGCCACTCGCATTCTGGCCAGCCGCGCCGATGTTGTTGTGTTTACAAGCAAGTGGCGCGCAACTTCAAAATTCGCGATTCGTGCCGCGCTCAAGCGGCTTCCACCCGACAAGGTCAATGTCCTTGGTGTCGCACTGAACAGTGTCAACATGAAACGTCGGTCGTTCCTCGATCCACACGACCCGTATTTCTATTATTCACAGTACAAGGAATATTATGACTAGTCCGGTCGCCGAGCGGACGGGCTTGGGTTATCCTTTAGCCAACAGGTCCTTTTCAGAACGCCGCGTAGCGATTGTGCATTACTGGTTTGTCGCAATGCGCGGCGGCGAGCGTGTGGTTGAGCGTCTGTTGCGGCTCTTCCCGAATGCCGACATCTTTACCAATGTCTATGATCCAGGAAGCCTGTCGCCTAATCTGAAAAATGCGCCAATGAAAGCGAGTTTCGTTAATCGACTGCCATTCGCGCGTCGTTTCTACCAATATTACCTGCCTTTGATGCCAATGGCGCTCGAGTGCCTCGATCTCAGTGCCTACGACCTTGTCATAAGCAGCGAATCGGGCCCTGCAAAAGGGGTGATCACCCGGCCAGACGCAATGCACCTGTGTTACTGCCATTCCCCCATGCGATATTTGTGGGATCACTATCACCAATACCACGCAGAGGCGCCAATGCTCGCTCGTGCGGCAATGCCGTTGATCTATAATCGCCTGCGTCAGTGGGATGTCACCTCAAGCGCCCGCGTCGACCGATTCATCGCCAACTCCCATTTCATCCAACAGCGCATCCGCAAGGTCTGGCGCCGAGAATCCGACGTAATCCATCCTCCGGTTGAAACCGGTCTTTTTCGCCAATCAGACGTGATCGATGACAACTTCCTCTGGGTCGGACAGATGGTGCCTTACAAGCGTCCCGATCTTGCCGTTGAGGCCTTCAATGCGAATGGCTTGCCGCTAATCATGGTCGGTTCGGGAAGCATGCTGAAGAAACTGCGGGCCATCGCGAAGCCGAATATCGTCTTTATTGATCGCCTCGATTTTGCCTCGCTTAAGAATTCCTATGCGCGTTGCAAGGCACTGGTCATGACGGCGGAAGAAGATTTCGGGATTACCCCTGTCGAATCCATGGCCTCGGGTCGCCCCGTAGTTGCATTCGGGCGCGGAGGCGTAAGGGACAGCGTCGTACACGGTCAGACCGGTATTTTTTTCGACGAGCAGACGACCGGATCGCTCATCGCGGCGGTCGAACAGATGGAGTCGTTCCTGAAAGGCTTTGATCCAGCAGCAGCGATAAGGCGGGCCAACCTCTTCAGACCTGAACGATTCGATCGGAAAATATTGCAACTGGTGCAGTCGGGCTGAGCGGAGAGGGCAGTGGAACTCACCATTATCGGCATGGCCCAGATCCTCATCGGCACCTATGTCGTGCTGCTGGGCAGCGTGCGCGGCGCACTCATCTTCCTTGTCATCAGCGCGCTTCTTGATGGTTCCGCGGCCATTTCACTCCCCGGATTGGGGGGATCATCCATCCCGCCGGTTCAATTCGCTCTCCTGTTCACCAGCCTCAGAATTCTGGCTCCGAAAGGCGGCTATCTTCGCTTCTTGCCTGCTGCCGTAAGCGAGAATAAATGGATCGTCTTCTTTGTTTTATACGGAATGGTCTGCGCGTATCTGGCGCCACGCATGTTTGGCGGCATGGTAGATGTTTTTCCGATGCGGCCCGACCCATCGATGGGCCCGTTCGATACCATCCCGCTGAGACCGACTTCGCAGAATCTGACCGCTGGATTCTACCTGCTGGGCGCATTGCTGCTCTCAATCTCAAGCTATATATTTTGCCGTCTCCCACCGGGCGGCGATGCCATCGTCACGGCACTTCTCTTTGCCAGTTGGCTACATTTTGGGACAGGCGCTCTCGACCTGCTGACCCGTGGGACGGGCTTCGATGTGATCCTCACTCTATTTCGAAATGGTGGTTACACACCGCTCGACTTGTCCATTTCAGGCTTCATCCGCATCAGAGGCGTACTTCCCGAAGCATCAAGCTACGCTGGCCTGGGCTTTGCTCTTTTTCTCGTGATGGCCGAATTGTGGTACCGGTCGATCCGTACACGGGCAACGGGGCTGGCAGCAGCGACGCTTGGCTTGATGCTGGTCTTGAGCACCGCATCGACCGCATATTTGGCGCTTGGCGTCTACGGCCTGTTCTTCATTCTCCGCGCCATGATCTTTCCTGCGGCCACCCCGCCCGGGAAATTGACACGGGCGACAATTGCCGCGTCCGGAATCCTGTTCCTGCTGGCGATCCTCATGTCGATTATCCCCCGGCTACCATTCGCCATTTATGAGTTGATCGTCGACATGACCGTCGGCAAGCCAGCCAGCTTTTCCGGGCAGCAAAGGCTGTTTTGGGCGCTCCAGGGATGGGACAGCTTCATTGCTTCCTATGGGCTGGGAATCGGTCCGGGCAGCTTTCGATCCTCGAGTATGATCACGGCCATCCTCGGTTCGACAGGGATAATCGGCATAGCCACATTTGGCTTCTATCTGAAATCTGTTTTCCAGGCTTCAAGGAAGTCGACCTGGGGAATTGGTCCGGGCCCGTATCTGTCTATCGGTGGTGCTCTTGGAACTGCCGCAGTGATGGGCCTGTTACCATCTGCAGTATCCTCGCCTCATGCGATGCCCGGCGCCCTGTTTTCCATCATGGCCGGGGCTGCGAT
>JBFEKH010000143.1:0-4777 GCA_041552775.1 Allopontixanthobacter sp.
GCCGTGGTCGATGCGGTGGAGGCACTGGCAGCGAAACGCGGCCTGCCGATGGCGCAAATCGCGCTGGCATGGTTGCTGCACAAGCCAGAGGTGACCACTCCGATTATCGGCGCAACCAAGCCGAAGCATCTGGATGACGCGGTTGCCGCGCTGGACATCGAACTTTCGCCGGAAGAAATCGCGGCATTGGAAACGCCTTATGTACCGCACAAGGTCATGGGGATGTTCGAAGTGCCAAACTTCCAGCCGAAAGTCAGCGTCATCGGTTAAGTGCCTCGAGAGCCTACTTCACGCTCTTATTTCACGCTGCCGCGCTGGAGCAGGGTAACCGGCACGCGGCGCTCAGACTTGGCTCCGCCTGCTTCGCCCAGCACAGTCTGCACCAGCATTGCGCCGGCAACTTCGAAATCAGGGTGGATGCTGGTCAGCGGCGGGCTGGTATGGATGCCCGCACGGATACCATCGAAGCCAATGATCCCGCATTGGCCGGGGACAGATATTCCGCGATCCCGCAATTCGTCCATCGCCCCCAGCGCAATTGAATCGCATGCTACGAATAGCGCATCGAACGCTGTGCCGCCGTCCACCAACGCGGCAATTGCGCCGCGGCCCTGGGTTTCGCGGTCGGCAGCATAATCGACCTGTTGCAGTACCGGCGGCAGGCCAGCAGATTCCATGCCTGCGCGGTAGCCCTCATAACGTTCGCGAAACTGGCGCTGGGGCGAATCGACGGCACCCAGATGAACGATGTTCCTGTAGCCTGCGTCGATCAGACGCTTGGTCGCGATCAATCCGCCTTCGTAATTGTCGGAACGAACCCACTCGAGTTCATCAAATGGCGAGCCCCAGAACACAGCGGAGCGCCCATCCTGGCTCAGATCGCGGAAATATTGCCATGCGGCGTCATTGGCAGTGGTGCCGATGACGACCACCCCGTCGGCCTGTCCGCTTTCCTCATATTTCCCGAAGAATTGATCCTGCGTCGCCTGAAACGATACCAGCGTCTGGTATCCCATGCCTGATGCCGCCGCGCAGACGCTGCCGAGTAGCGAGAAATAGAACGGGTTGATGTCGCTCGCTGCTTCGCCCGGGCGGCAGATCACCACCACCGCCAGCGTGCCAGTACGCCCCTGCCGCAATTGGGCAGCGCGGGTATCCACCATATAGCCAAGCGCCTCAGCCGATTTGATCACCCGCGCACGTGTCGCTTCGGTAATGGCGCTGGAATTGGCTAGCGCGCGGGAAACGGTAGACTGGCTGACCCCGGCATGTTCGGCCACGTCGAATGACGTCACCCGGGGGCGCAATTTGCGGTCGATCATTCAGCGGCCCTCCCCCGGACGGATTTTCCGCCTCTATGCCTCGGGGCGCAGCATCATGCAATCGGGCGGGCTACTCGGCAGCATCCCGCATTCGCTTGGCCCGCTGATAGGCATACAGGCTGGGGACGTTATCGACCCGGCTGTTCAGGCTTTTGGCATAGGGCGCAGGTGTATGATCCAGGACCAGCATGCGGTTGCCATGCAGGCCGATATTGCGGGCGTCCGGACCTTCCGAAGCGCCCAGTCGGTTGACCGAAATTCACCGACCGTGATCGAATCGCTCCGGCGTTTTCACGACCTGCCACGGCCATACAGTTTTGTCTTTCTACCGCCAATTTCGGCCAACGATGAACTGGTCGAACTTTGCCGCAGCTATGGCTGCAAATATGTCCGCATGGCCTCCGTCGAACGGGGCACGTCGGAACAAATGGTCACTTCCAATGACCGCGAAGCAGTGCGCGACGCAGTCAGCTATCTGATCGAGATGGGCCACCGGTGCCTCGCGCTGATCGAAGGGCCGCAGGGCTTCCTGTCGGCAGCCGAAGGTCGCGCCGGATATGAAGAATCGATGGCGGCAGCGGGGATTGTAATCGACCCGGCACTGATCAAGCCCAGTGACTATACATTCGAATCCGGCGTTGCTGCAGAATTGTCCCTGCTAAAGGCAGAGACCCCGCCAACGGCCATTTTTGCAGCCAATGATGAAATGGGCATCGGGGGGATGATCGCCGCGCGCCAATTGGAGATCGATGTGCCCTCGCGCCTGGCGATTGTCGGCTTCGATGACACGCCGCTGTCGAGCCACGTGTGGCCCTCGCTAACCACCGTGCCATGGCCGATTGTCGGCATGGCCCGTGCTGCCGCGCGCAAATTTATTGCCAGGCCGGGAGATCCACCGGTCGAGGAAACCCTACTGCTGTCGAGCTTGATGAAGCGAGGTTCCGTTGCTCCGCCAGCGATCGATTAGCACGGTACAAACAAGCCAATTCGCACTTGCACAAAATCAGGGGGAGCCAAACGCGATAAAAGTGTGTAGAGGCTTCCGATTGACCGGTCGGTACTTGCATTAATAGGCTTGCGAGAAAAGGTGGTCAGCAGCAGGTCTGCCCTACCCCGATCCGTTTCCTTTAGATGATGCGAGTTCCATGAATTTTCCCAATTTACCGCCATTCCTTGGCGAAGCACTGGCCGAACGCGGCTACGAAAAACTCACCGCAGTACAAGATGCTGTTGTCGAAGAAGGCGCGGTCGGCCGCGACCTGATCGTTTCGGCGCAGACCGGCTCCGGCAAGACAGTCGCCTTTGGCCTCGCCATGGCGGACCAGATGCTGGGTGAAAGCGGCAGCGTGCCACACGGCATCGCCCCGCTGGCGCTGGTGATCGCACCGACTCGTGAACTGGCCTTGCAGGTCAGCCGCGAGCTTATGTGGCTGTACGGCAAGGCTGGCGCGCGAATCGCCACTTGTGTCGGCGGCATGGATGCCTCGAAGGAACGCCGTTCCTTGCGCGGCGGCGCACAGATCGTGGTCGGTACGCCGGGCCGTCTGCGTGATCACCTCGAACGCGGCGCACTCGACCTTTCTTCACTGAAGGCCGTGGTGCTGGATGAAGCGGATGAAATGCTCGACATGGGCTTCCGCGAAGATCTGGAAGAAATTCTCGACGCGACGCCGGAAGGCCGCCGGACCCTGTTGTTCAGCGCCACCATGCCGAAATCCATCGTTTCCCTCGCCAAGCGTTACCAGAAAGATGCCATGCGCATCTCGACGGTTGGCGATGATCGCGGGCACGGCGACATTTCCTATCAGGCAGTCACCGTATCTCCGTCCGAGATTGAAAATGCAGTGGTCAATCTGCTGCGTTTTCACGAAGCGGAAACGGCGATGCTGTTCTGCGCCACGCGTGAAAACGTCCGGCGACTGCATTCGACCCTGCAGGAGCGCGGTTTTACCGTCGTCGCCCTGTCAGGCGAACATTCGCAGCAGGAACGCAACCAGGCCATGCAGGCCATGCGCGACCGGCGAGCACGCGTTTGCGTGGCCACCGATGTCGCGGCGCGCGGGATCGATCTTCCCACGCTCAGCCTGGTGATCCACGTTGAAATTCCCCGCGATGCAGAGGCATTGCAGCACCGTTCAGGCCGTACCGGCCGTGCGGGCAAGAAGGGTACAGCGGTCATCCTGGTGCCGTACCCGAAGCGCAAGCGTGTCGAATCCATGCTCCGCGGTGCCAAGATCAATGCCGACTGGATCAATGCCCCGACGCCGCAGGAAATCCAGAAGCAGGACCGCGAACGGCTGCTGACGGCATTGCTGGCCCCGGTCGAAGTGGACGAGGAAGACCTCGTTCTGGCGCAGAAGCTGATGGCCGAACGTACGCCGGAAGATATTGCCGCAGCACTC
This sequence comes from Allopontixanthobacter sp., assembly GCA_041552775.1. Taxonomy (GTDB): domain Bacteria; phylum Pseudomonadota; class Alphaproteobacteria; order Sphingomonadales; family Sphingomonadaceae; genus Allopontixanthobacter. The sequence goes on from JBFEKH010000143.1 coordinate 3,725, forward strand.
GTCCACGCACATCGCGCATCGATGCCGCAGCCCGAAGAGCTGATCGAGAACACTCCCGAGGCGCGCAAGGCCGCGCAGCAGGAACGCCATCGGCCCGGCTTTGAGGATACCGTCTGGTTCCGTATGGATATCGGCCGCCGACAGAATGCCGATCCGCGCTGGTTGCTGCCCCTGCTGTGCCGCCGCGGCCATATCACTCGCAATGAAGTTGGCGCGATCCGCATCGGTCCATCGGAAACATTCTTCCAGGTCCCGCGTAACATTGCCGACAAGTTCGACGATGCCATTGCGCGCACAGCCCAATCGGAAGATGATGGCGAGCCCGTATTGATCGTCCGCGACGAGGGCGGGCCGCGCGAACAGGCCCGCAACAACAGCAAGCCGCATCGGAAAGGCCCGCCACGCGGCGCCGGCCCCCGCCATGATGGTCCGCGCCATGATGGCCCACGACATGATGGCCCCCGGAACAATGGACCGCGCCATGATGGCCCGCGTCCAGAAGGTGCCCGCACCTATGCCAAACCGAGCGGCAAGCCGCCGTTCAAGGGCGGTCCCAATAAGGGCAGCCCGTTCAAGGGTGGCCCGAAAAAGGGTGGCGCATTCAAGGGCGGTCCGAAACCGCAGGCTTGAGTTTCTGGCAAACGGCCTGTCTGGCGGACCAATCCTCCGGACAGGCCTGCCGCACTTTCATACTGAGATTATTCGGCGCGGACCTTGGGCGCATCCCACGGCAAATGGCGCGCGTCCAGGCTGATCAGATTGTTCAGCTCGATCAAGATTGCCCGTGAATGATAGCCGAGCAATTGCCGCACCGGCACATCCAGGTTGCGGACTAGGATCGCGGTTTCCTCGGACGAGAAATCGCTCAGCCCGCGCGCCCGTTCCTGCCCTGCTTGGTCATACACATGCAGCACATCGCCCTTCGCAAAATTGCCTTCGATCGAGATCACATCTTCCCGCTCGATACCGCGTACGCCATCGGCCACATCTTTGGCCGCAGCGGCGTTGATCACGACACTGCCCGCCATATGCAGCCGCTCGCTGATCCATAGA
>JBFEKH010000144.1:0-4738 GCA_041552775.1 Allopontixanthobacter sp.
GATGCGCCACAAAGAAACGGGCCGATCGGATGATCCGATCAGCCCGTTCTTTTCGTCAACCAGGAGGAGAGGATCCCGGTTCACTCAAATTTCCGGTGCAAGGCAGCCGTGCTGCACGCGCCGTTTGTATGGTTCAGGCTGCCTTGCGGACCTTGTCCATGGCAACGCTTACGCGGCTGGAAATCGGCGCGAAAGCTTCGTTGGCCAGCTTGACCCATGCTTCGGTGGTCTTCGAAACAGTGGCGACAGTCGCGTCAAAGTTGCGGCTGGCGATCTGGCTCTGCAGTTGGACGAATTCGGTCGGCGACTTGACGGCGGCGATTTCCTTGGCGTCCGAAGTCAGGGTCGAAACGGCAGCCTTGCCTTCTTCGACGTAGCTCTTTGCCATGTGCTGCATTCCAGTGGCGAGGATCTTGCCGGATTCGACGATCGCTTCGACATTGTGCTTGCTGAATTCGCCCATTTCCGAAGCGAGCACGGTGCCCTTTTCGTAGACAGTCTTGGCGCGGGTCTGCAGGTCGGCGAGACCTTCCTTGACCTGTGCGGTATAATCGACAGCGGTTTCTTTTGCTTTGGTCATGATGGTTTCCTTTGGCGTGGATGTCTTGATGGATGGGGTCTTCGCAGGAGCTGGCTTGCGGGTCTTGACCGCAACCTTGCGTACGGCCGGCTTCGCAGCGGTCTTCTTGGCGACTGTCTTCTTGGCGATGGTTTTCTTCACCGCGACTTTCTTTGCAGCCACCTTTTTAACAGGTGCCTTCTTGGCAGCTGGCTTTGCAGCGGCATTCGTTGCAGGTGCAGGTGCTGGAGCAGCAACTGCTTCGGCAACGTTCTCGGCTATGGTTGGCTTCGAAACTGCTTCGACTTCCGCTGCTGCCTTCTTGGCTGCGGCGGTCTTGGCTGCGGCGGTCTGGGCGGCTGCTTCGGCGAATGCCTTCTCGGCTGCTACGTCAATTTTGCTCGTGGCTTGATCTGCCATGATATCGATCCTTGTGCTTTGCTGGTCCCAAATCGTGGACCGTTATGTTGCACTGCACAAAATAGGCATCTCAGCCTCGAAGTCAAGTATTTTTGTGCAGCGCAGCATAAATTGTACAAGTGATTGATAGAATGGGATTGCTAGCGCTGCATTACATAGCGTCCAGGTGCATCCTCGATCACATTATCACCCTTGCCACCCGGTTTTCTGAGGCCTTTTGCAGGCACTTTCTTGCTGTCTTGCTGGGTTAGCCATTCAATCCAGTCAGGCCACCAACTGCCCTTGTGTTCGGTCGCACCGGCCACGAATTCCTCCAAGGAGGAAACGTCACTGTCATTGCGCCAATATTGATATTTCTCTGCAGAGGGCGGGTTGACCACCCCGGCGATATGGCCAGATCCGGCGAGCACGAAGCGCATCGGGCCGGAGAAATGCTCGGTAATCCGCCACGCACTTTCGGCCGGGGCGATATGATCTTCCTTGCCCGCCTGGATATAGCTCGGCGTCTTGACCAGCCGCAGGTCTATCGGGGTCCCGTCCGCACTGAGCGAATCGGGTTTGACCAGGCGATTGTCGCGGTAGAGATCGATCAGGTAGCTCTTGTGCCATTTGCCCGGCAGGTTGGTGACATCACCATTCCAGTGCAGCAGGTCAAAGGCCGGATATTCCTCGCCCAGCATGTAATTGTTGACCACATAATTCCAGATCAGGTCGGTGCCGCGCAGCATGTTGAACGTTGCCGCCATGACCCGGCCATCGAGATACCCGTCCTTGGACATATTCTCGATTGCGGCGATTTGCGTGTCATCCACGAAATTGAGCAATTCGCCCGCTTTCTCGAAATCGACTTGGGCGGTGAAGAAGGTCGCACTCTTGATCTTGTCGGCTTCACCCCGCCGCGCTAATACCGCCAGCGTCGCGGCCAGGGTCGTGCCTGCCACGCAATATCCGATGGTGTGGACGGAAGGGACCTTCAGTCGCTGGCGCACCTGTTCCACCGCGTCGATCTGCGCCCGAATGTAATCGTCCCAGACGATATCCGCCATGGATGCATCAGCGGATTTCCAGCTGACCACGAACGTCGTCACGCCTTGTTCGACAGCCCAGCGTACGAAGCTTTTCTTAGGATTGAGGTCCAGGATATAGAAGCGGTTGATCCATGGCGGGAAAATTACCAGCGGGGTTGCCAGAACTTCTTCGGTCATCGGGCTGTACTGGATCAATTGATACAGCGGCGTTTCATGGACTACCTTGCCCGGTGTGGTGGCGATATTCTCGCCCAGGGTGAAGGCGGTCGGATCGGTGTGGGTCAGTTGGCCCCGCTTCAGATCGGACAGCAGGTGTTCCATGCCCTTGACCAGGTTTTCGCCCCGACTTTCCAAGGTGCGTTCCAGCACGATCGGGTTGGTGACGGGGAAATTGGCCGGGCTGAGCGCTTCCATCATGCCCCTGGTCGCGAAGCGCAATTGCTCGCGCTTTGCTTCATCGAGCCCGGCGACCTCGTCGACCATCGCGATCAGGCGTTCCTCGATCATCAGGTAGGTCTGGTGGATCAAGGCAAACAGCGGCTGCTGCTGCCACCGTGGATCGGCAAAGCGGCGGTCCTTGCGCGGTAGGTCGGGTGCCTCGTTTTGCTGCATTACGCCGTCTGCACCGAGGGTGAACTGCCCCAGGACCGACTGCCACAATTTTGTGGAATCCTCCATCAGGCGCTTTTGCTGCTCAGGATCCGCGAGGGGAAAATTGGCCAGCCAGTTCTTCGACATTTCAGTCCAACCGGTGAGATCCATCACAGCCGCCGCAGGATTGGCCAGTGCGGTATTATTGGTACGGGAATCGTTCCACATCGATTGGAGCTTGTCCGCCAGATCGGCCCAATGACCGGCGGCAACTTCCATCCCGGCAGCGCCCGAAACTCCGCTTTTGCCCGGCATCATCTGTTCGAAGAATGACTGCGCCTGCTCAGCCTGCATTGTCATCAACGCGGTGAATGGATCTTGCGGGGTCTTGCTGGCCGCCATGGTGCTTCTCTTCCGATTGCGTGCTGTCGTCTCTTGGCAGAAGGTATAGAGGCAGGCGGATAAGATTGCACCTATGCTTTTATTGCTCCACTGAATAATCAGACGAACATATTGTACCAACCACGCACATGTCGGCGCCAACACGACAGCCGGCCACAAGGGAAATGATGGATACCGATTTCTACCGCATGAAGCGCCTGCCGCCCTACGTGATCGCCGAAGTCAACGGTTTGCGGGCAGCGGCGCGCGCGGCGGGGAAGGACATTATCGACCTGGGGATGGGTAATCCCGACCAGCCCCCGCCAGCCCATGTGATCGAAAAATTATGTGAAGTCGCGCGCAAGCCGGATGCCCATGGCTATTCCCAGTCCAAGGGTATCCCGGGGCTGCGTAAGGCGCAGGCGAATTATTATGGTCGGCGATTCGGGGTCGATCTGGATCCGGCCACCGAAGTCGTCGTGACCATGGGATCGAAGGAAGGGCTGGCCAGCCTGGCCAATGCTATAACCGCGCCGGGCGATGTGGTGCTGGCACCTAACCCGTCATACCCGATCCATACGTTCGGCTTCATCATTGCCGGGGCCACCATCCGGTCCGTGCCGACAACGCCGGACGAGGAATACTGGCGCGCGCTGGACAACGCAATGGCGTTTACCGTGCCGCGGCCCAGCGTGCTGGTGGTCAATTACCCGTCCAACCCCACAGCCGAGGTAGTCGACCTGGCGTTTTACGAACGGCTTGTGGCGTGGGCGAAGGAAAACGAGGTCTGGATTCTGTCCGACCTCGCCTACTCCGAACTGTATTTCGATGGCAATCCGACGCCTTCGATCATGCAGGTCAAGGGCGCCAAGGATGTGGCGGTGGAATTCACCTCCATGTCCAAGACCTATTCCATGGCTGGATGGCGGATGGGCTTTGCGGTGGGCAACAAGGATTTGATTGCCGCGATGACCCGCGTCAAAAGCTATCTCGATTACGGCGCCTTCACGCCGATCCAGGCAGCTGCCTGTGCTGCGCTGAACGGGCCGCAGGACATCGTGGAAAGCAACCGTTTGCTGTATCACAAGCGCCGCGACGTGATGGTGGAAGCCTTTGGCCGAGCAGGATGGGATATCCCGGCTCCGCCAGCGTCGATGTTTGCCTGGGCTCCGCTACCGCCTGCGCTGAAAAGCATGGGCAGCCTGGAATTTTCCAAACAATTGCTGCTGCACGCTGAAGTCGCTGTGGCGCCAGGTGTGGGGTACGGCGAAGAAGGCGAAGGTTTCGTGCGGATCGCGATGGTCGAAAACGAACAGAGGCTGCGGCAGGCCGCGCGAAATGTGAAGCGGTACCTTTCTTCGCTCGAATAATTTCTTCATGACTTAAGTATCGGTAACTGCACGTTCGCAAACCGGACATGTTGGGCGGACGGGAACTCCCGTTGGCCTTGGGCCGTTTGCCTTAGGAATGCCATTGCCATAGTTTATGGCACGAAGATCGCGCCAATTCAGTGGAGAAAACTTGCCATGGTCGGGGAAACCGCGCCCTCGCTGACTGAGAAGCAGCGCGAGGTGATTCGCAGAATCGATCGCAGGATGCCGATTAAGTTGATCGCCAGCGAAATGGGTGTGTCTGAAACCCGGATCAACCAGCATATCCGGGCCCTGAAAAGCATTTATCAAGCCGGCAGTCTGAATGAACTGGTTGAATCCTACAGATTGGTGGAACGCCGCGCGTCTTCGGCCGCTAATGTCTGGAA
>JBFEKH010000145.1:0-4705 GCA_041552775.1 Allopontixanthobacter sp.
ATGGTGAAGGGATCAGGTGCTGGCCTGTCTCAGGCTGGCGGGCACCAATCATGGCGGCGGCCGGTCCAGGTCTCTGCCAAGCCCTCCGCCACCAACACATTGCCCAGCGACTTACCGCCGCGCGTCACGATCCGCAGCTGCTGGCCATAACGGTCAACATCGCGGCCCTGCTATTCCAGCGCGAACAGGCCGACGTTGAGCAATTGGGTCAGGCGCAAAGTCGCACCCGCGCCCAGCCCCGCTGCATAGGCGCAGCCGGGCCGCGATGTTTCGGGGGTGTTGATATCGGCGATCCGGATCTTCTTGCCGCGGTGCCAGAACGTATCGCCATCGACCACGCAATTGATCCGTTTGGCCGAACCGCATTTGGCGAAGGTAGCGGCATAGGCGGTGTCAGGTTCGGCGAGGGCGGGGCCTGGCGCTGCCAGCAGCAGCAACGAGAATATAATGGCGCGGATCATGGTCTGACCCAACGCCGGGCGGCTCGGCTGGCCCACTCCGGTTCACTACTTACTGGTGAACACCTATGGGACAAAGCGATGCGCGGCTTTCCTCCGGCGCGCTGAGCCGCTAAGCGCGCCGGGTAGATTTTCGAGGAATTGGCGGATGGCAGACAGGGCAGACAATATCGGCGAGGACAAGAGCATCCTCGCAAAGGCGGAAACGCTGATCGAGGCACTGCCCTATTTCCAGCGCTACAAGGGCCGTACCTTCGTGGTGAAATATGGCGGCCATGCCATGGGCGATCCGAAGGCAGCGCGCGAATTTGCCGAGGATGTGGTCCTGCTGAAAGCGGTCGGGATCAATCCGGTAGTGGTCCATGGCGGCGGACCGCAAATCGGTGCCATGCTGAAACGGCTCGGTGTTGAAAGCAGCTTTGTGGACGGCCTAAGGGTCACCGACAAGGAAACCGCCGATATTGCCGAAATGGTCCTGTCGGGCGCGATCAACAAGGAACTGGTCGGCTGGATTGCCGCCGCGGGCGGCAAGGCCATTGGTATTTCGGGTAAGGATGGGGGGCTGGTCACCGCCACGAAAGTCGAGCGCACCACCAAGGACCCGGAAAGCAATATCGAACGGGTGGTCGACCTGGGCTTTGTCGGCGAGCCGTCCGAAGTGGACACGACCATTCTCGACACTGTCAGCGCTGCGGGCATGATTCCGGTGGTGGCCCCGATCGGCGCGGGCGATGACGGACATACCTACAATATCAATGCCGACACCATGGCGGGCGCGATTGCTGCGGCGCTTGGCGCGGCGCGGCTGTTCCTGCTGACCGATGTGAAGGGCGTGCTGGATAAATCGGGAGAGCTGCTGACCGATCTCGACCCGGCAGCGATCAAGCTATTGCGCGACGATGGAACGATCAGCGGCGGGATGATTCCCAAGCTGGAAACCTGTATCCATGCGGTCGAGGGCGGCTGCGATGCAGCTGTTGTGCTAGACGGTCGCGTGCCCCATGCAATGCTGCTGGAATTCTTTACCAGCCGCGGGGCAGGCACACTGATCAGAAAGGCGTAACCTATGTACCGGTCCGTGTTTATCCTGTTGACGTTCCCCTTCGCGCTGGCCGGATGCGGCCAGTCCGGCGATGCCGATACGGTGGCAGAACAAGGCGAGACGGAAGTCGTTGCGGTGACCAATTATGAACCGGCGCTCGTGAAACTTCCCGAGGCGTTTCTGAGCAAGGATTGTACGGCCGTCGCCAATGCCTATGCGAAGACGCTCGGCGAAAAGCTGTTTCCCGTGGCCGCGCAGGCTTGGGTCGAACCGATTGGAACGGACAAACTGTCGATGGGGTATCAGGATTACGGCAAGCCAGATCTCCAGATCGGCGAGGTCCGAGAGAAAGGGGCCGCCGGGTCACTCTTTTGCGAAGTAACCGTAACCCTGCGTGATGGCGACAATCCGCAAACACCACTGAAGCAGGGAACGCTCGCGTTCCGACGCGTCAATGACGTGCCGGGCGCAACCACCGATCAATTGCGTTGGCGGATTATCAAGAGCACCTTGGACGAAGAAATGGCCAGTAGCAGGGAAACGCCTCCAGCATAATGCGTATTATGCGGTTGATACAGTCCCGCATCGTCGGGTATCAGCGGTATATATTTCCAAGCCTTGAACGGAAGGACGTCCATTGGGTCTGATAATCGATATTCTATCAATGCTGATCAACGTGCTCGTCATGCTGATCATCGTGCAATTCATCATCGGATTGCTGTTTGCCTTCAATGTCATCAACCCGAGTAACGACTTTCTGCGGCAGATTTACAATTCAATCAATTCCCTGCTCGAACCCGTCTTGAGCCCGATCCGGCGCATTCTTCCGGCAACCGGCGCGATTGATTTCTCGCCGCTGGTGCTGATTATCGGGTTGCAGATCGTGATGCGGATATTGCTCGAAATCGCGTATACCGCTGCATGAGCTCCGCTGAACTGATCGACGGCAAAGCCTTCGCGCTGCAATTGCGCGAGAAGGTCGGCGTGCTGGCGCATGATTTCGAGGCCAAGGCTGGCCGCAAGGCCGGGCTCGCCGTGGTGCTGGTCGGCGATGATCCGGCCAGCCAGGTCTATGTCCGGTCCAAGGGCAAGGCGACGCTGGCGGCTAATATGAACAGTTTCGAACACCGGCTGCCGGATGATGTCTCGGGCGATGAATTGCTGGCGCTGGTCGAGCAGCTGAACAATGATCCGTCGGTTGACGGAATACTGGTCCAATTGCCGTTGCCCGGACATCTGGACGAGCAGGCGATCATCGCCGCGATTGCGCCGGACAAGGACGTCGACGGTTTCCATGTGATCAATGCTGGCCGCCTTTCCGTCGGGCAAAGTGGTTTCGTACCCTGCACGCCGCTGGGCTGCATGATGCTGCTGACCGACCGGTTGGGTGACTTGTCAGGCCTGGAAGCGGTGGTGATCGGCCGGTCAAACATTGTCGGCAAGCCGATGGCGCAATTGCTGCTCGATGCGAACGCAACCGTGACCATTGCCCATAGCCGAACCAAGAACCTGCCCGAAGTTGTGCGCCGCGCTGATATCGTGGTGGCGGCGGTCGGCCGGGCGGAGATGATCGGCAAGGACTGGATCAAGCCCGGCGCGACCGTGATTGATGTCGGGATCAATCGCTTGCCCCCAGCCAAGGGTGAGGAAAAGGGACGGCTTGTCGGTGATGTGGCATTCGATGAAGCGTGCGAAATTGCCGGGGCGATTACCCCGGTGCCGGGCGGTGTAGGCCCGATGACCATTGCGGTCCTGCTACGCAATACGCTCGTCGCAGCATATCGGAACGCCGGGATTGACCTGGCGGAGGATGCAATATGAGAATTCTGTTCGCGTGTGCCGCATCGCTGGCTTTGATTTCCTGCGCGGGCGGTCCCGGCCAAGGGCAGCGGCTGGAGCGGGTCGCCAATCCCAGCGAAGTGGTGGCAACCGAACTGGCATTTGCGCGCGCAGCGAACGAGGACGGCCAGTGGACGGCATTCCGGAAATATGCAGCCGACGGCGCATTGATTTTTGGCCGCAGCGGTGCGTTTGAGGCCAAGCCCTGGCTGGCCAAGCAGACAGATCCCCAACAGTCGGTGACGTGGGAACCAACGGCTGTTTGGTCGAGCTGTGATGGCACGCTCGCGGTAAGCGCGTTCAGCTTCGCGGACCCTAACGACAACACCCGCGGTGTAGGCCATACTGTTTGGGCGCGCGAGAAGAACGGCGAATATCGCTGGTTGTTCGATTTTGGTTGGCCAACAGACGTGGCACCGGCTCAATCGGACATGATCTCTGCGAAAGTCGCCGAATGCGGCCACGTAAATGATGTAGTGGGCGACCAGGCGGGTCTGCGCCGGTCAGCCGACGGCACGCTTGCGTGGAATTTCGCTTTCACTGGCGAGGGCACGCGCAATTTCACTGTATGGACCGCCGGTCCCGGCGGAAGTATGACGCGGGTGATCGAAGTCTCCATTCCTCCTTCGGATTAACCTGAGTGATCGAACTGTTCCTGTCCGCATTCATCACCCTTTTCGTGGTGATCGACCCGCCGGGCTGCGCCCCGATCTATGCCGGCCTGACCAAAGGCGCCACACGCGCACAGCAGCGCACCATGGCGGTCAAGGCATGCCTGATTGCGGGTGTCATCCTGCTTGGCTTTGCCCTTTTCGGCGAAGAATTGCTGAATGCCCTGCATATCGAACTAGATGCGTTTCGGATTGCCGGCGGGATCATGCTGTTCCTGATCGCGCTCGACATGGTGTTCGAAAAACGCACCCAACGTCGGGAAGACCGGGCAGAAAAGGTGATGGCCGATCCGGAAATGGTGGAAGATGTGTCCGTCTTCCCGATGGCCATGCCGATGCTCGCTGGACCGGGCGCGATTGCGTCCGTGATGCTGCTGATGAGCGGGACCAGCGGGATTGAGGGAACGTTGGTCATTCTCGGTGCGCTGGCAGCGGTACTGCTGCTGACGATGCTCGCTCTGATCGCTGCAAGTCCGCTGATGAAGCTGTTCGGTGCCTCGGTAGAGGCAGTGATTACACGGCTGCTGGGCGTGCTACTGGCGGCCCTCGCCGCGCAATATGTGATCGACGGATTGCGGGTGAGTTTCGGAGTCTGATCAACCGGCTTATTGCAGCGTTACCCGGTCATCATCCCCGTCGCGGCGGCTGAAGAACTGCATCAGCTGGACCAGCAATTCGCAGCGGGTGGCGATATC
>JBFEKH010000146.1:0-4672 GCA_041552775.1 Allopontixanthobacter sp.
AATCAAGGACCGGCTCGCAGTTATGGAGCGGATCGTCACCGATGGCGGTTACGGCCTGACCGCCGAAATCGACAAGCTGCGTGACGACCGTGCGAACGGGGTCCCGTTGCGCCACCGTCAGCCAGAAGGAAATGTGTGATGGTTGGTGACCTGATGTCGCAGCGTTCGGACCTGGATGGCCCATTCTTGGCAGGGCCTGCCGGCACCCCTCAGGATAGCCGCGCATGACCTGGGCCACTGCTGTCGTCCTGATTGTCCTGATTTCGGCAATTGCCGGCGTGATGCGGTCGCGGAGCAGAACCGAAGGCGACCGAAGTCACAATGGCAGCCCCGCTGAAGACATGCCGGTTTCTGACCGGGAACAGGAATTGCAGAGTGAAGTGGTTGACCTGCGTGAACGGATCAAGGTTCTCGAACGTATCGCCACCGACGCGAACAGTACGGAAAGCCGCGAAATTAGAGCCATCGCAGACGAAATAGAGCGGCTGCGCGACAAATAGGCATTTATCTTGATTGAGGTTCAGGAGGAGGACCGGGACATGAATGACCAGATAATCATTGCTACAACCGTAATGGCCGGCCTCGGACTGGTTGCCCTGATGGCCCTGCGCGGCTGGCAAGGCTGGCTGGCACTGAAGGAGCGCGAATTGGATCGGATGACTGTCCGTAATCCAAGCCATTACCCCGAGATCGAAGGCCGCAGCGCCGATAGCCCGGCAGGCATTGGCCCAAGCGGGATTAGCATGGCCAGGATTGAAATCGCCGATTTGAAAGAACGCATCCGCAGGCTCGAAGCCATTGCAAGCGGGGTGGATTTGTAAGCGCGCATCGCTACATGCAGGGAATGCGAACACTCGATGATATTTCCGAAGAATACGAATTTCTCGAAGGCGACGAACGGTACCGCCTGCTGATCGAGCTCGGCCGAGAGCTGGATGAAATGCCCGACGCGTTGAAAACCGACGCCACGTTGGTACGCGGATGCTCGGCCAGCGTGTGGGTCTATCCCACTGGCGCCGATGGCAAGCTGCATTTTCTGGCCGACAGCAACGCTGCGATAACCAAGGGTATCGTCGCCCTGGTGATCGCCGCGGTGCAGGACAAACCGGCCGGCGAAGTGGCGGCGATGGATGTCACTGCAGCGCTCGAACCGTTCGATCTGAAAAACCAACTCAGTTCGAACCGGACGCAGGGCGTTCCCAACATGATTGCATTGGTAAAGCAGCACGCGGCTCGGCTGGCGGCCGCCTGACATGCGGCCGCTTTACCTTACTGGCGGAATCATTTCGTTCGGACTGGGGGCAGTCGGGGCATTCCTGCCGCTGATGCCGACCGTCCCGTTCCTGTTGCTGGCGACTTACTGTTTCGCGCGCAGCAATCCCCATTGGGAGGCCAAGCTGCTTGATCATCCGCATTGGGGGCCGCAGCTGCGCGACTGGCGCGAACGACGGGCAATTTCGCGCCGAGCGAAGACGGCCGCAATCGTTGCGATGACCATTGGCGCGGTGTTCACCTGGTACACTCTGGGCGCGCCCTGGTACTACATTTCTCTCGCGATTTTGGTGATTTGCGGAGGTTGGATCGCCACGCGCGACGAGTAACGCCAAACCCCGGTTCAACCGCCGAATTCCGCCAGGCCGGCGGAACATCTGTCAGATCCTGGCGTTAGGCTGGCAACCAAACGGAGAAACTAATGAGTATTCTTATCCTTATCGCCAGTATCCTGCTGCCGCCCCTCGGCGTGGCGTTGAAGCACGGGATCGGGCGCGATTTCTGGATCAATCTGATCCTGACCATCATCCTGTTCGTGCCTGGCATCATCCACGCAGTCTATGTAAACTTCCTGCGCTGAATAAAATCCCACTCGGCGGTCAGGCCCCTGCACTTTCGCGAACCACGGCAATTCCCGCCTCGCGCTGACGCTTCAATTCGGCCTTCAGCTTGGCCGGATCGCGGGCAATCACGAAACCGAAACTGACCCCGCCTTCCTTGCCGACCGTGGCATGATGCAATTTGTGCGCCTGGACCAGCTGCTTGGCATAGCCCCGCTTCGGGACCCATTTGAAGTAGCGTTGATGGACCAATCCATCATGCACCAGAGTGTAGATCAGGCCGTAGAGGGTAATTCCAAACGCGGCCCACCACAGCGCTGGCGACATGAAATAACCGACCAGGAACATGAAAAATACGATGGTGCCGAACACGACTGCGAACAGATCGTTTTTCTCCAGCACATTATCATGCGGTTCGTGATGATCGCGGTGCCATGCCCAGCCCCAGCCGTGCATGACGTATTTGTGCGCCCACCAAGCAAACAGCTCCATCCCCGCAACAGCGGCACCTACAATGGCGATGATGGCCCACACGCTCATATTATAAAGCTTCCTTCGTCAAAGTGTCCCGGCGCGCACGCGCCAGGGCCCACCAGGGCAAATCAGGGTGACAGTGATGTTCGTGATGATAGCCGAAATGGAAACAGCTTGCGAGACTGGCCAGTACGCCGAATTCCTCGCTGCGAGCATTATGGCGATCGGCGAAGGTCGCGGCCTCGTGACGGTGCGGGCGAAAAGTGCCGAAGTAGAACAATTGCATAGACGATGCGATCGCGGGAAGGCCGAACAGCAACACGATCTTTTCCGCCGGTACCCCGAACACCAGCCAATATAGCGTGACGATGGTGGAGACATAGAGCACCGACTGCCAGCCGAAATAGCGGCGCAGGAAGGTGAAATACCAGCGCCTGAAGCTGCGCGGGTTCGCCGCATCGAAATCCGGGTCATCGGCAGACCCGGGCCGTTCGTGGTGCACGAAATGGGCATCGCGCATCTTGCGCCATCCGAACCCGGCATAAAGAAACAGCAAAGTCGCGCCGATTACGGCATTCAGGCGTGGGCGGCCCGGCGCAAGCGATTGGTGCATCGCATCGTGGCTGACGATGAACAGCCCGACCGACAGCCAGCATTGAACCGCCGCCATGGCCAGGGCGGCAACCAGGCTGGCCCACGTGAGATCAAATGCGAACATCCCGTAGAAATGGATCGCCAGCCACGATCCGAAGATCGCCAGCGCCAACCCCAATCCGATGGCAGATTGCGATCTGCGTCGGGCAATTGCGGGATCCAAGGTCATGACAGCCTACATAAGGGGTCACAGCGAAATTCGAAAGGTACAACGTGGTGCGCGCTATTTGCTCGCACACGCGATAATTTCATCAAATCTCGCCGGGTTCATCACGTGGGAAGAAGAACTTTGCAATCTCTTCGCCGATCTTGGCGGGCCGCAATGTTTCTGCATCAATGCAGCACCAGCAGGAACTGATCTCAGCCAGCACTTCTTCGCCGCGTTCAATCACAGTGTGATAGAATGCGCGCGCACCCTTGGTGCTTTCCAGAACGGTACGAGCGATCACCGTATCTTCTAAAAACGCCGGTTTTCTGTAGGTTATCTCGTGTTTCAGCGCGACCCATGCCCGGCTCGCGACAGCATCGGCGGGCGCTATATTGCGCCAGTGCGACAGAACTGCATCCTGCACCCAGCCAAGATATCGGGCATTGTTTACATGCCCCATGAAGTCGATATCGGCAGGAAAGATATCAATCCGGTGGGTATATGGTTTGGCTGACATGGATGTAAGTTAGGCGCTCCAACCTTTCCTTTCCATGACTAGGCATTTCCTGCGTGCGAGTTTGCTTGCAACTGTTGCCCAATGGTCGCTAATTCTGCCCACATGGCAAACAAACCGCGCACATTGTATGAGAAGATCTGGGACGCCCACATCGTGGAAACACGCGAGGACGGCACCAGCCTGATATTCATTGACCGGCATCTGGTGCATGAAGTGACCAGCCCGCAGGCGTTCGAATCGCTTCGGCTGGCTGGCCGCAAGGTCCGCCGCCCCGACCTGACGCTGGCGGTGCCCGATCACAACCTGCCCACAACGGCCCGACTGGATGCTGACGGGAAGCGCATCCCCATCGCCGATCCGCAGAGCGCCGCGCAACTGGCCGCGCTCGAAGCGAACGCACCGTCCTTTGGTATCCGCTATATCGATGCAAGCGCTGCGGAACAGGGCATCGTGCATGTCGTTGGCCCTGAACAGGGATTTTCCCTGCCCGGATCAACCATTGTCTGCGGAGATTCCCACACGGCATCGCATGGCGGCCTCGGCGCGCTCGCATTCGGCCTTGGCACCAGCGAAGTCGAACATGTGCTGGCGACCCAGACGCTGCTGCTTAAACGTTCCAGGACTCTGGAAGTGGTGGTCGACGGAATGCTCGGTGCGGGCATTACACCCAAGGACCTGATCCTGCATATTATCGGCGTGCTCGGTGCTGCTGGCGGGGTCGGCCATGTCATCGAATATCGCGGTAAGGTGTTCGAAGAAATGAGCATCGAAGGTCGCCTGACTGTGTGCAACATGTCGATCGAGGCTGGCGCGCGCGCCGGCCTGATTGCGCCAGATGAAAAGACTTTCGCCTATCTCAAAGGCCGCCCACTCGCGCCCAGAGGTGCCGATTGGGATGCGGCCCTCGCCTGGTGGCGATCGCTGCCGACCGATCCGGGCGCGACCTTCGACAAAAGCGTGCGGATCGACGCGGGCGATGTCCAGCCAACCGTTACCTGGGGCACCAGCCCGGAAGATGTTGTCCCGATTGGCGGAAGGGTCCCCGAT
>JBFEKH010000147.1:0-4653 GCA_041552775.1 Allopontixanthobacter sp.
CAGCTGGGTCGCGGCCAGCGGACGGCCGAATTGCGTGCGGTCGAGCCCGTATTGGCGCGCGGCATTCAGGCAGAATTCCGCTGCGCCCATCGCACCCCAGCTGATCCCGTACCGGGCACGGTTGAGACAGCCGAACGGACCCTTCAGGCCCTGCACTTCGGGCAACAATGCGTCCGCAGGCAGCTTGACCTCGTCCATCATGATCATGCCGGTAGTGGAGGCACGAAGGGACAATTTCCCCTCGATCTTGGGCGCGGACAGCCCTTCCATGCCCTTTTCCAGCACGAAGCCGCGGATACCGTCACCATGCGCTTCACTCTTCGCCCACACAACGAATACATCCGCAAATGGCGAATTGCTGATCCAGGTTTTTGCGCCCGACAGCGAATACCCGTCGCCGTCTTTCTTGGCATAGGTCCGCATTCCGCCCGGGTCGGAACCCGCATCGGGTTCGGTCAGGCCGAAGCAACCGATCAATTCGCCGCTGGCAAGTCCGGGCAGATATTTGCGCCGCTGTTCTTCCGAACCGTAGGCATGGATCGGATACATCACCAGACTGGACTGGACGGATGCCATAGACCGGTAGCCGGAATCTACCCGCTCGATCTCGCGCGCGATCAATCCGTAAGCGACATAGCTGGCGCCAGCGCCGCCGTATTCCTCAGGCACAGTCGCGCCGAGCATCCCGGCTGCGCCCATCAGCGGGAACAGTTCAGGAGCGGAAACCTCATCTCGGTAAGCTTGCTGGACACGGGGCTGCAGTTCACTTTGCGCAAAACCCCGCGCCGAATCGCGGATCATCCGTTCTTCTTCAGTCAATTGCCCTTCGAGATCGAATGGGTCTTCCCAGTTAAACGGCAGCATACCAGCCATAAAAGCTCCTTTGTTGGCACCGCTTTCGCAGGGATAGGTGGGCGCTGCAAGGGGTCACAAGGGCCGTAGCCGGGCTCAAGACTGCGCTATGGCCCTGGCCGCGATGGCATCGCGAATTTGCAAGGCGCGCTGCGCTTCTCGCAGATGCAGAACCTCAACCATCTTCCCGTCCAGCTTGATCACGCCCTTACCGGAATTTTCTGGCGCTGCGAATGCGGCGACGATGCTTTCGGCCTTGGTGATTTCAGCATCCGACGGCGCGAAAGCGGCATTGGCTACGGGAAGCTGTTTGGGATGAATGACTGTCTTGCCATCGAACCCCAGCGCTGCGCCTTGCCGGCATTGATCGCTAAACCCGGTATCGTCTTCCAGCGCGTTGAACACGCCATCGAGAACGGAAAGGCCATGTGCCCGTGCCGCAACTACGGATTGGGTCAGGAGCGACAACATCGCACTGCGCCCAGTATCCAGAATGCAGCGCATTTCCAACGCCAGATCATTGGTGCCCAATACGAAGGTGGTTAATCCGGTATCCTCGGATGCCTCTGCAATCGCGGGCAATTCAAGGAACGCGGCGCAGGTTTCCAGCATGGCCCAAAGCTGCGGCCCTGCGCCCAAGGCAGCGCGGTATTGTGCCAATTCGTGCGCTGACGACAATTTCGGCACCAGTACGGCAGCAACGCCGGACCCGCTCAGGGCAGCGCAATCCTGCGCGCCCCATTCGCTGCTCAAAGCATTGATCCGGACCACCAGCAACCGATCGCCAAATCCGCCTTCGAGCACCGCAGCGATGGCTGCATTGCGTGCTTCGGTCTTGGCTTCGGGCGAGACTGCATCCTCCAGATCGAGGATTACCGCATCGCAATCCGCGCCGCGCGCCTTGGCCACTGCGCTAGCGCGATTGGCGGGCAAATACAGCGCGGTGCGGAGCGGGCACCAAATGGTTTCAGGATCGCTCATCCAGGCCGGTTCGCGATCAGATCATCTACTACCGATGGATCGGCGAGAGTCGAAGTGTCGCCGAGATTGCTGAAATCGTTCTCCGCAATCTTGCGCAGAATCCGCCGCATGATCTTGCCGCTGCGGGTCTTGGGCAAACCGGGGGCAAACTGGACTACATCGGGCGTAGCAATCGGCCCGATTTCCTTGCGCACCCATTGGACCAACTCGGCGCGCAACGCTTCGTCAGGCTCGATCCCGGCATTGGGAGTAACGTAGGCGTAGATGCCCTGACCCTTCACATCATGGGGCATTCCGACCACGGCTGCTTCGGCAACCTGCGGATGGGCAACGAGGGCGCTTTCCACCTCGGCGGTGCCCATCCGGTGACCGGAGACATTGATCACATCGTCGATCCGTCCGGTGATCCAGTAATAGCCGTCTTCGTCCCGGCGGCACCCGTCCCCGGTGAAATAATATCCTGGAAAAGTGCTGAAATACGTCTGGAAGAACCGTTCGTGATCGCCGTAGACCGTGCGCATCTGGCCCGGCCAGCTGTCCTTGATGACCAACGCGCCTTCACCTGTGCCGTCCAGTTCTTTGCCGTCATTATCGACAAGAGCAGGTTGGACGCTGAACATTGGGCGGGTGGCGCTGCCCGGCTTGAGCGCGGTTGCGCCGGGCAACGGGGTAATCATCGCGCCGCCGGTTTCGGTCTGCCACCAGGTATCCACAATCGGGCAGCGTCGCTCGCCGATGACGCGGTGATACCAGTCCCATGCCTCTGGATTGATCGGTTCGCCGACCGAACCGAGCAGGCGCAGGCTCTTGCGGTTGGTGTTGGTTACATAGCTGTCGCCCTCGCGCATCAGCGAGCGCAGGGCCGTGGGGGCGGCGTAGAAAATCTCAACCCGGTATTTGTCGATCACCTGCCAAAAGCGTGAGAAATCTGGGTAGTTTGGCACCCCTTCAAACATCAACGTGGTCGCGCCGTTCAGCAGCGGACCGTAAACGACATAGCTGTGTCCGGTGACCCAGCCGACATCCGCAGCGCACCAGTAAACCGGCATCGATCCATTGGCGTTTGGCTGATAGTCGAATACATATTCATGTGTCATGCTGACCCATAAGGAATATCCGCCAGTGGTGTGGAGTACGCCCTTCGGCTGTCCAGTCGAACCCGAGGTATAGAGGATAAATAGCGGGTCTTCCGCGTCCATTATTTCGGGTTGGCATTCGTCAGATTGATCGGCAATCGCTTCCGCCCAATCGACGTCCCGGCCCGCCACAGTCGGAACGTCGGCTCCGGTGTGGCGCAGCATGATGACGGTATCGACTGCCACTTTCTCAAGCGCAGCATCGACATTGGCCTTCAGCGGAATCGGCTTGCCGCCGCGCAGGCCCTGGTCGGCAGTGAGGACGATGTTGGACTGGCAATCCTTGATCCGCCCGGCGAGTGCATCGGGCGAAAATCCGGCGAAAACGATGGAATGAACCGCGCCAATTCGGGCGCAGGCGAGCATGGCCACGGCAGCTTCGGGCACCATCGGGAGGTAAATCGTGACCCGGTCGCCCTTGGCCACGCCTTTGGACTTTAGCAAATTGGCAAAGCGGCACACATGCCGGTGCAGTTCGGCATAGGTGATCTTGCGCCCGGCCGCGCCCGGATCATCCGGCTCCCAGATAATCGCTACCTGATCACCGCGGGTTTCCAGATGCCGGTCAAGGCAGTTGGCAGACAAATTCAGCTTGCCGCCTTCGAACCAGCGGATGTGAAAATCTTCCTGGTTGAACGAGGTGTCCTTGACCGTTTCAAATGGCGAGATCCAGTCGATCCGCTGCGCCTCCGCACGCCAGAAGGCATCGGGATCAGCGACCGATTGGCGGTATTTTTCGTGATAGCCTGCTTCGTCGATGAGCGCAGTTTCAGCCCATTCGGCGGGGACTGGATAAATAGCGTCGCTCATTGTCTTCTCCTGGGAGGTCTTCTGTGTGGCCGCCTTGATTTAAAGCTTACCGAATTTCTTTTCATACCCGGTCATGTCACCGCCTGCGAGGAATTCGGCCTGCGCCACCCAATTGTCGCGCCGGATACGCCCCTCGAATTGGCCCAATTGCGCGTCGATCCGGTCGATATCTTCATCCGACCAAGCGGCGATCTGCGAAAAGCGCGTCACTCCCAGCGACATCAACATGGTTTTCAGCTTGGGGCCGACACCCTTGATCCGGCTGAGGTCATCGGCGGTTTGGTCGGCTGGCTCTTCAGTGGCAGCTTTGATCGCGTCCGCCTGCTGGCTCTCGATCACAGCGGCCACAGCGGTCCCGGCACCAGCCAGTCCGGGCGGGAATGGCGGTATGGTCGCAGGGGCGGCAACGGTAGCTGGCGGCGCATCGATCAACGCCTGGTTTCGGGCAGCAGGGGCAGCGCCTTCATCCAATGCGTCGGTCTTGACCGTTTCCACGCTGGTGCGGCGCATCGCCACGAAAATCCAGTATGCGACCGCAATCCCGATCAGCAGTGCGACCACAAACA
This sequence comes from Allopontixanthobacter sp., assembly GCA_041552775.1. GTDB lineage: Bacteria > Pseudomonadota > Alphaproteobacteria > Sphingomonadales > Sphingomonadaceae > Allopontixanthobacter. Next base: position 4,346 of record JBFEKH010000147.1, read on the forward strand.
GCAGCCAGTTTGCCTGTACCAATTCCACCATCATTCGTATCCTTCGTCATGCGCAATACCGCGACCCCACAGGACCCAGCCGGCCCCAATGCCGATGCCATAGGTCACCAGCAGCAGGATCATCAATTCAAACCATATCGGCATTTTCAACTAGCCCCGTTCTCTGACACCGTATTCATCGCGGACCCGGTGTGTCGACCGGCGTAGGCGCGATCGGCACGGTCGCGATTACCGAAAATTCGATCCGCCGGTTGGCAGGATCTGTTGGTAACAGACCTTCGGCCAGGTTGCTTGATCCCACCCCGCGC
>JBFEKH010000148.1:0-4618 GCA_041552775.1 Allopontixanthobacter sp.
GCCTGATACCCATGGCGCACTTCGTCTTCACTCAGCGCCTGATCAAGGCGATTGAGACAATCTGCCTTGGCGGTCGGTCTGATCCGGTCATGAATCACCAGACGTAACCCGGGATCGCCAGCGCCTGCCACTGTCACCGCTTCAATCGTTGCCCGGTCATTGGCGTAGCAACCCACGTAGACCCGCAAGGACGATTGCGGCCAAACAGACAGCATGTAGCGATGGTTGTGCCGATGACGCCAGCTTCCTGCCAGATGGGGACGAAGACCGCTGCGGGGCCGATGAGTGTGCCTTGCTTGTCCGTCGCCCCGCCCGCCATGGTCGAAAGCCCGGCGGGCAAGACGTGTGTTTTGGCCCGCCCGCTCAGCCGCAGCCAGACCCAGGCAATATCCATGCAAATTTCATCGGCAGCACCGATCAGAAAAAATACCCCGGCAAACAGCAATAGCTCATGCTGAAACAGCATAATCCATTCAAAAGCCGTGAAAGCTCCGAAAGTCAAAATATTGACCCCGATAGGAAATTGTACCTATCCGAGGCTTAGGAAGCTTGCAACGAGCAAAGATTTGCGAAAGAGGGGGGCGCAACGTTATGCCAGAAATCAAACTTCCCCTTCGCTCCGTATTCGCCCCCGTGCGAGCCTTGTTTGTCAGTGATGCTTCTGCGGGCGTTTTGCTGATTTTCGTGGCCATTGCCGCAATGGTCGTCGCAAACTCGCCGCTCGCCTACGATTATTATCATCTGTTCCACGGAACGATGGCGTGGACGCCGATCTTCAAGCTGAACACCGCGCATTTGTGGGTCAATGATGGCTTGATGGCGATATTCTTTTTCGTGGTTGGGCTGGAGGTCAAGCGAGAGTTGATCTGCGGCCAGCTGGCCACACCCGAACAGCGGCGACTGCCAGTACTGGCTGCAATAGCCGGGATGGCTGCACCCGCGGCCGTCTATATGTTCTTCACCGGGGGCGACGCGCAATTGACCCGCGGCTGGGCAATTCCCGCAGCGACGGATATCGCCTTTGCGATGGGCGTTCTCGGCTTGCTGGGCAGCCGGGTGCCGGCATCGCTGCGCCTCTTCCTGCTGACGGTGGCAATCGTGGACGACATCGGTGCGGTCGTGATCATTGCACTGTTTTATACGGCCAACCTAAAACTCGGATGGCTGATCGGTTCGCTGCTGGTTCTTGGCGTGATGATTGGCATGAACCGGATGAAGGTCAGTTCGATAATACCTTACATTCTGATAGCGATGGTCCTATGGTTTTGCGTGCTGCATTCCGGTATCCATGCCACGATTGCGGGCGTGGTCGCGGCCTTTACGATCCCGATGCATCGCAGCGACGGCAACAGCCTGTTGGAACGGATCGAGCATGGCCTGGCGCCGTGGAGTGCCTACGCCATCGTACCGATCTTCGGCTTTGCCAATGCGGGTGTGAATCTGAGCGGGATCGGTCTGGAAAAGATGGCCGATCCACTCCCACTGGCCGTCGCAGCGGGCTTGGTTCTTGGCAAGCAGATCGGCATCTTCAGCTGCATCGTGGCGGCGGTCAAAGTGGGCTTTGCCAAAGCGCCCAAGGGAGCGAACTGGGCCGAAATATGGGGCGTCTCCGTCCTTTGCGGGATCGGTTTCACGATGTCGCTGTTCATCGGCGAACTGGCCTTTCCGGGTACCGGAGAGACCGCGCGGCTGCTTCGCGATGAAGCGAAAATCGGGATCCTGCTCGGTTCCGTGATCTCCGCAATTCTCGGCTTCATCATTCTGAGGTTTACCACGACCCATCCGGATGACCGCACGGCCGAACCGGATTAATCAGCCCGGGAAAGTCTTACCAGCTACCGGTGTTTTCCATGCTCGCCCACGGTTCCTGGGGCGGCAGGTTTCCTTCCTGCAGCAGTTCCACCGATATCCCGTCCGGTGACCTGACGAAGGCCATGTGCCCGTCGCGCGGCGGCCGATTGATCACAACCCCTGCATCCATCAGGCGCTGGCAAGTCTCGTAGACATTGTCGACCCGGTAGGCGAGATGACCAAAGTTGCGCCCGCCGCCATAGCTTTCGGGCGCACTTCCGTCTTCGGGCGGCCAATTATGGGTCAGTTCAACCTCGGCCACATTTTCCTGTCCCGGTGCCGCTAGGAAGATGAGCGTGAAGCGGCCCTCCTCGCTGTCGAAACGACGCACTTCGTCCAGTCCGATCATGCCAAAGAATTTCACGGTCGCATCCGGGTCGGTAACGCGGATCATGGTGTGGAGGTAATGGGTCATGGCAAAGCCTTTGGTCTCGTTCAAAATCGGTTCATCGACATAATTGCACAGTTCATCGTAATTCAAAGCAAAAATACCGCGGCAACCAAGGGAGGATGCGATGAATGAAGTCTCTGAGCAAGCAACCAATTCAGCGCCTGAAGGTTTCCAGGGCGAAGATAGCTTTCTGAAAGACCGCTCGACCCGTCGCTGGCTCGCCACTGCGGCGATACTTTCAGCGGGGATGATGATGAGCGCCTATCTGCTCGGTAACGGATTGCTGCGCGCCAAGGAAGCCGACCGCGCCGTGACCGTTCGCGGCCTGGCAGAGCGCGATGTGACTGCCGATCTGGCAACGTGGACCATCTCCTACGCCACGACCTCACCCGATCTGGCGGCCGCCCAGGCAAAAGTGCGGGAAGACACTGCGACGATCGAAAAGTTCTTTACCGACCTGGGGTTTCCGGCAGACGCGCTGCAACCAACCGGGGCAAATGTGGCCAGCCAGACTTATGACGGAGTGGCCAGATACACCGTGCGGCAGCGCCTGTCGCTGCGCACAACCGATATCGAACGGGCGCAAAAAGCGGTCTCGCGCCAATTCGACCTGGTCGATCGCGGGGTGTTTCTGGAGGAAGGCTCGGCCATGGCCTACTCCTTCACCAAACTGGACGAGATCAAGCCCGAGATGGTGGCGGAGGCGACCCGCGATGCCCGTTCGTCCGCTGAACAATTCGCCGAGGACAGCGGCACCAGCGTCGGCCCTATCAGCGAAGCTACGCAAGGTTATTTCACCATCGAGGCCCGTGACGGAGATAGCGGCGGCTGGGGTGTTTCCGATACGCCGTTCAAGAAAGTGCGCGTGGTCACCACGGTCAAATTCTCACTCGACTGAACGAAAAAGGGGCCCGCGCCGCGATGGCGGGGGCCCCAATTCTGATTGCGGAACGCTGGCTTAGAAGCTGGCGCTCAGGGTTACGACGAATGCATCGTCGGTGAACTGGTAATCACCCGGCAGGTAATCGCCTTCCGCGCCGACATAGGCAACGCCCAGGCTGACCGGACCGTAAACGGCTGCTTCTGCGCCGATCGACCAATCGAATGCCTTGCTGTCATCGGTGAAGGTCAGGAAGCCATCAGTGTAACCCAGATGGCCGGTAACCGTCAGCGGAGTGCCTGGTACGCCAACGCCGAGGTCGGTATAGACATAGATATTGTCCGTCCCGCCGAGCGAATCCTGCTCGGGAGCATAGGCCACGCCCACGGTCGCTTCTGCAGGACCGAAAGTGAAGCCGACCGAACCGTAGAATTCGGTGTAGTCGAAATCGCCCGGGCCAGCATTGGGATAGATATACTGGATAACGCCGACATCAAGCGCGACGCCTTCGGTCAGGTTGCCGCTCCAGCCGCCGTAGATGTCGAGTTCGGTCGAGCCGTAGCCAACCGTGTCTTCATCGAGCGAGGATGCCCAGGTTCCGACATAGAAACCCGAATCGTGTGCGACGTCGACGCCGCCCTGAATGGCCAGATCGCCGCCGGACAGATCGACACCGCGGAAACGGTATTCGCTGGCAATGGCGACATTGGCTGAAACAGTGATGGACGATTCGGCTGCGGATTCATCCTGCGCAAGCGCCGGAGCTGCAAAAAGAACCGAAGTAGAAAGAATAGTTGCAGCGGTGAGGCTGCGAATGGACGTGAGCATGACAAATTCCTTGTCTGTGTGAGTGCCTCGTCCCACCTGCGCGCTTGCCGGCCGCATCGTTTGATGTGCGATGCCTGACAAATACGCAATAAACTTGCAGCAATCTTGTGCACTGCACAAGGCGAATTGCTGACACGGGTCAGGCAAGCTTCCAACTGTGTTCTTTATGCACCATTGCCTTCGCCATTAAGCAACAGGACAGGCGTTGCGATGCAAAGGGTGCTACCTTAAACGCCGGATCGAACCGTCAATTTGATCGTTCAAAGTCATTCATCGGGAATTTCGTCAGCAAAATCAGGCAAAAGCTCACTGGCCAATTTCCCGCCAAGTATCAGGCAGTGTTTTTCTATCCATGTTCGAATCCCTTCGCCAGTTCTTCCGTTCCAAGCCCGCCGGGCCAGCCGCGAACATGCCGGCCGGGCAGCGCGCCTATGTCATCGGTGATGTCCACGGTCGGCTCGATCTGTTCGAAGAGCTGATCCAGGCAATCGAACACGATGATCGGCATGCCCAGGCTGCGGAAACCACCATCATCCTGCTGGGCGACCTGGTCGATCGCGGCCCCGACAGTGCCGGAGTAATCGATCGTGCCCGCCGCTGGCAAACCGCCCGGACAGTACGAATTCTGGCCGGCAATCACGAGGAAATGTTCCTCGAATCCTTCGCCA
>JBFEKH010000149.1:0-4533 GCA_041552775.1 Allopontixanthobacter sp.
GCGCGCTCGAAGCTGCCATCATTGCGTGCGGACTTGTCGAACACCGGGATATGCGGCGCGATGCTCTTGTCCTCCACCAGCCAAGCCAGGTTGGCGGCGGAGCCATAGGCCGTGTCGGCTACGAGGCGCTCGGTGTCGCTGACAGAGTAATCTGCCCCAGTTGTGACAATTGAATATTCTCCACTTCATTTGGTTTCATGCTGTCCGGGGCGCGCCCCGGACAGCATGAAAATGGAAAAATTGGGGCAAGTATCTCCTGCAAGGAGGTGCGGCCGCGATGAAGAAATTTGGGGAATTGATTATGATTTTGGACTTACACCACCAGGGACTGAAGATCTCAGCGATCGCCCGCCAACTGGGTATCGACCGCAAGACCGTCCGAAAATACCTCGCCAAGGATGTCGGCATTCCGGTTTACGGGCCGAGACAGCCACGAAAGCGGTTGATTGATGGGCATGTTGAATATCTGCAGCAGCGCCTTGATGCCTATCCTGGCCTTACTGCGCAGCGCCTGATGCGCGAGATCACCGAGCGTGGTTATGAAGGCGGGTACGGCACGGTGCGCGATGTTGTACGAGAGCTGCGGCCACCAGGCGGCGGGCGCGCCTTTGCGGTGCGCTTCGAGACGCCGCCTGGCCATCAGGCGCAGGTCGATTTTGCCCAGTTCCAGGTGCGCTTCAGCGACACGCCGGACAAGGTCCAGATCGTGTGGCTGTTCTCGATGGTGCTGGGCTTCTCTCGGCTGATCTGGGCCCGTTTTGCCTATCGTCAGACACTGCAGACGGTCCTGGCGTGTCACCGGGCTGCGTTCGAAGCGATCGGCGGGGTCCCGCGCGAGATTCTTTATGACCGGATGAAAACTGCGGTCATTGGCGAGGATGATGAGGGCCGTGTCCTCTACAACCGGGCGCTTGGCGACCTGGCGGGCCATTATGGCTTTTTGCCCAAGGCCTGCCGGCCCTATCGGCCCGAGACAAAAGGCAAGGTCGAGCGGCCCTTTCGTTACATCCGTGAGGACTTCTTCCTGGGAACTGTCTTCCGCGATATCGATGACCTGAACGCAAAGCTGGCACGCTGGCTTGCCGATGTCGCTAATCCGCGCCTTCATGCAACGACCGGACGCATTGTCAACGAAGCCTTCGCCGAAGAACGGCCGACATTGCAGAGCTTGCCGCTGATCGCGTTCGGCTCGGTTCTGAAGCTTGAACGGCGGATCAGCCATGAGGGGATGGTGAGCGTTGCGGGTAATTATTACTCGGTCCCCGACGCGACCCGCAGGCGCATGGTCGAGGTCCATAGCCTGGCCGACGAAATCCAGATCTTCGAGGGAGACCTGTTGATCGCCCGGCATCCGATGCTTGAGGGGCGAAGGCAGCGCTCGGTATTGAGCGGACACAGAAGGTCTGGTCGCAAATGCGACATCGCGGTGCCGAGCGCGATTGACGGTGCGCGCGTCACATGCCGGCCGCTTGATATCTACGACGCCATTGGCAAGCGTCTTGCATCGTCGGGAGAAGCGGCATGAATAGTTTGCTCCCAGAGCCCGCCGCGCCGCTGCTTGACCGGATCAAGACCTGCATGGTTGGTCTCAAGATGCCGCGGGCCATTGAAGTGGTTGATGAGTGCGCAGCGCGGCTTGACCGCGGTGAAATCACCGCGATGGAGACGATCGAACAGCTGCTGGTAGAGGAGCTGACCTTCCGTGAGAACCGGCGCATTAAAACCGCGCTCATGATGGGACGGCTGACTACGTTCAAAACGCTCGCCGGGTTCGACTTCAGCTTCCAGCCATCGCTCGACAAAGCCCGGATCCAGGCGCTCGCCCAGCTGTCCTTTGTCGAGCGCGCAGAGGTCGTCCACCTTCTTGGGCCGCCGGGAACCGGCAAGAGCCACCTGGCGACCGCTATTGGCATCGAGGCAGTGAAGGCGGGGAAAAGCGTCTACTTCATTCCGCTGGCCGACTTGCTGGGAGCGTTGGCCAAGGCCGAACGTGAAGGAACGCTGCGTGAGAAGATCCGGTTCTACTGCAGACCCTCGCTGCTGATCGTCGACGAGATCGGGTATCTTCCTGTCATCCCCGGTGGCGGCAATCTCTTCTTCCAGCTCGTGAATGCGCGCTACGAAAAGAGCTCGATGATCCTGACCTCCAATCGCGGTTTTGCAGAATGGGGAGAAATCTTCGGCAGCCCGGTCGTCGCCACAGCCCTTCTGGACCGGCTCCTGCACCACGCCATCGTTATCCAGATCGAGGGCTCAAGCTACCGATTGCGCCGCCACGCCGACCTTCTGCCCGAGCACGTTCGCTCCACCGCGAACCTCTCGCCGCCAACGCCGGAGGCTCCAAAACGGCGGGGACGGCCTCCCAAAAACGGAGGTGCCATGCATCAGGCAACCTGAAAACCCGCTACCGCAAAAGTGGGGATTTTTACTTTGTCACAACTGGGGAATTTTGAAGTGTCATTGACACTCGGGCCAGATGCCGAAGCGCTCCTGTGTCCGGTCGATCATTCTGCGCTGGGCGGTCACCTCGGCCTGCCGGACCGAGGTCGTCGCTTCGACATCAACGATGACCGCGTGATCGAGGTCGATCAGATAGTTGGTGCTGTAGGAATAGAACGCCGCCTCGCGCGTTGCTGCGGTCCAGCGCGAGGCAGGATCGGTGATGGCGATCCGCTTGGGCGTGACCGGCGTCGCCCCGCCGAATGCAGCGTCATCCAGCACTTCCAGGTACTCGCTGACGGCGCGGCCGGCCGCTTCGGGCGGGAGGCCTTCTTCGCCAGGCACCGACCGCTGCCGGTGGACATCGGCGCGGATGAGACTTGCATCAACTGCGAAGCCTTCGCCGCCAACCAGCCCTTCGGCCATGCAGCGCGCAACCGTCATCTCGAACAGCTGCCGCAGCAAATCGCTGTCGCGGAAGCGGCCATGCCTGTTCTTCGAGAACGTAGAGTGATCGGGGACCGCTCCTTCGAGACCAAGCCGGCAGAACCAGCGATAGGCAAGGTTGAGATGGACCTCTTCGCACAGCCGACGCTCCGACCGGATGCCCATGCAATAGCCGACAATCAGCATCCGGATCATCAGCTCAGGGTCGATCGAGGGCCGCCCCGTGTCGCTATAGTAGGCCCGAAGATGCTCGCGAATACCGTCCAGATCGACGAACCGGTCGATCGACCGCAGCAAATTATCCGCTGGCACATGGTCCTTGATGCTGAAGCGACCGGTCATGGCGACCTGGAAATCGGATTGCGGCTAAGGGAAATCGAAAGAGATCTTGAGGATGCCCTGTATCGTGTGCGCTCAATAAGGTTGCAGGTCCGATAGCTTTTTCAATCCCAACTGGGTTGAAGACAATATCTATCAGCGACTTATTAATGCTCGTGCGATAGTTTCAGACTGACACTCCATGAGGGATGTGTTTCTGTTCTCGACAATAGGAATCACCATAGCGGTCGCATTGACCATCGAACATCGACGCTTGCAACACCGCAAGCTAGCCGCCTAATATCAACCAACCAGACGAGGCCGATACTCCGCTAATTTACGCAGCTATCAGTGCCAAATGTTCTGACGACGGAAAGTCGCAAGCACAAAAGGAAGCACCGTGGGGATGATCGAGCAAGTCAGCACTAATAGCAGTCATGGCGGCGTCCAGGGTGTTTACAAACATATGTCTACGGCCACGAAGACGGAGATGACCTTCTCCGTTTTCGTGCCTGATCACGAACCGGCCACGAAGCTGCCTGTTTTATGGTATCTTTCCGGCCTCACCTGCAGCCACGCCAATGTCACCGAGAAAGGCGAGTATCGTGCTGCTTGCGCGGAACATGGGATCATCTTTGTTGCGCCCGATACTTCGCCCCGCGGCGAAAATGTGCCCGATGCCGAAGACGAATATGATTTTGGCAAGGGTGCGGGCTTTTATGTCGATGCGACCGAGCAACCCTGGGCTGAGAATTTCCGAATGCGCAGTTACATCGAATTGGAATTGCCCAAACTCGTGGCAGACAATTTTTCTGTCGATATGGACCGCCAGGCCATCACTGGCCACTCGATGGGCGGCCACGGAGCACTGACTATAGGATTGCGCAATCCAGGCCGCTTCCGGTCGGTCAGCGCATTTTCCCCGATTGTCGCGCCATCGCAGGTTCCATGGGGCGACAAAGCCCTCACGCGATATCTTGGGGCAAATCGAACGTCATGGCGTGAGTATGATGCAGTCTCGCTTATCGAAGATGGTGCGCGGCTCGATCACTTGCTGATCGATCAAGGAACGGCGGACAATTTCCTTGAAGTGCAGCTTCGCCCCGAATTGCTCAGCAATGCATGTGAGAAAGCGGGAATGGATGTATTGATCCGGATGCAAAAAAGTTACGACCATTCTTACTATTTCATCTCGACATTCATGGCTGAGCACGTGGCCTGGCATGCAAAAAGATTGAAGCAGTGAATTACGATGTCCTGATCGTCGGCGCTGGTCATGGCGGTGCGCAAGCAGCCATTTCGTTACGGCAGTTTGGATTTGACGGGACA
>JBFEKH010000150.1:0-4512 GCA_041552775.1 Allopontixanthobacter sp.
TTCCTGACCTGGCCCGACGGCCAGCCCGTACCGGCGATCCTGATCAAGGACCACGAGGGCACCGAGGGCCCGGTGAATTTTGCAGTACGGGGCAACATGATCGTGGTCGAAGGGGTGCCGGCAGAGATCATCCTGCGATCAGGAGATAGTCTGGCGACACTGATCAACGAGGGCCCGCCGCGGCCAGTGGTAACATCGCCTTCCAATGTCTTCGCGCAAGCGAAAGGATCGTAATCATGCGTCTAGCTTCCAGCAATCTCGCTCGTAGCGCCAAAGATAGTGCCGCGAACGACATCGATCCGCGTGAACAGGAATCGGCTGAGGTAATTGACCTGGCCAGCCGCAATGCCTTCCCTGCGGTGACCCAGCGCAAGAACAAGTCCGACGGTTTTGGACTGGTTGCAGGGGCGGCGATTGTTGGACTGCTCGGTGCAGTCACGCTGTGGAGCATGAATTCCTCCCGTATTGGTGAACAGCAGGGTGTAGGCAATGCCCAGGTCGCGCCGCCAGTGGCGGTGCCCCAGCCGGTTCAACCCGTTCCCGAAGTCGTACAGGCACCGATGGTGCCGCAGCCCGATCCCGCGCCGGCGCCCGTTTATGCCAATCAGCCTATTTCCCTACCGGGAGTATCGGCCAATCCCTATGCCAGCCCGACGATAGTGTTCGATGCCAGCGGGCTGCCGGTGCCATTGGTCACTGGGCCAGCGACCGGTCCGAACGCGCCAGCCGTAGCGACGGGTGGTGGCCCAGCCAATGATTTCGCCGGAAGGATCGGCGGTGTTGGAGGCGCGACCGCGCTGGCGATCCCGATGAGCAATCCGCAGACGACGGTGACACAGGGCACACTCATCCCTGCGATCCTGGAAACAGCGATCGAAACCGATGTACCGGGATATGTCCGTGCCGTCGTCAGCCAGGATGTTCGCAGTTTTGACGGCAAGAATGTGCTCGTGCCGCGCAGTTCGCGGCTGATCGGCCAATATCAGTCTGGCCTGCAAAGCGGGCAGAAGCGTGCTTACGTTATCTGGACCCGGTTGATCCGGCCTGACGGTGCCTCGGTTAATCTCGCTTCTCCGGCAGTTGGATTTGACGGCACCACGGGGCTGGCAGGAGACGTAAACAGCCATTTCTTCAAACGCTTCGGGTCTGCGATGCTGCTGTCTGTGATCGACGGGCTGACAGCGGTTGCGTCGGGCGGGGCATCCATCGTCCTCGGCGGCGGGCAGAGCGCAGCCTCCACCGCGCTGCAGCAGGACGGCCAGATCAGCCCTACTGTGCGCGTTCGGCAGGGCGAGCCGATCCGCGTTTTCACCGCGCGCGACCTCGATTTTTCGCAGGTATCGGGGCGCTGATCTGAACATGAGCGCCGACATCCATCCTTTCCAACCTGAAGAGGATCGCACGGCGGCCGCGATGGCCGAGCGCAGCGTCTATCTCGACGCCTATCTTGCGCCGTTCCGCCAATGGCTCGACCGCGATACGGTGACCGAAATCATGGTCAACCAGCCGGGCGAAGTGTGGATCGAAGATGCCGCATCGCCGGGTATGCAGCGGCTGGAAGTGCCGGAAATAGACGACCGGCTGATCCAACGCCTGGCGGAACAGGTCGCGCGTGTCAGCCATCAGGGGATCAACCGCGAGCACCCGCTGCTGGGCGCTACCTTGCCTGCCGGACCCGGCCAGACCGGTGCGCGCGTGCAGTTCTGCGGGCCGCCCGCAGCGCGCAAGCATTGGACCATGGCGATACGGCGGCACCGTCGGCTCGACTTACCGCTGGATGCCTATGATGCCGGGCCGCTGTCTGCGCCAGTTCGTTCCCCTATGCCGGATCCGCAACTGGAACCGATTGCTTACCTGCGCAGCGCGATCCAGCAACGCCGCACGATCCTGATTTCCGGCGGTACCTCCACGGGAAAAACCACATTCCTCAACGCCATGCTAGGAGAAATTCCCAAGCATGAGCGCGTGGTACTGGTAGAAGATACGCCGGAACTGAAATTGCCCGGTGCGAACGGTGTCGGCCTGGTCGCGGTGAAGGGCGAGTTGGGCGAGGCGAAAGTCACCGCCAACGAATTGCTCCAGGCCGCGCTCCGCCTCCGTCCCGACCGGATCGTGCTAGGCGAATTGCGCGGTGCGGAAAGTGTCAGCTTCTTGCGGGCAATCAACACCGGCCATCCGGGCAGTTTTTCAACCATTCACGCCAACAGCCTTACCGGCGCGCTCGAACAATTGGCGCTGATGGTGATGCAAACCGGCATCGGCCTGACGCGGACTGATACGATTGCCTATGCTGCGTCCGTGATCGACGTATTCGTGCAGCTCGGCCGTGACGGAAATGGCAAACGCGGGATAACGCAAATTGCTGAAAGCAGCGACCTGGTGTGATGGCCGGGGAGCGCCGCCGACTGTGACACTGTTGTGTCAACCGGCAAGTCATGATTTACAGGTGGCATGCAGCCCCCCAATCGTGGCCCCTTGTTTCCACTTAGGAGCGGCCCGCAATCCGCGCGGTCAAAAACCATGAGCAGTGTCGCAATTCTTGCCCAGGACAATGAACCCCCCGTGCCTGCGGAGGATGCGTCCGAAATCTATATGAACCGGGAACTCAGCTGGCTGGCGTTCAACGAGCGGGTGCTGGCCGAAGCGCGCAACCCCAATTACCCGTTACTGGAACGGGTGCGGTTCCTGTCGATTTCGGGGAGTAACCTCGATGAATTCATGATGATCCGAGTGGCCGGTCTCGTTGGCCAAGCGCAACGCGGGATCGAACGGCGGTCGATCGACGGTCAAACTCCGACTCAACAATTGACCGCCATTCGCGAACGCGTGGCAAAGTTGAATCAGGTGCAGCAGGATAGCTGGCGAAGTCTCCAGGCGGGATTGGCCGATACCGGGATCCATGTTGCCGCCGAACGGCGCATCAATGCTCGCGCTTATAATTGGCTCAAAGCCTACTTCCTTGATGAAATCGCGCCGCTCCTGACCCTTCAGGCGCTTGACCCTGCCCATCCGTTTCCGTTCGTGGCCAATCAGGGCATGGGCCTGCTGTTCACCCTCACGCGCGAAAGCGATGGCGAACAAGTAGTCGAGATGATCCTGATCCCTTCCGGCGTGCCGCGGTTCGTGCGGGTGCCAGGGGACGAGGCGATCTATATGTCGATGGAGCGGTTGATCTGCCGTTTCGCCGACCACCTGTTCCCCGGGTTTTCAATCGTGGGCGATGGTGCTTTCAGGGTGCTGCGCGACAGCGATATCGAAATCGAGGAAGAGGCTGAGGATCTGGTTCGGACGTTCCGCACGGCGATCCAGCGGCGGCGGCGCGGACAGGTGATCCAGCTGGAGATGGAGGCTGATTTCGACCCGGTCGCCGAACAATTGCTGCGCAAGAAACTGGATGTCCATGATGCCTCGATCATCAAGACCGACGGGATGATGGGTATCGCGGGTCTCAGCGATATCGTCGACGAGGACCGGCCCGATCTCAAATTCGCGCATTACAGCCCGCGTTATCCCGAACGAATCCTGGAACATGACGGCGATTGCTTCGCCGCGATCCGGGAAAAAGACATCATCATTCATCATCCCTACGAAAGTTTCGAAGTGGTGGTGGATTTCGTCCGGCAGGCCGCCGCCGATCCCGACGTGGTGGCGATCAAGCAGACGCTTTACCGTGCGGGCAACCAGTCCCCCATCATCGCCGCGCTGATCGCAGCTGCCGAACAGGGTAAATCGGTCACCGCTGTGGTTGAGCTGAAGGCGCGCTTCGACGAGGAGCAGAACCTGCTGTGGGCGAGCCAGCTTGAACGGGCCGGGGTGCAGGTAATCTACGGTTTCGTGGACTGGAAAACCCATGCCAAAGTATCGATGGTTGTCCGCCGGGAAGAAGCGGGTTTTCGCACCTATTGCCACTTCGGGACCGGAAATTATCACCCGGTCACAGCGAAGGTTTACACCGATCTCAGCTTCTTCACTGCCGATCCGAAATTGACCCGCGATGCCGCGAAACTGTTCAATTTCGTGACCGGCTACGTCGAACCGCGCAAGACGGAAGCCTTGGCAATCTCGCCCATCGACCTGCGCGAAACATTATACGCCCATATCGACAAGGAAATCGAGAATGCGGGCAAGGGGCGTCCGGCGGCAATCTGGGCCAAGCTGAATTCGCTCACCGACAAGGGCATGATCGATCGGCTGTATGCCGCCAGCCAGGCGGGGGTGGAAATCCAGCTGGTCATTCGCGGTATTTGCTGCCTGCGCGCCGGGATCGAGGGATTGTCTGACAATATCCGCGTCAAATCGATCATTGGCCGGTTCCTGGAACACAGCCGCATCTGGGCCTTCGCGAGCGGCTTCAAGATGCCTGGGGAGCGGGCCAAAGTGTTCATTTCCAGCGCCGATGCGATGTCACGCAACCTCAATCGCCGGGTCGAAAGCCTGGTTCCGATCCGCAACCGGACTGTCCATGACCAAGTGCTGCAGCAAGTATTGCTGGCCAATCTGCTGGATACCGAA
>JBFEKH010000151.1:0-4495 GCA_041552775.1 Allopontixanthobacter sp.
TCGCCGACCCGGTAGGTGATCGTACCCGGACGTTTCCAGAACCGATGGTATAAAGGGCCGCTGTTCACCGCGACCGGGACCACTGGCAATCCGATCAATTTGTACAGCCCGGCGAAACCAGCCTGCAACTTGCCCGGTTCACCATGCGGAGTGCGCGTCCCTTCAGGGTAGATTACCAGCGGACGCCCCGCCTGCGAATATTGACGCGCCGCGGACACCATTTCTCGCAGGGCTTTGGCACCCTGGTCGCGCTCGACAAATATCATTCCGTAAGCCTTGGCCGCCCTTCCCCATCCGGGGATGATCGACAATTCGTGCTTCGCGAATGTTACCGGGGTATCATACATCGCGGGCGCATCGATCGCTTCGAAGAAGCTTTCGTGCCGCACCGCATAAAAAACGGGTTCCTGCGACAAGTGGCCTTCGGTTTTCACATTAATCCCAACCAGCAGGCGCAGGCAGGTCCGGTGAAATCGGGACCACGCGGCCACAGCGCGGCGAAGCGGGCCGGGGCCGAAGGGGATCGAGACGACGGACGCGATCACAAAGAACACGCTTCCGCCATAAAATATCAGGTAAAACAGGATATTGCGCAGAAAAATCATTGCTCGATCAACTTTGCCACAGCCAAGCAATGCGGCTTGCCAGCAGTTTGTGGTATTCCAGAAATAACGCCCCGAGGCTCGGATCGGACGGCGACGCATCTTCGACCAATCGCACGTCCTGCGGCAAAATATGGCGAAGCTCCCCGGCGGCTCGGCGCATGTGCCAATCGGTGGTGACCAGTCGGACGGAACGGTAGTTGTTGGCCGCAATCCAATCCGCGATCTCGGCTGCATTACCCCGCGTATCGACCGCCGCATATCCAAGGGTGATGCAACAATCCATTGCGCGCATCGGAACAGAGAATTCAGCGGCAAATTCGCCGGGCTTCACCTCCGGATCCACCCCGCTGACCAACAATTGCCCGGCAAGCCCGCTGCCAAGCACTTCCAACCCGCGGTCGATGCGCCCCGCCCCGCCAGTCGGCACCACGATGGCATCGGTCCTGGCGCCTTCCATGTCGGCTGACAGCGGGCCGGGCAATGCGGTCGCGAACCACACGAAACCTGCCGCCCAGACGATCACGGCAGCCGCGAAAATACGGCGGATCACAACATGCGCCTCAGCGCGCTCATAACGGTCAGCCGGGCCGTAAGCATTGCGACAATTACCGCGGCAACAGGGATCGCAGCCAACATCAGCCAATCGATCCAGATCAGGCCTCCGCCCGCTACCATACCGGAATCAAGGCCGGAAAATTGCTGCCCCAGGGTAAGGACTGCCGCAAGGCCTAGCGCCAGGCCTACAGTCCCGCCAAGCGTGGCATCGAATCCGACAGAGCGCTGGAAAATCTGTGCGATCTGGCTGTCAGTCCCGCCGAGCAAGTGCACCACCTCAATCGTATTGCGATTGGTGCCGAGCGCACTTCTGGCGGCCAGCCAGACGGCGGCGGCGCTGGTTAGGCCGAGCAGAATGACCAAGGCCAGTGCCAACCATTGAAGCGAAGAAATGGCAGAAAATACTGGCCTCAACCAGGATGATTGTGCATCGATCCGGGCCGCGGGGGCCCGGTCCGCCAGCAGGCGGCGCATCGAATTCAACTGTACTTCGCTTGCTTCAGTCCGCAAACTCAGGTCGATCAATGCGGGGATCGGCACCGCTTCCTTGTCTGCCCCCACCCCCAGCCAGGGTTCCAGCAGTCGCTCCAGCTCTGCATCAGGAACGCGCCGGGCCGAAGCTACCGCCGGATGTTCTGCAAGCAAGGCCAAGGCTGTTCGCGCCTGGCGGTCACGTTCCTGCGGCAAGGCTTCGACGATCTGCACCGTGGCGCCGCCGGACAATTCGCTGCGGGCATTGTCGGCGAGATTATTCAACGCCAGCCCGCCAGCAGCAGCAATGACGGTCAGCGCGACCATGATCGCGATCACCCACGGCATCGGGCCCGCCAGCCGCGCCTGCGGAACCAGTTGCGACGCGCGGTCTCCCCGCATCGCAGAAAAACCGCCGGATTGACCGGTGCCGCCGATTTTGGGACTGGATGGCGGCTTCTTCAAAACTCGCCCCCATCGTGGCCCAGTTTCCCATTATCATCACGCTCCGCGACTTCACGCCGGGGCGGGTAACGCAGGGCGCCAGTGGGGTCCGACAAGCGCCCTTTGTCCAGCCGCATGATCAGGGATTCGGGTACTTTGCGCAGCAGGTGAACATCATGGGTCGCGACCACCACCGTGGTCCCGAGGCGGTTAAGCGCTTCGAACAGACGTAGCAGTTTCAGGGCCATTTCGGGATCGACGTTACCCGTAGGCTCGTCAGCCACCAGCATGTCGGGGCGGCCGATGACCGCGCGTGCGATCGCTACCCGCTGCTGCTCCCCGCCAGACAGGGTTGCCGGCCGGGCATGCGTCCGGTGGGTCAGGCCCACCCATTCGAGCATGTCGGTCACCGGTCCGCGCAGATCGGCCTCCCGCATCCCGGATACCCTCAGGGGCAGCGCCACATTGTCGAACGCAGACAGGTGCGGAACCAGCCGGAAATCCTGGAAGACGACGCCGATGCGGCGACGGAAAGCCGGCAGGCGCGATCGCGGCAGGGTAATAACATCGGTGCCGAACATCGAAATTACGCCGCGCGACGGGCGCTGCGCCAGATAAAGAAGCTTCAGCAGTGAAGTCTTGCCCGCGCCGCTTGCCCCGGTCAGGAAATAGAAGCTGCCCGGATACAGCGTGAAGGACACATCGCTCAGTACCTCACGGTCGGTGCCGTAACGTAGGCCGACATTGTCGAAAGTGATCGTTTCGCCAATCCGTTTGCTCATCGGATGCACCGGTTTGCGAGAGAGATGGCGGGGTGTTGGCCCTGCCCGCACCGATCGGCACGCCAGAAGCGACGAAGAAATTGATCATTTCTGCGGGTAATGAGAAGAACTGCCATGACGATTGGGCTATAACTATGCTTCGATGTGGAAAAAAGCCACCGTATTCACCCCAATAACCGCCGAAGCCTTGTTGCTTACCATTCATCGCCCTAAAGACTCAGGTAACCATGATCATTGCTTGCCCTGCCTGCGCCACGCGTTACGTCGTCCCCGATAGTGCGGTTGGTATTGACGGTCGCACAGTGCGCTGCGCGAAATGTCGGCACAGTTGGTTCCAGGACGGCCACCAACTCGAACGTCCTGAGCAGGCTGCTCCCCCTCCGGTCGATGCGGCCACATTGCCGGTCGAACAGGAAGAAGCGGTTCCCGGCCACGAAGTAAAAGTGCCGCAACCAACCGAAGAAGTGCCATCTACCGATCAATCGGGTCCGAATGAACCCTTCCCTGACGATCAAACCGCAGACAGCGCCGAAGAAGAAGTAGAAGAATATCCAGGAGCGCCCGCAGCCCCGGTAGATGCGGTTGAAATTCCCTCCCCAATGATGTCTGCCCCCGCTTCGATGCAGGAGCCAGAAGCGCAATATTCGCAATTCGAATACCAGCCGCCTTTTCGTTCGCGCCGCAATCCGCTGCGCATCTGGACAGCTGCGGCAGCAGTTTTTGCGGTGATAGCGCTGGGCACGATAGCAGCGGTCAATTTTTGGGGAGCCCCCGACTGGATCCCCTTCAACCGTCCGACATTCGCGGCAAGCCAACCCGATTTGGTACTCGATTTCCCGCCCGCGCAGCAGGACCGCCGGACTTTGCCCAATGGCAGCGAATTTTTCGGTGCAGTCGGCACCATCACCAACGTCGGCCGCGAAAGCCGCAAGGTACCCTCAATCCTGATCGTCATGCGCGATGAACGGGAGAAAATAGTCTATAGCTGGGTCCTCGCTCCGCCCAAGCCCGCGCTCGCACCGGGCGAGAAGATGACGGTTGTCGAAGCCGTGACGGACGTGCCGAAATCGGCCAAATTCGTTGAGATCGGCTGGAAGCCTAGCTGAATTCGACCCATAGAATGTCGGCGTTGCCCCGCGTGACTTGCGGCGGCGCCTTGCTAGTGACGGCAGCTCGCTCACCATCCCGGCCAAAACGTACCTCAGCCCCCGCCAATATCTGCACGGTCGCCCGTGCCTGGACTCCTATCGGGGCGCGAGGAGTCGATGCCTTGAATGCTTCCTGTCCCCCCACCTGCGCAGCGGCGGCGGCACAAATCAATAAGGATGCGGCAATACCCATACGGCAAATGTTTCCGCAATATTCACCATATTCACAAGCATTCCGTTAAGCCGGTCCCGCACTGGGACAAGCCGAGGGATGTAGATTTCCGTCCAGGCACTGCCAGGTGAATTTGGGAGGGAGCAAAAGCATAGCTTGCGCGGTTATCCGGCCTTTGCTAGTGGCCCCCTCCTACCCCGCAGGATCGCCTTGGCGCATCCTGACTTGAGTGCGGTCGTGGCGGAACTGGTAGACGCGCAACGTTGAGGTCGTTGTGGCCGAAAGGCCGTGGAAGTTCGAGTCTTCTCGACCGCACCA
>JBFEKH010000152.1:0-4420 GCA_041552775.1 Allopontixanthobacter sp.
AGCCACCCGCTGGCCGATGCCAATGGCGACGTGTGGGAAAGCCCGGTCAATGAAACCGCCGAAATGGTCGAGGTCATGGAAAGCGCCCGGCAATATCAGAACCTGGTGGAAGCCATGCAAACCGCCAAGCAATTGATGCTCGACACAATGAGGAGCCAGTAATGGAACAACTTAACCCCGCCACTTCGCTAACCACCTTCGCGACAGGCCAGCCGGCCGTCCAGCCGCGCGCAGCCACTGGCTTCGATGCGCTGGGGCAGGGCGATTTTCTGCGCCTACTGGTTACACAGCTGGAACAACAGGACCCGCTCGAACCGGTCGATAACAAGGATATGCTGGCGCAGATGGCACAGTTTTCCTCGCTCGCCGGGACAACCGAAACCAACGACACATTGCAGCAGATCCTGTCCAAACTCGATACGTTGATTTCGGTCCAGGTTTCCGGCCAGTCCAGCGCGCTCACAATCCCAACTTCCAATCAGGAGTAATACCCGATGTCATTCTACACCTCACTCTCCGGCCTGCGTAATGCCCAGACCGATCTCGGCGTAATCGCCCACAACATTGCCAATTCCGAAACCACCGGCTTCAAGAAGAGCAAGGCGGAATTTTCCGACCTGGTGGCAGGCGGTGCCAATGCGGCCCCAAACCAGGTGCGCGGCATCGGCGCGACCGTGGCGGGGGTGAAACAGGATTTCAGCCTCGGCGCGATCGAGCAGACCGGCACCGCTACGGATTTTTCGATCAATGGGGACGGATTTTTCTCTACCCGTCACGGCGAAAGCGGCCGTCAGCTTTATACCCGCGATGGCGCATTCGGGATCGATTCCGGCGGCTTCATTCAGGACGGGCAGAACAATCGTCTGCAGGTATTCGAGTTGGATGCGGCCGGTAATCCGGTCAATCCGGGCACTACGGTGGATGCGCAGGTTCCGCCGGTAAATGCCGCCGGTTCATCTTTGGCAGGGATTACCGTAGAATCCGACGGGCGCATGAATGCCGCTTATACCGATGGCTCGATCGTATTGGTCGGGCGCACGGCACTGGCCAGTTTCCTGTCCCCCACGGGCCTGCGCCAGACGGGTTCGGCCAGTTGGGAAGCCACCGGAACATCCGGCGTGCCCGAACTCGGATTTCCGGGTGTCGGCCAGTATGGCAGCATCCTGTCGGGCGCCCTGGAACGATCCAATGTCGATTTGGCGGAAGAAATGGTCGGGCTGATTTCTGCCCAGCGCAATTTCCAGGCCAATGCAAAAGCGATCGATACCGCCTCGCAATTGTCCCAGACGATCATCAACCTGCGGACCTGATAGACCATGGACCGCATGATCTATACCGCGCTGTCCGGCATGGAGGCTGCGATGACCCGCCAGCGGGTGACCGCCAGCAATCTGGCCAATGCGCAGACGACCGGCTTCCGCGCGGAGGTCTTCACCGTCGATGCGGCGGAGCTCAGAGGCCCCTCGCTGGAAGCGCGGGCGATGAACCGCGGCGGTGTGCGTGCGGCCGATATGAACAGCGGCGAACTGGCGCAAACCGGCCAGCCGCTCGACGTGGCGCTGGACGGAGATGCCTTGCTGGCGCTGCAGGCGGCGGACGGGTCAGAGGTCTATTCCCGGCGCGGCGACTTGTCGGTTGCCGCATCGGGCGTACTCCAGAACGGTGACGGGCTGCCGGTTATGGGCGCGAGCGGTCCGATTACCGTGCCGCCCGGCCGGGCATTGTCTATCGGGGCGGATGGCAACATCTTCGCCGCAGACCCGGCAGCGCCCGATGCACCGGCGCAAAATGTTGGCCGAATCAAGCTTGCCAGCCCGCAGGGCACCCGCATCGCGAAGGATGTGGAAGGTTTCTTCCGCGTCGTCGGCGGCGGGATACTGCCCGCGAACGAGGCAGCGACCCTGACCAGCGGCGCGCTGGAACAATCCAATGTCGATACCACCAAGGTGCTGGTCGACATGATCGAGGCGCAGCGCGCGTTCGAACGCCGCGCCAAACTGTTTTCCACGGCTGGCGAAATCGACACGTCCGGCGCGAAGCTGATGTCGCTTCGCGGCTAGTCAGGCCCAGTATTTTGCAGGTCCAGTCGAACCATTTCAACAAGAGGAATTAAACGATGCCAACTTCAGCATTACAGGTCGCCCGCACCGGGCTGGAAGCGCAGGATACGCGGATGCGCGTTATCGCGCACAACCTAGCCAATATCGGGACCACCGGCTTCAAGCGCGACCGCGCCGATTTCGCGACACTTGCCTATCAGGATGTGCGCGTGGCGGGCCAGCAATCGAACAGCGAGACGGCCTATGCCGTCGGCCTGAACCTGGGCACCGGGGTGGCCGTGCAGGGCACCAGCCGAATCGGCACGCAAGGCACGCTCAACACCACCGGAAATGCGCTCGACATGGCGCTGGACGGCGCAGGTTTCTTCCAGGTCGAAATGCCCGGCGGAGGCACCGGTTATACGCGTGCCGGAAACTTCACCCTGTCGGCAGAGGGCAATCTGGTGACCGCACAGGGCTATGCCGTGCAGCCGCAGATAACCGTTCCGCAAGGAGCTTCGTCTGTCTCGGTCGCGCCCGATGGGACCGTTTCAGCTGTTCTTCAGGGCGAGGCTGCACCCGCTGAACTGGGCCAGCTGACCATTGCCAGCTTCGCCAATCCGAATGGCTTGCGCGCTGCGGGCGACAACTTCCTGATGGAAACCGCCGCCAGTGGCGCCGCCGAAACCGGGGCCGGGGGCACCGACGGGCGCGGCAATATCCGCCAGGGCATGCTGGAATCTTCCAACGTCAACGTGGTGGAGGAACTGGTCGAGATGATCGAGGCCCAGCGGTCCTATGAAATCAATTCCAAGATGATCAGCGCGGTGGACGAAATGCTCCGCAACGCGAACCAGACACTGTGAGGCCGCTGATGAAAGCCAATGTCGCCGCCATGATTGGCCCTGCCACCCTGCTCGCCCTCTCGGCCTGTGCAACAAACGATCCGGCACCCGGCTTCGCCGCTGCCTTGCCTCCGCCTCCGCCAGTGCAGCGCATGGTCGCCACCGACGGCGCGATCTTTCAGGCTTCGCTTGGCTATGCGGGTCTGCACGAGGGAACCCGCGCCCGCCGCGTTGGCGATGCGCTGACCATCCTGCTGGCCGAAAACGTCACCACTTCCAAATCCGTCACCGGGCGAACCGACCGCAGCGGTTCCGTTGCGATCAAGCCGCCCACGGCGGGTCTGCTCGATTTCCTGAACCCCGAAGCCCTTAAAGCTGCGGCCAATGCGTCGTTCAAAGGGCAGGGAAATGCGGGCCAGTCCAGTTCGCTCAGCGGAGCGGTAGCCGTAACCATCGCAGAAGTGCGCCCCAACGGGACCGCTCTGGTATTCGGAGAAAAGCATTTGTCGCTCAGCCAGGGAAAGGAATGGGTCCAGTTTTCCGGGATCATCCGGCTGGCCGATGTGGATGTCGATAACCGCGTGCTGAGCACGCAGGTGGCCGACAGCCGGATCATCTATTCCGGCGCGGGCGCAGTCCAGCAGGCCAGTCGGCCCGGATGGCTGTCGCGCTTCTTCGGCAAAGTAAGCCCCTTTTGAGGTATTCTGACATGTTTCGCATTTTCATCTCTCTGCTGGTCGCTGTTGCCTCCATCGTCCCCTCCGCCGCCAGCGCCGAACGCGTCCGCGATCTTGGCGCATTTCAGGGCGTGCGGCCCAACCAGCTGACCGGATACGGCGTGGTGGTGGGCCTGCAGGGGACCGGTGATGACAATCTGGAATATTTGACGCAGGCGATGAAGGGCGTGTCAGGGCGGCTCGGGCTCAGCCTGCCGCCGGGCGTAAATCCGGGGCTGAAAAATGCCGCCGCAGTTATCATTACTGCCGAATTGCCCGCTTTCGCAAAGCCGGGCCAGCGGATCGATATTACCGTTTCCACCATGGGCAAGGCGAAAAGCCTGCGCGGCGGGGCGCTGATCCTTGCGCCACTGTACGGCGCGGATGGCCAGGTTTACGCGATGGCGCAGGGCAGTCTGGCGGTCGGCGGGCTCGGAGTATCGGGCCGTGACGGATCGCAGCTGTCGGTTAACGTACCCACCGTGGGCCGGATCGCCGATGGCGCATCGGTGGAACGGGCGGTTGCGACTGGGTTCGACAGCGAAGGCACACTTCGGTTCAACCTGCACAACGCCGATTTCCTGACCGGCCAGCGGATGCGTGATGCCATCAATCGCCGCTTTCCCGGCTCCGCGACTATCGTTGACGGGGTAACCCTGGCGCTGGTCATGCCGCTGGGCGGAGATGATCGATCATCCCGGATCGCGGAGATTGAAATGATCGAGATCACGCCTGCCGAAACCCCGGCGCGCGTCATCATCAACAGCCGCACCGGCACCGTGGTAATCAACCGCGCGGTCCGGCTGGCCCCGGCGGCGAT
>JBFEKH010000153.1:0-4388 GCA_041552775.1 Allopontixanthobacter sp.
GCGCGGGCAGCAGCCTGGGCTGCTTCCTTGGCGAGACGGGCGGCTTTGCGCTCCGCAAGAACTTCTTCGCTGATCGGAGGCTTGGCCTTCATTTTCTTGAGCGCAGCCAGTTTTGCCTTTTCGGCCATGGCGGTGCGTTCCTGAAAGCTCGGCTGTTTGAATGGCGGCATTAAGTGTCGTTTCCTTGAGAATTGATTCTTGGATGCATCGGTCGATGCGTTGGAATTGGGATCAGCTTAGCCCGATTGGGGCAGATTGCATAATCTGGGGTGAAGTTCCGGCTAAACTCCGGCGTCCATCAGGACCGCTGCGCGCAATTCGGGAATGCCCATTCCTTTCTCGGCGCTAGTGACATGCATTTCGGGAAATGCGGCGGGATGTTTGCGGATTTCGTCGGCGACCTTTGCGATCACCGCGTCCAGTTCGCTGGCCTTGATCTTGTCGGCCTTGGTCAGCACGACACGGTAACCTACGGCGGCCCCGTCGAGCATTTCCATCATATCGCGGTCGACATCCTTGATGCCGTGGCGCGAATCGATCAGCACCAGATTGCGGTGAAGGACCTGACGCCCCCGAAGGTAGCTTTTGACCAGCTTCTTCCATTTATCGACCACCGCCGGCGGGGCCTTGGCAAAACCGTAACCAGGCATGTCGACCAGCCGGAACAACGTGGGTTCGCCCACTTCGAAGAAGTTCAGTTCCTGCGTCCGGCCCGGCGTCACCGATGCGCGCGCAATCGACCGGCGACCGGTCAGCGCATTGAGCAGCGACGATTTGCCGACATTACTGCGTCCGCAAAACGCGATTTCCGGCACCGTTGGTTCGGGCAAGTACTTCAACTGCGGGGCGGACAGCAGGAAATCGACCCGGCCGGAAAACAGCTTGGCCGCACGCCGGGCGAGAAGGTCCCGCTCGCGCTCTTCGTCAGCCGTCATTTCGGGTCCGGCTTCAGGCGCGGGTTCAAACTCGTTCACGTCTTGCCCTGCTTTTCCTTGGTCCGGACGGCGTCTTCCTTATCCTTATCCGCCTGCGCCCGCAATTGTGGATGCTTGGAATAGAGATAGCTCTGCTGCGCCAGCGTGAGGATGTTGGAAGTCACCCAGTATACCAGCAAACCGGCGGCAAACGGGGCCATCACGAACATCAGCATCCACGGCATGATGTTGAAAATCTGCTGCTGCATCGGGTCCATCGCAGCCGGATTCAGCTTGAAGGTCATCCACATGGTCAGGCCGAGGAGTACTGCCAGCACGCCAATGCCAAGGAAGCTTGGCGGGGTGAACGGCAGCAGGCCGAACAGGTTGAGGATCATCGCAGGATCGGGCGCGGACAGATCCTTGATCCACAGAATGAACGGCTGGTGCCGCATTTCGATTGTCAGGATCAGAACTTTATACAGCGCGAAGAAGATCGGAATCTGGATCAGCATCGGCAGGCAGCCGGCCAGCGGATTGACGCCTTCCTTCTTGTACAGCGCCATGATTTCCTGCTGCTGCTTCGGCTTGTCGTCCTTGTACCGTTCCTGCAGCGCCTTCATCTTGGGCTGGATAGCCTTCATCGATGCCATGCTGGCGAAGCCCTTTTGCGCGATGGGAAACATCAGCGCGCGAATAACTACGGTCAGCAGGATAATCGCCAGGCCGAAATTGCCAACCAGGCTGAACAATTTGCTCAGCAGCCAGAAGATCGGTTTTTCGAACCAGGCAAACCAGCCCCAATCGATCGAATAGCCGAATTTGGCGACCCCGGCGTCTTCGTAATCATCCAGAACAGTCGTTTCCTTGGCGCCCGCAAACAGCTGCGTGGTCCGGCTGACTTGTTTGCCCGCAGGCACCGTCACCGGCTGATAAATCATGTCGGCGCGGAAAATGTCGCGGCCCAGCGAACGGAAATCGGATGCCGGATCAGTGCCCTTTTCAGGGATCAGCGCGGACAGCCAGTAAATGTCGGTAAAGCCCAGCCAACCGGTCCGGCCTTCAGGCGTGATCGTGCCTTCTTCGGCAACGTCGTCGTAATTGTTGCCGAATGTGACAGAATCGCCAAATGCGCCGATGGGGCCGGAATGAACGTTCCAGGTGTCGGAGCTGGCGGTTGCGCTGGTCCGGTTGATGGTGGCGAAAGGCCGCACAACCACGGGCGCTGCGCCGGTGTTGGACACAGATTGCTGCGCTGTGATCATGTAATGTTCGTCGATCGACAGCGCGATGCGGAACTGCTGCCCCTGACCATTATCCCAGCTGAGCGTGACCGGATTGTCCTGGCTCAGCGGGCCGGCAGTGGCCTGCCACACGGTCGCGGCATCGGGAACCGCCACGCCCTGGCCAACCCAGCCAAACTGCGCGAATTGCTGCGCCGGTGTGCCCTGGGGCGAGAACAGGCGAACCGGGCCGCTGTCCTTCTTCACCGTCTGGCGATGGGTCTTCAGAGTGATATCGTCGATCCGGGCACCGACCAGATTGATCGAGCCAATAACTTCGGGCGAATCGATCCTGACCCGCGTTGGCGCAGCCAGCGAGGTAACCAGATCGGCGCGCTCTTCCTCGACTGAGACGGGATCGGTCAGTCCGCCTTCGCGCGTGCGCTCACCCGGTGCGGGCGCCGCGGCATCGCTGACGGCTTCGACCTTGGCCGATTGCGTGGTGGGCGCAGGCTGCGGATAGAACCAGTTCATCCCGGCGTCCCAGCCCAGAAGAAGCAAGCCGCACAGCACCACGGCGACCAGAAGATTACGCTGATTGTCCAAAATATCGGATCCCGTAAGTCAGTTTGAATTCAAAAACGGGGCGGATCAGGGTACCGGATCGTACCCGTGTCCCCCCCAAGGATGGCAGCGCAATATACGCTTAGTCGCCAACCATCCACCCTTGATCGCGCCATATTTTCCCAGCGCCTGTATCGCATACTCGCTGCATGACGGCGCATAGCGGCATGACGGCGGTAAAATCCTCGACGGACCAAGCTGCCACCCGCGGGCAATCCAGATCAGCACCTGCTTCATTTGGGCTTGTTACGCCCGTTCTTGCCGCGATTCTTGCCAAAATGTTTGCGCGGCGGATCCCCCTGGCCGGAAGCTGCCTTGGCCAGCGCCCGCGCCAGTTCATCGCGCAGTCTGGTAAAGTCCCGTTCGATCCCGCCTTCGCGGCCGATCAGCACATGGTCGTGATCCGGCAGACCTCCACCGGGCAGCGCGTCGCGGAGTAATTCGCGGAAACGGCGCTTCATCCGGTTGCGGACCACAGCATTACCGATCTTCTTGGTGACGGTAATGCCGAAACGCTTGCCCTTCCCTTCGTTCGGGTTGGCGAGCAAAACGAAACCGGGACGTGCTACGCGCAGGCCCCGGTTTGCGGAAAGAAAATCTGCGCGGCGCGTCAGCACTGCGATTTTGTCGTCACCCGATTGAGGGCAATCGACGGCCCCGATCGAATCAGGCGCTGAGCTTGTTACGGCCACGGGCACGGCGTGAACGGAGGATCTTCCGTCCACCAACAGTTGCCTTGCGGGCGAAGAAACCGTGGCGACGGGCGCGCACGAGATTGCTGGGCTGAAAAGTCCGCTTCATGATAACCTCAATAAAATAAAAGGGCCGCCCGCACCAGCAGGCCGCCTCTAGCAGCGCGCCGGTTAGGGGAAGCTATCCCCCAAGTCAAGATAAGCAATGGCCGGAGCTGGCACGATTTTGGTCCCCGTCTCGGTCACTGTCACACCGGTGTGAACCCCGGCAGATTGGCCGATCCATCCGCGCATATCCTGCGCTGTGAGCCACTTCGCATCGTCATGCGCCGCCGAATTGGTCATGTCGTAAAATGCGCGGGCATCGGCGTCTTTCATGCCCATTTCCGCATAATAGTCGAGGTAAAGCCGGTTTTCCGGCGAATCGGCCGCAAAGTGCTGCGGCTGGTGGCCGCTGTCATCCAGCCACGAATGAACCGCGAATTCCGCGCCGTTGTCGATCTGGCGTCTCGCGCCGGCCAGGAACAATTCCACCGCACCGGAGCGGACCGAACCGCCCGCCGGAACATGCGTCATAATACCGGCAGCGCGAATCATCCGCCCCAGCTTCATATTGGCGCGGTCATCATCGGTGCCGGGACACTCGATCATTTGGAGGGTGGTGATTTCCGGAAAATCGCGCAGCAAGGCTGCCAGCTGGGCCGGGCTTGCGCCAGTGGTTACCCCGACCAACGAGGCGCTGTGCCGGTCATGCACGCGAAACGGGCCATAGGCGGCGATGGCTGCGGCCCTCGGCTTGGTGTGCGCTGACAGAAAGCGTTCGGCCTTGGCCGCATCGCCTTGGGTCACCCGGACCCATTGCCGGGAGGCGGGATCCCATTGCTCCATATACGTCTCGACCGACAAGACCTGCGCCTCGACAGGTGCGGCCAGTA
>JBFEKH010000154.1:0-4354 GCA_041552775.1 Allopontixanthobacter sp.
CGTTCTGGTCGTGGTACTTGTGCTTGCGCTGTCGCTGCCAACCATGCTTGTGGTTCAACGGATCACCAGCTTTGATGCCCATGCGGTGCTCGTCGGCTACAAGATATTTTCAATCCTGCTGGGTCTGGCGCTGATTGCCGCGACATGGACGATTAATCACTCTCGTCCGGAACGGGGAAAGCTTGAACCTGTAGACATTGCGGTGCTGCTGCTGATTGCCATACCGGGCGGGGCACTCACCGCGTTGTTTTCAGTCGGAATCGGAGAGCTGGTCGCACTGTATTTGTTCATCCGGCATTATCCGGTTTTGCTTTGCACCGGCGCGGCGTGCGTCATTTCATCGGTCAGTGTCATAAGTGGCAGCATGTGGCACATCGGCGAAGGGCACATGCCATGGGAAGTGGTTCTGCTGGCCGGGCCGGGCGCAGCCCTCGGCGGGTTTCTGGCCCGCCCGATCGCAATATGGTTGGGTGCGCGGCGCCTAAAGACAATCGATGGCGCCTGGATCGTCCTGTCAGCCGTATATCTGATTGTGCTTAATTGGCGGTAAGACGAGAAGGGCAATTGACCTGCAATGCGGCTTGGGCGAAAGCCGGGTCTGTCGCCGGGTAAGTGATTCCCCGGCCAGATCACGGGAGAGATCGGGGGCTGTGACAGGCCCTCGGCGCCGAAGGAGCAACCGCCCCGGAAACTCTCAGGCACACGGACCGTGATGTGGCAGACACTCTGGAAAGCAGGTAGCGGCCCAAGATAGGGTTGGCTGCCTCACCGAAGGGGTAATCCCGCGCGTTTCTTTCTCGGAAGGATGGGCAGGTAAAACTCTCAGGTATTCCCGACAGAGGGGGCATGGTGAAGGTGCTTCTTTCGAAGAATGCGCCGCCATGTCTGACGGGAAATCATGAGTGACCACCGAACAAACCGAAGTCGATCAATCCGAAACCCATCCAGACGATATGCCCGAAGAGCAGGTACTGCCGCTGGATGCGTGGCACCGTGCCCAAGGCGCGCGGATGGTCGAATTTGCCGGTTACCAGATGCCGATCCAATATACAGGTGAGCACGGCGGTATCGTCGCTGAGCATGAATGGACGCGTAATCATGCCGGCTTATTCGATGTCAGCCATATGGGGCAATTGTCGCTGGAAGGTGAAAATACCGCCGAAGCGCTTGAGGCGCTGGTGCCTGGCGATATCTCCGCTCTGAAGCCGGGCCGGATGCGCTATTCGCTTTTGCTCGATGAAAATGGCGGTGTGCTGGATGATCTGATCATTACCAACACCGGCCAGCATCTTGGCCTGGTTGTGAATGGCGCAGTCAAATGGGACGATATCGCCCATTTGCGCGAGCATCTGCCCGATGAGGTCACGCTCACCCATTATGCCGATCAGGCGCTGCTGGCGTTGCAGGGCCCCGAAGCAGGCGCGGTGCTCGGAAATTTGATCCCCGGCACCGGGGCGCTGACTTTCATGACCGCAGGCGCGTTTGAATGGAACGGCAGCTTCGTGTGGGTCAGCCGCGCTGGCTATACCGGCGAAGACGGGTTCGAGATTTCGATTGCCGCTGACATGGCAGAAGCACTGGCCGATGCGCTGGTGGCGGACGTTCGCGTCCATCCTGCAGGACTTGGTGCCCGCGACAGTCTGCGGCTGGAAGCGGGCCTGCCGCTCTACGGCCATGATCTGGACACCGAGACCGACCCCGTATCCGCCGGGCTGCTCTTCGCTCTGTCCAAGAGCCGCCGCGAAACCGGCGGATGGATAGGGTATGACAAAGTCGCGCCGATCCTTTCCGCTGGCCCGGCCACCAGGCGCGTTGGCCTGATCGTCGAGGGCCGGATGCCCGCCCGCGAAGGTGCGCTTGTATTTGCCGGTGATAAACAAATTGGCCGGGTCACCTCGGGCGGTTTTTCGCCCACACTCGGTTATCCGATTGCAATGGCTTACGTTGCCACTGCCCATGCCGAAGAAGGCACTCAATTGCAGATCGAAGTTCGCACCAAGCGGCTGGATGCGCGCGTCGCGCCGATGCCGTTCGTACCACACAATTATCATCGTGCGCCGAATCCAAACAGCGGAGGAAAATCCTGATGGCCCGTTACTTTACCGAAGAACATGAATGGATCGATGTCGAAGGCGACACCGCCACGGTGGGGATCACTGATTATGCGCAAGAACAATTGGGCGATATCGTGTTTGTCGAACTGCCCGATGTCGGCGCGATGGTCGACAAGGGCAAGGACGCCGCCGTGGTAGAATCGGTCAAGGCGGCAAGCGACGTATACGCCCCGATTTCCGGCGAAGTGACGGAAGCCAATAATGCGCTGGAAGAAGACCCGGCGCTGGTCAACACTTCGCCCGAAGAAGATGGCTGGTTCTTCAAGCTGACCATCGGCGACAAGAGCGAGTTTGAAGGCCTGATGGACGCCAAGGCTTATGCGGCCTTCGTCGAAGGGCTTTAATCTGGACTGCGCCCCTCCTCGGCTTAGGAGGGGATAAGGAGCAAGCATGCGTTACCTACCCCTGACCGATACCGACCGTTCGGCAATGCTCAATGTAATAGGCGCGCCTGACGTGGATGGGCTGTTCGTCGATGTGCCGCCAGAGGCGCAGCTTGACGGGCCGATCCGCGGGCTGCCGATGCATGCCAGCGAGATGGCGGTCGAACGGCACATGGCGGCTCTGGCGGCAGAGAATATTGCCGCATCGAGCGTGCCGTTTTTCCTCGGTGCGGGGGCTTACAAGCATCACGTTCCGGCGAGCGTCGATCACATCATCCAGCGCGGCGAGTTCCTGACTGCCTATACGCCGTACCAGCCGGAAATCGCGCAGGGCACGCTGCAGATGCTGTTCGAATTCCAGAGCCAGGTCGCCCGGCTGTATGGCTGCGCGGTGGCCAATGCCTCCATGTATGACGGATCGACCGCATGCTGGGAAGCAGTGGCGATGGCCGGGCGGGTGACCAAGCGCAAGCGCGCGGTGCTGTCGGGCGCGCTGCATCCGCATTACACCAATGTGGTGAAGACTATGGCCAAGTTCACCGGCGATACGATTGCCGACGCGCAGCCCGCGATCCAGCCCAAGGCCGACAATGCCGGCCTGATCTCGCGGATCGATGACGAAACATCCTGCGTAGTGGTGCAATATCCCGATATCCTCGGCCGTTTGCCCGACTTGCAGGAAATTGCCGATGCTGCCCATGCCAAGGGCGCGCTGCTGGTAGTGGTAAATACCGAACCGGTCGCCTTGGGCGCGATTACTTCTCCGGGCGAGCAGGGCGCGGACATTGTCGTGGGCGAGGGCCAATCAATCGGTGTGGGGCTGCAATTCGGCGGGCCATATCTCGGCCTGTTCGCGGTGCGTGATGCCAAGCATGTCCGCCAGATGCCCGGCCGCCTGTGCGGGGAAACCGTTGATGCAGAGGGCAAGCGCGGCTTCGTGCTGACCCTTTCCACCCGCGAACAGCATATCCGGCGCGAAAAGGCGACGAGCAACATCTGCACCAATTCAGGCCTGTGTGCGCTGGCGTTCAGCGTCCACATGACCTTGCTGGGCGAAAAGGGCCTGCGCGCACTGGCGGCGGAAAACCACCGGCTGGCTTGTATCGCCGCCGATGCGCTGTCCGCAGTGCCAGGGGTGCGTTTGCTCAACGATGCCTTCTTCAACGAATTCACCCTGCTGCTGGACTGTGACGCGCGGCAGATCGTGCGCGACTTGGCGGATGAAGATGTGCTCGCGGGTGTCTCGCTCGGACGGCTTTATCCCGGCCATGCGGAATTGTCGGCGGGCTTGCTGGTGGCGGTGACTGAAACCGCGACCGAGGAAGATATTCACGCCCTTGCTGCGGCGCTGAAGGAGAAGCTGACATGAACGCTCCGAACAAAAGCGGGTGGAAGCCTGCCATGACAGCAGACGGCGAGACGATCGGCGGGCCTGCGACCCATACGGGCAACCGCGCGTTGATGCTGGACGAGGCGCTGATCTTCGAAATCGGCGACAAGACCACCACCGGCGTCGACCTGCCGGAGCCGGACAAATCCGCACCGAACCGCCTTGGCGGGCTGGAACGCACCGCCGATATCGGTCTGCCCGGCCTGTCAGAACCGGAAACCGTGCGCCATTACACGCGCCTCAGCCGCCAGAATTATGCCATCGACCTCGGCCTGTTTCCGCTCGGCAGCTGTACCATGAAGCACAATCCCCGGCTGAACGAGAAAGTCGCGCGGATGCCCGGCTTTGCCGATTTGCATCCGATGGCGCCCAGTTCCACCACGCAGGGCGCGCTCGGGGTGATTTACGAGCTGGCCGAATGGCTCAAGACGCTGACAGGCATGCCCGCCGTGGCGATGAGCCCGAAG
>JBFEKH010000155.1:0-4316 GCA_041552775.1 Allopontixanthobacter sp.
AATCGTCCCTCACATCACCGATGAAGACGGTCAACGGTTCCTGTGTATCCCGGACGACGCAGGCTATCCCGTCACCCGCGAACCGCTGGGTGATGTCCTTCGAGGCTAGCTTCTCAGTGTTAGCTCCGGTTGACATTAACACAGGATCCGACGGAACTCTGCGATCGTCCGATAAACCGAATTCCTGCGGACGGTGACATAATCCAACACTTCAGGGTGTCATTCATCACGCCTGCTTCCCTTATATACTGAGCGTCGGCGGTCGACTATCTGTTGCGAGCTTTGAACTGCGATCGCGGTCGGCCCGGTTTCTCGTTTATGAATTACTGTGATACGTATGGCTTCGTTAGTTTCTTCGCCGTCCTTCGGCTTGGACTGCTGGCGTAGGTTGGTAGGTCAGCGCTTGCGTGTCTGTTGGTAGGCCTGATCGATCCTTCCGATAGCATTCATGATGCTATCGAAGGTTGGAGCATCACCCAGAATCGTGTCGCTCATCTTTTCAAATCCTGTCTCATGGCACTTTCCACCTCGTTGTGTGGCAGGATGAGGAGGATACAGTCAGTTTTTCAGGTCAGCTTCGCTTGTTTTGAGCGCCGCGCTGATATCTTCCCATTGATAAAGCTCATCATCAGCTTCGAACACGAGATGCTCCGACTTGGGCAATGGCTGGCTGGATCCGAAATGGTCGCGAAGCAGGGCTGGGTAAATCTGTACCGGTGATGTTGGCATGGTCTGCGGTGTTTTGGCAGAAGGGTCACGAACGGCGAGTAATATTCCGAACTTTTCGCGCAACTGTGTCGGGCTGAGTTTTGTCCAAGGGACGGGAACAGGATCGGTGCCGAGCCCGTGTTCATTGCCGACGTATGGTTCAGGCCATGGGCCTTCGTCGCTGTGCAGAACGACATAGGCTGGACGCGGTCCTGCCAGAATGGCGTCAATCAGGTCGAGGGCTTCCCTGTTCGAAAATTCCACTTGAGCAAGGAAATTATCCCTTCTGGAAGACCCTTTCGCCTCTTTGATAGACCGACAGCTTCCATCCGCGTTCAGGACGAAGGGAGGGTGGGGCACGAGAAAATGGGCAAAGACATACTTCCGTTGGGACGAGCCGGCAATCTGGCGCAGTCGCGAGAATTTTTCGCTAGCACGTGAGCATTGGTCTTTTCGGTCATCAAGCAAAGGCAGGTTCAATGTCCGCAGCCAGAAGCCAATCGCAGAGCGCCCGATTGCAAATCTCGAAAGTTGTGGCATCGCATTAATCGAGATTGATTGGGAGGCAATGTTGCTGACGCGCGTCGGCTCCCACCAGCTGCCCAGAAAAATCGTTTCATACCCCATACGATTGAATAGCCTGATCGATGCCCCGTTTTTCATGGCGCGATAGATCGGCACCCAGTCTTGTGGGGAATTCGCCATTGGCTGTGACATAGGCTTAAGGAGTGAGCCATTCATCGTCGCGGCGACTGAATGTCCAGTCCGCTGGTAGTTCGAGAATGCGCCGCTGCCGATACTGAAGCCGCGCTTGGCGAGTGCGTCGAGGAATGGCTGATTGTCAAAATCATAGCGGCTAGAAAGCGTTTCGGCAGATGGATATCGATCAAGAATGATATGCCAGACATCCGGGCTGGAGGCTTGGGCCTGGCCTTCGAGCTCACCCAGGCTCTTCGCAGCGGCAGATCGTGATGGTTCAAGCCTTATCTGTTGAACAATCACCTGAGCAGCACTGATAGACATGACAATCAGGAAGACTGCGTTGAGCCGGCCAGCGAAATCCCGCAGTTTCAACTCATCTTTCGGAAGCAGTCTGAACAGGCCAAACAAAGCAAAAATCGCACCCATG
The DNA here is from genome assembly GCA_041552775.1 of Allopontixanthobacter sp. GTDB lineage: Bacteria > Pseudomonadota > Alphaproteobacteria > Sphingomonadales > Sphingomonadaceae > Allopontixanthobacter. Next base: position 1,838 of record JBFEKH010000155.1, read on the forward strand.
TGAACTGCAATCAATCCACCTTGCCCAAGGCTGGAGATGCCTGGTACGAGTACAATATAGAAAAGGTATACCGCAATAGCCCCTGCTGCGATGCCGGCCCTTGTCCAGGATCGGCACATCAAACTAAGGACTGCGGTCACGAGGGCCGCCAAGGCAATGAAAGCCGCAATGGACGGCCACGCGCTTTCATAGCCGAGGCGAAAGGCGTTCTGCCCCCAATAAGCTAGCAACGCCATGATCGAAACAAGAACGCCTGCAAGTGGTATCCGGCCAAGCTTTGAAATTATGCTGGCCATCTACTTGTGGCGTTCGTAGGCCACGATGAGCCGTCCGGCCTTGCCAATCCGCCTTTGATCGACGATTTTTGCCCGCTTACCCAAAGCTTCCAGAAAGCTTTCTTCGGTGTAGTTCGGGAAGATGTCAGTTCGATCTCGCAGCAGTAGTTGCACCATCGGATCGGACTTTGACGGAAACTCGATTATCCCCGTCGGTGCCAGCCCTACCAACCATTCAACCGCCATATCGAGCGGTATGTTCTTGGCGATGCAAAGATGATGGATCAGCGCCAACGCCAGCAACATGTCCGGGTTTGCCCGTTGATCGAAGCTCTTCCTTTCCGCGCCCATCCAGCCCTGTGCAGGGCTTGGATTAGCCGCATTGAGCCAGAGCGGCAAAATGGGTTTGGCTTCCTTGTCAAAGCGGGCAAATGCCCGTTCAAGAGCGCCAAGATCAAAGTCAAAGCCGACGACATTTTCAGCGCCAGCATCAAAGGCTGCAAGGCTGTAGTCGCCGCTGTTGCACCCAAGATCGAACACCTGATGTGCGGAGAATTTCTGGACATATTCTGAAACGAAGTTCGACTTGGCATCCCGGTCGTCCTCGCCGTAAGTATTGTGCGCGGCATAATCGTCCCACACTGTTTTTCCGCCCGGTGGTGCCAAGCCGGCGATGTAATCGCGCAAGGTTGTCAGTAGAGCGACGAGCCTTGGCTTGGAAAGCTTCGCCTTCCCGGGTTCCTTGCCCTCGATGCCAGCTTTTACCCGCCGCTTGGCGACAAGGGCGGGTCCGACGATGTGGGCAAGCACGGTGAATGAGAGCTTGTCCCTGAAACCGAGCAATTTGTTCAGTTCTTCAGGCTCGATACCCTCAACAGCACCCCTGTACCAGGAAAGCGGCGCGATATCCTTTTTTGACCAAATGAGCAGGGGGTTGAGGAACTGCATCCCGAACTGCCGCTGGCCGATCCATGGCGCCCCTTCTTCATAAGGATGGATCGAGAGGTGATCGATGAAGACAGGCTTTGTGCCGCGGAACTGGACATTGTAGGCCGTCGCATCTGACAGGGTGAACCCTTTGGCCAGCAGGGCCAGCTGGAAATCGAGATGATGGAGCGCCGCAGCCTTGAGTTGCGAAAAGCACCATTCGTAAGGATAAGAAACGAAATCGAGCGGTGGATGTTCTAACATCAACTCGGCCGCTGGATCGGCTGACCTGAGTGTTTCGTCCTTAACCAACTCTGCTTCCAGCAACCAGCCATCGTCTATCATCGATTGCAGAACGCCGCTGTCGATCGCCTGCCGGAGGGGCTGCTGGCCTAGTGGATAGACAGCCCGAAATATGCGGCCATCATTCCAGAAAACGCGGCCGGAAGGGTCGCGGAAGGAGCCGCCATCAAACTCCACCATCAGCGATCCTAGCGATCTGACTTCGTTCTTTTAAAAATGCCTTTGATCCTTGCAAAAGACATTTTCCCGTAAAGTAGGAATGTCGCGAAAGCGCCAGCGACTGCCTGAAGAACCAGACTAAGTGTTGCGCCGTCAAGATACGCTTGGGCAGGAGTTACAGCAAAGACGCTGAAGACCCCGAGCGCAAAAAGAAAATTGGACAAGAACCACCGCATCATATTTCCAATCACATTGCGAACGCAAGCATTCCAACTGAAATAACCAAAGTTGGGATAGCTAAACAAGGTTGACATAAGATAACACCTGAAGTTCCCTTGTCAAAGTCTGAGCAATCACAACGGCGTTGCCGGGCAGTATTTGCTGACATATTGTTCGTGGGTTGGCATCTCGCCGACGAGGTAGCGGATGGATTTTTCCATCTCATCCATTTCCTTGCGGGTGATGCTGAAGCATTTGCCCCGACAGCATGACAACCACGTCCGTTGCTTCTGCCGGTAGATCGAGCTCGACCTCTCCATCGACGATCTGGCGAGCCATCTGCAAAGCATTTCCGAGCCCGACCGGGATGGCGATGCCAAGCTCGGCAAGGATGCCACGCATCAGATTGACCAGCTGCGTGCGTTGCCTGATCAGCAGGCCGCGCGAGCGGTGCAGCGACAGCGCCGCCTGCTTCTCGAAGAACGGCAGCATCTGCGATCGTCGCAGCGTTTTGCGGACCACAACGTTACCGCTCGCGTCAATTGCGTGAACTTGAAAAACGTTCTTGGCCAAATCGAAGCCGATTGTGCTAATCT
>JBFEKH010000156.1:0-4296 GCA_041552775.1 Allopontixanthobacter sp.
CGAAATGGGTGTGTCTGAAACCCGGATCAACCAGCATATCCGGGCCCTGAAAAGCATTTATCAAGCCGGCAGTCTGAATGAACTGGTTGAATCCTACAGATTGGTGGAACGCCGCGCGTCTTCGGCCGCTAATGTCTGGAAGACCGACGAATTTCCGGTTGTTTCGCGCAGCGGGGAAGCAGTGGAAATGCGGTCGCCTCCCCCCTTAAGAAATGCTGCATACAGCAAAAAGCAGGTCCACAACGAGCCGCATGTCAGCGATCTGCCGGAGCGGGACGACCCCGGTTCGATTCGATTGTCCGATGCACATGTGGTCGCACGCGATGCGCCTTGGGCACACGATATCGAACCGGTGGTCGTCTTCGGGGCGCTCGACGGTAAACATGCCGTCCTGTACCGATCCATGGTAATGGTTGGCTTGGCTTTTGGCATGATTGCCGGAGTGGTGCTGGTCGTCTCCGCGGCGCTTTCTTTGAGCGAGGTATTGGACAGCAGGGCATCGGTCACCCTCGCCAGTGATGCGGACGCCGAATGAGCGCGGCAAACCGCAAGATCGGTCCGGAGACCCTCAGGATGACCAACAATCTCAACTTGGATGCCAGCAATATCCGCAAATTGATCCGCGAAGCAGAAGCTTTGTCGGATGAAGCGATGGTTGCGTGCGCAAAGCTCAAGCAGGCCATGCTGCTGGCACGGCAGAATCCAGCTGTGCCGATCGATGCCGGCCAGCGGGCTATCATGCGCCTGTGCCAGGCGGAACAGCAGGCCCTGTCGATGTCGACCAGTTTGCTGCGAGTTCATAGCGAACTGAGCAAGGTCGCCCGGGAGCACGCGGGCGTCGATGAAGGCGTTCTGACCGATATCAATGGTTCTGCAATCCAGCCGCTTCCGGTATCGGCCTTTCCGGTATCGACGGGCGAAATCGCGTTCGAAGCCGCATGAATTTGCGAGGGTGAGGCGATGGCAGAGATAATCCCGGGATTGAGGGATCAACTACAACTTATTGTCCTGCTCACCCTCGCGCTCCTGGCATTTTGGAAGGGGGCGGGTCCGGAACGCGCAGTTGCCAGCGTCATGGTCGGCATCCTAGTGTCTGACCGTGTTTATCATCTGATTTTCGGAAATTTCACCACTCTCACTTCGATTGATTACGGCCATGCGTTGATAGACCTGGTCGCGATGATAGTGTTGGTAGCGATCGCGCTGCGTGCGAACCGGATGTACACTCTGTGGATTGCCGCACTGCAGCTGATCGCATTCAACGCCCATCTGGCCCGCGAATTGACCCAGGGGATGACACCGATCGCATATTTGATTCTGTATATCGGACCGTCCTATTTTCAGCTTATGGTCCAGGCCTTGGGTCTGTGGGCACATCGGCGCCGGTTGGCAAAATATGGCCCTTACAAGTCCTGGACCAGCCGGACGGAAACTTCACTCGCGCAGCGTGGGGTGCAATGGCGCAGCCATTAACAGCGCAGAGTATGCCGGACGGCAGGCCGCTGGTGGAAACCGCCCGCGATGCCGGTTTGCCATGTTCGGATAATGTGTCCGGCCCATATCAGAACGGCCCGCTAGCGCTGAGAAACCCCAGTTTTCTGCGCTATCTTCAATCCCATTTCGCCGGGGCGGTGGAAGAACGGTTCCACGCGACCTATTGCGACGGCGAAGGCCACTACCTTTACGACGAAGTGTTGGTCCGCGGCTCGCCTGGTTCGGTTGCAACGCGGGGGCGGCTGTTATTCGGCCGGGCCCTAGCGCTAGGTGCCAGCGGCTTGCTGCTTGCCCATAACCATCCTTCGGGCCGCTGCCGCCCGAGCAGGGACGACCTGTTCGCCACCAACCGGCTGCGCGATATCGCCTCTGGCCTCGATATCGTTCTGCTGGATCATTTGATCCTTACCCAGGACGAGATTTACTCGATGCGCCACGGTGGATATCTGTGACACGGCGATTTCAGCGTCGTTGCCCGATCAAAGACGGTTGAGCGAGTTTGGGGCGCACCGCATTTCTTGCCTGCACGCAGATGATGCCGCGCCACGTGCGCACCGGACTGGTGATGCTCGACCTGTTCCACCGCGATCGCAATGTGGCGGGCGACTGGTTGGGGCTTCATTCGCGCGAGTTCGAATTGTTGTGGCGGCTGGCGGAAAGTCCCCGCCAGCGCCTGTCCCGCAGCCAGCTGCTGGCCGAGGTATGGCGGATCGTCCAAGATCCGGAAACCAACCGGGTCGAAGTCCATGTGGTCAGGGTTCGCGCGAAGTTTCATGTTTATGGCCTGTCCTGGCTGATCGCTACCGATCCTGCAGGCGGGTATTTGCTGGACGCAGGCGCCGCTGCAATACTAAAGGGCGGCGCGTTGATGCAAGATGAAGGCCGCGATCCGCAACAATATCTGGACAGCTACTTGCGCATCGGCAACGATGAAACCTTGAACGCAAGAACAGGTGTAGCCGATGCAATTTCCACAGAACGACCGCGTATCCATCATGATGGACGATCTCGGCGTAGCGCAGGTGCGACTGGTCCGAGCTGACAAGATGAATGCGCTGGACCCGGAAATGTTTGCCCGCATCATCGAGGCAGGACATTTCCTGCAAAAGGTCCGCGGGCTGCGCGCAGTAGTCTTGTCGGGCGAAGGCAAGAGCTTCTGCGCCGGGCTTGATACCGCCAGCTTTGGCCGCGAGCCATCGTCGGACGAACCGAGCCTGACTGAACGCACCTATGGAAATTCAAACAAGTTCCAGCAGGTCGCGACCCAGTGGCGCAAATTGCCGGTGCCGGTAGTCGCGGCAATCCAGGGTGTCTGCTTTGGCGGGGGAATGCAAATCGCCAGTGGCGCGGATATCCGCATCGCGGCGCCCGATGCGCGGATGGCGATCATGGAATTGAAATGGGGCCTGGTGCCGGACATGGGCGGATATGCCCTGTGGCGCGGCTTGGTGCGAGACGATGTCCTGCGCGAACTGATCTATACCAACCGCGAGTTCAGCGGCGAGGAAGCGCTGAGGCTGGGACTGGCGACCTATCTCGATACCGAACCGCATGCCCGCGCAACCGCCATCGCCCAGGAAATCGCCTCGCGCAATCCGCATGCTATCCGCGCTGCCAAGCGTCTGTCGAATGCTATGCATGACCGCTCGACCAGTGATCTTCTGATGGAAGAAAGCATCGAGCAGCACGCGATCATGCGTACACCCAACCAGATCGAGGCCGTCATGGCGGGCATGGCGAAGCGGGAGCCGAAATTTTCCGACGTTTGAGCCGGATATTCCTGGCCGAGCAGTCAGCCGAAAATGGCGGCGCTCTGAATACCTGCGGTCATTTGCCGGCCGTCACTGTTCCACAGCCGTAATCGCTCGCTCGAATAGCCGTGATCCACATGGTCACTGGCAGTTTCTGCCAGCCACCAGCCGGCGCGCGTGGTGGGAGCAGGATCGAGCAGGTTGAAGGACCAATTGATCGAGCTGATCGGGCCGCGCCGTTCCATGATCCGGATCGCCGATGGCGGCAATGTGTCACCGATCAGGATCAGTTCCTCCACCGGGTCCAGCCTGGAACGGTGGAGCAGCCTGACCCAGCGTCGGACCACCGGCGCACGCGGCTCGATACGTTCGGCGGTATGACGCACTTCATAATTGTGCTTCAGGAATTCGGGCGCCGACCCGTTTTCCACCAATGCACCATCTTCCGGATCCCCTGGAAAGGAGGCCAGAGGCGCGGCTTCGTGGCGGCCATTTGCGTCCCGTCCGGCACCGAACAGCCAGAAAGCCGTGAGCGCTATTTTCCCTTCGCACAGGATTTCGCTGCGCACCTGGGTGACATTCCGGCCCTGACGGATAATTTCGGCCCGCAATTCCATGTCTGTGCCAACCGGCGCGACAAAGCCGATCTGCGCTGCCCGCAACGGCGGCAAATCGGGGAAAGCGCGGATTGCGGCAGTATAGGCCATCAGCGCCGAAGCACCGCCATACAGCGTCCGCCCCTGCATCCATTGCTCTGCAGCTGGCAAATGCAGCGGCCCACCGACAGCGGTAATCGGATCGAGAAGTTCGGAAATGCTCATTTATACGTTTCATAACGAAACTTTCCATGAACGCTATCCCCTAATTGGGCCAAAGCCGCGCGAGGGTGCAAATCGGCATTGCGTTGAAGGTGCCAAGGCGCTAGTTGGCCGCTTCCGCGCGTACCATTGCATAGGCATTGGGGCGCACACGGGTGAGGCCCGATGGCGGAGTGGTGACGCAGAGGACTGCAAATCCTTGCACGCCGGTTCGATTCCGGCTCGGGCCTCCA
>JBFEKH010000157.1:0-4194 GCA_041552775.1 Allopontixanthobacter sp.
GCAAGTGCCAGCTGACATCGCAGCCATTACGAACATATTTGTCCGCGGCGCTCTTCGAGCACAGTTTTCAGCAGTGACCAATTTGTTACGCCTCCTTGCCGCGCACGCTCTTTGGAGGAATGTTGGTTAATTCCCGCGTTTTGATCGCTTACGTGTTTTCACCGAGAGGCGTCCGTCTACAGCCTATTTTGCGCCGTTTCGGCGCGGATGTAGAGCTTGGCCGGTGCTAAAGCTGGCAATGCTCAGCACCGATAAGAAGTCGCGAAACTGGCGCCCCAAAACCGCGCCGCTTCATGGCATGCCTGGCATGTGGCTTACTGCCAGCCTGGTGATGGTCAGCTTAGCCTCCCTACAGATTTCGGGCAGAAGGCTAGCGGGCGAGATACCGGCGAACGCGGAGCTTTTGTTGTGGGGGTGAGAGGGGAATCAAAGATTTGGGCCAAGCGCCCGATATTTCCACCCATCCTTCAATTTCCCCGGACCGAGCCGTCCTGATGCAATACCGGGAGAGTTGAAAAGTATGGCAAAGTTCGATTTCGTTGTATTGGGCAGCGGCCCCGCTGGGCGGCGTGCAGCCATTCAAGCTGCAAAACTTGGTCGATCAGTCCTTGTTGTGGACGACCGCAACAAAGTCGGCGGGGTCTCAGTCCACACCGGAACGATCCCATCGAAGACTCTGCGCGAGACGGCCTTAAATTTATCGGGTTGGCGCGAGCGGGGCATCTATGGGCTGAGCCACCGGGCCAAGCGGGAAATCAGTTCGGCTGACCTCGTCGCGCGCATGTCATGTACGCTCGACTATGAGGTAGCAGTTCTCGAACACCAATTCGCCAGAAATGGTGTCTCTACGATGGTTGGTCGTGGCAGCTTCGAGGGCACGAACTGCATAAGAGTAGAGCGAGAAGAGGAAGGGAGAAAATTCAGCGAAGTCATCGAGGCTGAAAAGATCCTGATCTCGGTCGGCACCGCACCGTTTCGTCCTAAGCATATTCCATTCAACAACAGCAATGTGCTCGATAGCGATGACTTCATTCTAAATCCGCGATTACCCCGCAGCCTGACCGTTGTTGGCGGCGGGGTCATTGGCATCGAATATGCAACAATTTTTGCTGCTCTCGATGTCCCTGTTACCCTGATCGACCCTCGGCCCAGGCTGTTGGAATTCATGGATGCTGAAATAGTCGAAAATTTGGTTCATTTGATGCGCGATCACGGGATTGCGCTGCGGCTGAATGGAATGGTTGAAAAGATCCGATTTACCGCGAAGAACCAGCCCGTCTGTATCTTGCAAGATGGCAGGCAGGCAGCATCGGAGGTCGTTCTGTTCACTGCAGGACGAGTTGGCGCCACGCAGTCCCTAAATCTCGCATCCTGCGGCCTCGAAGCCAATACGCGAGGCCATCTTGAAGTGAACCGGACGACTTTTCAGACCAGCCAACCAAATATCTACGCGGCCGGCGACGTTATCGGCTTTCCCAGCTTGGCTTCGGTCTCGATGGAGCAAGGCCGGGTGGCCGCCTGTCATGCATTTGGGACCGCGGCCGCTAATGATGATCAGTTCAATCCCTATGGCGTCTACGCCGTGCCGGAACTTTCATCGGTCGGCTTGACCGAAGATGAAGTGCGGGAGCGCGAAATTCCTTACGAATGCGGGATCGCGCGGTTCAAGGAGACCTCTCGCGGACACATTATGGGTATGGATTACGGGATCTTGAAACTGATCTGCGATAGGAACACCAAGAAGCTCCTTGGTGTGCATATCATTGGAGAGGGCGCTAGCGAGTTGATCCACATCGGTCAGGCGGTGCTCAATCTTGGCGGAACCATCGACTATTTCGTTGAAAATAGCTTCAATTATCCGACACTCGCGGAAGGCTACAAAATCGCCGCGCTCGACATTTGGAATCGAATTCAGGCCCAAACGGCGGAAGTAGTCTCGTTAGCTAGAACTGCAGAACCAGACGGCTTCGAGAAATCAGGTGAGCTCGCAAAATTCGGCCGATAGTTGAGACTGTGCCTTACGTGACTGCCTGACCGCCTGAAATCTGGCCCATTTTTGGTTAGAGTTTTCTATTGTATCAAGGGCGGATGGGAAGCGGGAATTTATCCACGGAGCGCCCCAAGACTGGCAGGTGACAAACCGCAGGGCATGTTCAGCGCTGCACTTTGATCGGCCGGCCTATCAGTACCAGTCCCGCCGCAACGATCCGGCCATCCTGAACAAATGTATCAAGGTTACCTGCGAGAGGTAAACCGACGCAGTCATAGAGCGGGGTTCGGGGAACGCGCTCTGCGACAGTAGGTCGGCGCGCCTAGCGATAAAGCAAGATTGACATTATCCATATATGGAGTAATAATTTCTCCAGGAATGGAGTGTTACAATGTCCGTTCGGCTAGCATATCCAGCCACTCGCAGAGATCCGGCACCTCTGATCGATCTTTCTGAGCGCAAGGAACGTGACCGGCTCAGTTCGGATGCGATACGCGCCTTTTTCAACATCATGGAGCGGTGGGAGATCAAGGATACCGATGCGCGATTGCTTCTAGGCGACATATCGAATGGTGCTTTTTATGCACTCAAGAAGAAACCTGACCGCACCCTCGATGAAGACAGACTACGCCGGATTTCGTATCTGGTGGGTATCTTTAAAGCATTGAACATTCTCTACAGTGAAAACCTCGCAGACCAATGGATCAAGCTGCCCAACAAGAACCGTATTTTCGGTGGCGACACTCCGCTCGTTTATATGGTTCGCGGAGGCCTTCCCGCCTTTCAAACTGTTCGAAGGCTCTTAGATGCACGACGGGGCGGACATTGACCCTCCCGAGGCTCACTAAGCTGCGCCAGGACGACACTCATCGATTGATCCCATCAAAGTACAGCGAAGATGGGGGTAGTGTACTCACGCGGATCGCTGACGACGACAATCACTTGCAAGCGATATTTGATCTAGATCACGCGACGAACGACCGCCTTCTTGCCGAGAACAACCTGCAGCCCGGTATAGGAATCGACGAACTCATTTTTGGTATCTCTTACTACCGGATCGTAAACGCCGCTTTCACCCACGCAAATCCGCTAGGCAGTCGCTTCAGCAGTCCCGAACGAGGAGCTTGGTATGCCGGCTTCGAGCTTGAAACTTCACAGGCCGAAATCGCCTTTCACAAGTCTGTCGAGCTCGCTGAAATTGATTGGACCGATGAAACCATCACATATGACGACTACCTCGCCGATTTTGGCGGTGAGTTTCACGACATAACCGAAGCAGCCGAGTTTGCCGATTGTCTGGATCCAGAAAGTTATGTGGCTGCACAGGATTTGAACGAGCTGCTGCTACAAGGCGGCTCAGCAGGCATACTTTACCCTAGCGTTCGCCACGAGGGGGGAATTTGCCTCGCATGTTTCCGCCCCGCACTGGTGAACAATGTTCGCAAACATTCACGCTACCGCTTCACTTGGTCAGGAAATCCAGCGCCATCAATCGAGCTAGAGATGACGTTTTGAGGGATGTAATAAAAGAAACTGGCACGAAATGCTTGATGGGCGGCCGCGCCATCAAGAGCACATCTGGATCAAATGTTGCAGGCCGATTTGTCGCCTGCGGACCCGCGAAGGTGAGGACCAGATTAATCTCGGCATCAGGATGCCAAGCATAGACATCTGCGATATCCGCCGCGCGGTCTGGAGTAGCATGCACAGATGCGTTGGTTCGGCTAGTCGGATCGAGGTGATCGACTGCTACTGTAGCGCGGTCAGGCAGCCACATTGCAATCCCAGCGACAGCGGCCATGCCTCCGGCCATTGACCAGAATTTTGCGGCTGTTCTCACTTTACGGTCTTCCAATAAACAGCAAGAATCAAAGGACCGCCCAGAAGGGGAGACGCCAAAACCTCCGTGGATTATTCCAGGCTCCTGCTTGGGAGCGCCGGTGCGAGAGGACGAGACGTTCTTGATATAGGTCAAGCGCGAACGATTTGGGCAGCGGCGCAGGAAATCTTGGTTTGCGAGCTAGTGATCGAGCGAGGGAATTGTTAGCAATGTTTGCGCTAGTATGGCGCGATGAAGAGTACGGGATCTCGTAGCGGAGCTATGCCAGCAGGTTTCTTTGCCATGCTGATGCTCCCCTTTGTTGTTCCAATTCTATTGACATTCGCATTGGTGCTACTGGTCGGTGACCTTTGGCCCCGTCATA
>JBFEKH010000158.1:0-4114 GCA_041552775.1 Allopontixanthobacter sp.
ATGGAGCCCCGTTTTGCAGCCGGTTGGGCGGGTATCGAAAAATCGGTGCCCATCGCCGGTTTGGGCGCGCTGATAGCCTTGATTGCCCGCCCTGCCAACCGCCTTTTTGGCACGGCCCGTTCGGTTTTCCGCAATAGTCCGGTGACAATTTTTATTGCTGACGGCGCTGCGCAGCAACATGGACTAAAGGACAGGACTCAAACGGCCCTGTTCCGTAACGTAACCGGTCCGGGCATTTGCACCGTCAAAGCGGGAGACCAATCAGGCTGATCTGGCGGCCGTACGTGTCCTCGCCCCGGTGGGTAGCGCGGCGGTAGGAGAAAAAGCGGGCATCGTCCGCATAGGTGTCCAGGCCGAGGGGTTCGACCGCACCAATTCCGCTGTCAGCCAAGCGGTGGGCGACATAGGCTTCGAGGTCGAATTGGTAGTGACCGGGTTTGCCCGGGGCGAAGAACCCGTCGGATTCCGGCCCGAATTGATCACGGAAAGTGTCATCCACTTCGTAACTCGCCTGAGCGATGCACGGCCCGATTGCGGCGCAAATCCTTGCAGGCACCGCGCCCAATTGCTCCATCGCGGCAATTGTCGAGGCGATCACTCCATCATGCGCCCCGCGCCAGCCGGCGTGGGCCGCGCCGACCACGCCAGCAGCCTTGTCTGCGAGCAGTATTGGCGCGCAATCCGCGGTGACAATGCCAAGTAGAAGTCCGGGCCGATTGGTGACCAGCGCATCGGCGCGCGGGCGATCATCTAGCGACCATGCCTCGCGGACAATGACGACATCGGGTGAATGCACCTGAAAGGGTGTAACCAATTCCGCGCCGGGCATGATTGCAGCAACTGCAAGCTGGCGGTTTTCGGCAACGGCTGCATCATCGTCCTTCGCGCCCAAACCTGCGTTCAGGCCTGCCACAACTCCGGTCGAAACACCCCCGCGGCGGCCAAGAAAGCCGTGAGGCACTGCATCGAGCACGGCGGCGCGGATCACTTCAACCTGGTTAGCCAAGGCTGCGAGTCACTTGTTCTGAAGTATCGCGCGACAGGGTCGGAGCCTCGGCCAGCCGTTCCAGCTGCGACCGCATCAATTCAGCGCGGCCCGGCTCCAGCCGCCGCCAGCGGCCCAGCGGGGTGACAAAGCGCGCCGCCGTCTGCGGATTGATCGGATCGAGCGCCATGATCAGGTCCGCGATCATCCGGTACCCTTCGCCATCGCCAGCATGGAACGCCTGCGGGTTTCCAGCAAACGCCATGTAAAGCGACCGCACGCGGTTGGGATTGCGCAGGGTGAAGTCGGGGTGATCCGCCAGCGCCTTTACATGCTCCAGCGCATGGGGGTGGAGCGAAGACGCCTGCAGTGCGAACCATTTGTCGATCACCAGATCGTTGCCCTGATAGCGGCGGTAGAAGTCGATCAGCTTGTCGGTCCGTGCGGCGCTGTCCATTCCGGCCAGCACCATCAGCGCGCCCTGGCGGTCGGTCATGGTTTTGGCGGCGTCATATTGCGCGCCGGCCATGTCCGATGCCGCCGCCGCGTCGCCTGCTGCCAGGTAGACCAGAACCTGCGTCTTGACCTTGCGCGCACCGCGGGCTGCGGCGTCGAGCGATGTAGGCACCGCGCTGACACGGGCATGGAGCTGCACCAGGTCGCTTGACAGCTGCGTGCCGAGCCAAGCCTTGAGGCCTTCACGCTCCGCATGGATACGGGCGGGATCGGCAATGGGTAGCTGCTCCGCTAGATAGGTCTGGCCGGGCAGCATCATCAGCTCGCCGCGCATCGAATCGTCTATTGCCGGATCGATCAGGACCGCGCGCAGGGCAGACGTAATATCCGCCCTTGCCGCATCGCGTGCGGCGTCATCCAGTCCCTCGCCAGCGGCGAGCGTGAGGTGGCCAACCACCAGATCCTGCATCGCTTCGTAACGGGCAAAGGGATCATCATCACGGGCGGCAAGGAACACCAGTTCCTCGCGGCTAATCGTGCGGTGGATTGTGACTGGCGCTGAAAAACTGCGGTTGATGGACAGGATCGGTGCGGCCGCGAAACCTTCGAAAGAGAAGTGGTCTTCAGCTTTGTCCAGCACGACCAGCTGTTCGTCCGCATGCTTGCCGCTGTCGCGGTCGAACAAGGCAATCCGCAGCGGGATCGGCATAGGCGCCTTGTCCGGCTGACCCGGCGTAGCGGGTACGGTCTGCTTGAGATGGAGCGTGGCGGCGGTGCCTTCATGGGACAGGCGCACATCGATCCACGGCGTGCCTGCCTGGCTGTACCACAGGCGGAACTGGGTCAGGTCGAGTCCGGTCCCGTCCTCCATCGCCTTGACGAAATCCTCGCAGGTTGCGGCTTCGCCGTCATGGCGATCGAAATAGAGATCGGTGCCTTTCCGGAACGCTTCGGGGCCAGCCATCGTGCGGATCATCCTGATGACTTCGGCGCCCTTGTTGTAGATCGTCGAGGTGTAAAAGTTGGAGATTTCCTGAAAGCTGTCGGGCCGGACCGGGTGCGCCAACGGTCCGGAATCCTCCGGGAACTGGACAGAGCGCAGCACGCGTACGTCCTCGATCCGCTTGACCGCTTCACCCTGCATATCCTGGCTGAACAATTGATCGCGCAGGACGGTGAAGCCTTCCTTCAGGCTCAGCTGGAACCAGTCCCGGCAGGTGATCCGGTTGCCCGACCAATTGTGGAAATATTCATGCCCGATGACGCCTTCGACCGCATCGTAATCGCCGTCAGTCGCGGTCTCGGTATCGGCAAGCACGTATTTGGTGTTGAAGATATTGAGGCCCTTGTTCTCCATCGCTCCCATGTTGAAATCGCTCACCGCAACGATGTTGAACAGGTCGAGATCATATTCGCGGCCGAACGCTTCCTCGTCCCATTTCATCGATGCCTTGAGCGAGGACATGGCATGGTCGGTGCGCGGCAGGTCGCCATCGCGAACATAGATATTGAGCGCCACTTCGCGGCCTGAAACCGTGGTGAAGCTATCCGAGTTTGCCACCAGATCACCGGCGACCAGCGCGAACAGGTACGACGGCTTGGGCCATGGATCGTGCCATTCGGCCCAATGGGTCCCTTCCGCGCCTTCGCCGCTGGCAACCATGTTGCCGTTGGACAGCAGTACGGGGAACCGGGCCTTGGGGCCTTCCATGCGCACTGAATAAGTCGAAAGGACATCGGGCCTGTCGGGGAAAAAGGTGATCCGGCGGAACCCTTCCGCTTCGCACTGGGTGCACAGCATCCCGCCCGAAGCAAACAGGCCCATCAGCTGGGTGTTGGCTGACGGGTCAATTTCGGTCACCACGGTGATTTCATGGCTGCCACCTGGAAGCGAGACAATCAGACTGCCTTCCTGCACCGTCCAGCTGGGTGTCATCTCGCCATCGACCATCACGGACAATGGAACCAGGCCGTCGCCATTCAGCAGGATGGTGGGGGAAGCTTCTGCCGCCGGATTGCGGGTTACGGTCAGCGTTGCAGTAACCCTTGTCCTCTCAAGCCCCAGATCGAAGGCAAGTTTCGTTTCGGGCACCAGCCAGGCGAAGGGCCGATAATCGGTGCGCCGGATCACCGCCGGGCTTTTGGGCTCGGTTGCAGCGTCAGCCATCTCAGGGTTGCTGTTCGTGGCGGACGGGGTGCGGGCAATATCCATGGGTGCCTTCTAGGTGCTTTCCTTTGCTGTTCCAATGCCTACAACGCACGCATGGCACATATGTTCATATTCGGTCTGGGCTACACTGCCTCGCGCATTGCTGCCGACCTGCGCGGGCGCGGTTGGGTGGTGGAGGCTACGGGCAGCGCGGGCGATGTCGATTTCCGCGACGGCGCGGCGGTTCGTGACGCCCTAACCCGGGCAAGCCATGTGCTGTCTTCCGTCCCGCCAGCCGATGATACTGACCACGGGGCTGATCACGTTCTGGGCCGCTACGGTACCGATCTCTCGCAGGAATGGCTGGGCTATCTATCCTCGACCGGCGTGTACGGCGATGCCGGCGGCGCGTGGGTCGATGAAAGCGCCGAAACTGGCTCTGGCCGCCGCACTGCCCGCGCCGAGGCGGATCTGAAATGGCTTGGACGCGGCGCACGGGTATTTCGCCTGCCGGGAATTTACGG
>JBFEKH010000159.1:0-4103 GCA_041552775.1 Allopontixanthobacter sp.
GACCACATTATTGAAGAGGGAGTCAAATTCCTGCCCGGTTGCGGGGCGAGTTTTGGGTGTTTGTCATCCATTGGATTGGACATGTGGGCTGGGCGGTCGCCAAAAAAAGCCCCGCTCCTCTTCTGAGGGGCGGGGCTTCTTAAGCTTTCGATCAATTTACTTCTTTGCGGCTACCAGTCCGCGGGCTTCCAGCATCGGGGTTACGTCCGGCTCTCGGCCCGCGAAATTGCGGAACATTTCGAAGTAATCCATCGTCCCGCCGCGGCTGAGCACGGTGGCGCGGTAATGGTCGCCGTTTTCGCGGGTCAGGCCGCCATTTTCGCGGAACCATTTGCGGCTGTCGCGGTCCAGCATCTCGGTCCACAGATAGGAATAATAGCCTGCCGAATAACCGGTCGGATCGGAGAAGATGTGGCTGAAATAACTGCTGCGGTAACGCGGCGGCACCAGATCCACTTCCAGCCCCAGTTCGGTCAGCGACTTGCGTTCGAAGGCATTGACCTTCTCAGGCGTGTCGATCGCCGCGGCAGCTTCGGGGCTGAGCGAATGCCATTTCATGTCGAGCAAGGCGGCTTCCATCGTTTCGCCCAGCGCATAACCCTGGTTGAATTTCGATGCCGCATCGATCTTGGCGATCAGTTCCGCAGGGATCACCTTGCCGGTCTGGTGATGCTTGGCGTAATTGGCCAGCACCACTGGATCGGACGCCCACATTTCGTGGACCTGGCTGGGATATTCGACGAAATCGCGCGCCGTGGCGGTACCGGACAGGCTGGCGTATTTCTGGTCCGCGAAGAAACCGTGCAGCGCATGGCCGAATTCATGGAACATCGTTTCCACATTGTCGAAACTAACCAGCTGCGGTTCGCCCTCGGGTGCCTTGGGGATGTTCAGCACATTGTAGATCACCGGCTTGGTGTCATACAGATAGGACTGGTCGACGAAGTTCGACATCCACGCGCCGCCGCGCTTGTTGTCGCGCTGGAACGGGTCGAAATAGAAGATGCCGAGAACACTCTTGTCCTTGTCAAACACGGTATAGGTCGACACGTCGGGGTGATAGACCGGCAGATCGGTGCGCTTTGCGAAGGTCAGGCCATACAGCTTTTCCGCCATGAAAAACACGCCATCTTCCAGCGTCCGGGTGACTTCGAAATAGGGCTTGGTCGCGCTTTCATCGAGGTCGTATTTCGCCTTGCGAACCTTCTCCGCATAACGGTCCCAATCCCACGGCTTGACCGTGTAATCGCCGCCCGATTTCTTGATTTCGGCATTGAGTACCGCTGCTTCTGCGCGCTGGGTTGCGGCGAGGGCAGGGACCATTGCGTTCATGAAGTCGATCGCCGTCTTGGGGTTCTGCGCCATCCGGTCATACATCGCATAGGTCGCCCAGTCAGGCGTGCCGAATAGAGCAGCCTTCTCGGCCCGCAATTTGGCGATTTCCGCGATCAGCATGCGGGTGTCATTCTTGCCGCCTTGATCGGCGCGGTGGATGCTCTGCGTGAACAGCTTTTCACGCAAGCCACGGTTTTCCATGCTCGGCAGGATCGGCTGCTGCGTGGTGTTCTGCAGGGCGATCACATATTTGCCTTCCATCCCGCGGCTGGCAGCCGTCTTGGCCGCGGCTTCGATCTCGGAGTCGGACAAACCGGCCAGCATTGCCTTGTCTTCGACGACCAGGGCATTGTCCTTGTTCGCTTCGATCAGACGCTGGGAGAAATCGGTGGTCAAGGTGGAAAGGCGCGTGTTGATTGCCTTGACCTGTTCTTTCTGGACCGGCGTCAGCATCGCGCCGGCGTGAACCATGTTCTTGTAGGTTTCTTCCAGCAGCTTGGCATCTTCCGGTGTCATGCTCCCCGAACTCATTTGGGCGGAACGGTTGTCATACACCGCCTTCACGCGGGCAAACAGTTCCGGGTTCAACGTAATGGCATCACCGTGGGCGGACAGCTTGGGGCTGATTTCGGTATCGATCGCCTGCAGCGTGTCGTTGGTGTTGGAACCGGTGAGCGCGTAAAACACCGTCGCAACCCGTCCGACCATCCGGCCGGAGGTTTCCAGCGCGACAATTGTATTGTCGAAAGTCGGTGCAGCCGGATTGTTAACAATCGCGGCAATTTCAGCGTTATGAATTGCCATCGCCTGCTCAAAAGCGGGGGCGTAATCCGTGTCTGCAATCTTGGTGAAATCCGGCGCGTGCAGCGGCAAGTCGCTGGCTTTCGCGAAATACCCGGTGCCTTCTGGCATTGCGGCGGCGGCAGGCTGCGCCTGCGCCATCTCGATCGGATCGTTCATTGTTGCACATCCTGCAAGCAAAGGAAGGACGGCGGCTGCCGCTAGAAGCTGCGCTTTCATAATTTCTCCAAATCTCGTTTTCCGGAGCGCGACCCAATTGCGCACCCTGTCTGTCAGTACTTTAACAGGCGCGCTTGAACGACAGATTGATAACAATTGCAACCGGGCAAGCTGCAATCGGCAGACAGAACGAAAATCCGCCATGCGCATACAGCCGTTCTTGGCCGCGCCCTGTGCGCAGGATATACGCAATCATTTGAGTGAGTTACACAGGTCGCCGCCTTTCCAGCATGGCGAAAGCGGCAGCGATCAGCAATTATTGGTCAATGTTATAAGCGGCCCTTCCATCGGCCCTTTTGGTCGGGGGCTGCCTTGGGCCGGGAATGGAGAGGGCTGTCAGCCACTCTCCATTCCCGTTGCCGCGGCTCACGCGTGTTCGGTTTCGCGCTGCCTGGCCTTCTTGCCCGATGTGTCGGACTTGCCTTCGATCAGGCGGCCTTCCGCATCGTTCTTGCGCTTGGATTTGCCCGAGCCGAGCTGGATTTTTCGCCCGCGGCTGCGCTCCTCGGCCAGCGGCAGGGTGATGGTCAGCAGGCCATCTTCCAGATCCGCTTCGACCGCGTCCTCGTCAACGTTGGAGGGCAGGGTGACGCGGCGTTCGAAGCGGCCATAGACCCGCTCGGAATAGCCGTTTTCATCATCCCGGCGCATCTTCTTTTCGCCGGAAATTGTCAGCATTCCGTCATCGACGTCAATCGAGATGTCGTCACGGTTGACCCCGGCCAGTTCGGCGCAGATTTCGATCCGATGGTCATCCTGCCGGATATCGAGCGAAGGCCACCGGGTGATGCCGGCACTCGATGCACTCGCTTCCGTGCCGTTGAGCAAATCGTCGAACATCCGGTTCATTTGCCGGTGCAGGTCGAAAATCGATCCCGAGCCGCGAACTCCGCTTGAAAGTGCGCTGGCGGGGAATGGGGTTAGATATGCAAATGCCATTGTAGAGCTCCTTTCCTTGTTAAGCCGCCCATGTGGCGAAGCGAAAGTGCTGGTTTCGCCCGGCCTGACGGCTCTGTGTGCGACACCGGATCTACGCAGATTTCGGGTCATGGTTCCAGGTATTTCCAGCCTTGATGAAAATTTTTTCGGGTCATGTCCTGCCGAGGAAATTTGCATGCCAACTGGTTGTGATTGCGCAATGGGTCCCCCATAAATGGTCCAGCACACATTCGTGGTAGCCAAGCCTTTCGGCGAACCAGCCTCCATCTATACAGCCAGCTTGACATGCTGGAACATTTGCGGAACAAATACCCTTCATGGCACTAACCAAAATTTCCGTCCGCGGTGCGCGCGAGCATAACCTCAAGGGCATCGACATCGATCTGCCGCGCGATGCCCTGATCGTGATCACCGGCCTGTCCGGCTCGGGAAAATCGAGCCTGGCGTTCGATACGATCTATGCGGAAGGGCAGCGACGCTATGTCGAGAGCCTGAGCGCTTATGCGCGCCAGTTTCTGGAGATGATGCAGAAGCCCGATGTCGAACATATCGACGGGTTGTCACCCGCAATCTCGATCGAGCAAAAGACCACCAGCCGCAATCCGCGCTCGACCGTGGCAACCGTGACCGAGATTTACGACTACATGCGGCTGCTGTGGGCGCGGGTTGGCATTCCTTACTCGCCCGCGACGGGCAAGCCGATCGAGGCGCAGGTCGTCTCGTCGATGGTAGACCGGGTAATGACCTTGCCGGAAGGCACGCGGCTGTATCTGCTCGCGCCGGTCGTGCGCGGCCGCAAGGGCGAATAC